>JAVVEW010000020.1:0-40357 GCA_032251045.1 Methylococcales bacterium
CTGTGGGCAAACGGCAATTAAGTTATAAAAATACCAATGTGTTGATTCGCAATCCAGATTCAGATTGGCGCATCAGCTTGTCTAAAACCGGCTTCATCAATGAAGCCGGGCGTTGCCTGGTGATGTTGGCCTGGCTGAGAGAGCGGCCTGTGATTATTGTGTTGCTGGACGCTCAGGGCAAACTGACGCCGATTGGCGACTCCAACCGTATCCGCGATTGGCTGAACCAAAATACCGTTGTGCAACATGCCAATCGAGGCTAGAGGCAGTCATGTCAAATCATTTGCAATTACAACAGATAACCGGACAGCGCGATCTTGATAGGTTCATTGATGTGCCTTGGCAGTTGTACCGGGATGACCCGAACTGGCGGCCTCCGTTGAAGCTCATGGAAAAAGAGCGTCTGACACCGGCTGCCAATCCTTATTTTGAACATGCCGAAACCGCTTTCTGGTTGGCGCTGCGGGACGGCGTGCCGGTAGGCAGAATCAGCGCCCAGATCGATCATTTGGCCTTGCAACAACCCGATCATCGGCATTGCGGGCATTTTGGCTTTATCGAAGCGATTGACGAGGCCGAAGTTTGGCAGACGTTGTTGACGCAAGCCGAACGCTGGCTGAAAGATAAAGGCATGAAGCGGATCATGGGGCCATTCAATTTGTCCATCAATCAGGAATGCGGGGTTTTGGTCAAGGGTTTCGATCATCCACCGAATCTGATGATGGGCCATGCCTTGCCGTATTATGCCGGGCAACTGGAGGCCGCAGGTTACGCCAAGATCAAGGATCTGATCGCCTACAATCTGGATGTCACTCGGCCCTTTCCCTCGCCTATTCAGAAACTGCTCAGGCGGGCCCGGCGCCTGGACGCGCTGGTGGTACGGCCAGTTAACCTTAAGCGCTTTGATGACGATATGCGCTTGATGTTTGATATTTTTAACGATGCCTGGGCTGACAACTGGGGCTTCGTACCTTGGACCGAGGCGGAAATTCAGCAAACCGCCAAGGAAATGAAGCCGTTGATTCGCCCTGAAATCAATTGGATCGCCGAATATCAGGGCGAGCCTATCGGCTTTATGGCGGCTTTGCCCAATCTCAACGAAGCCATTGCTGATCTCGATGGCCGGTTGCTGCCGTTTGGCTGGGCCAAATTGCTGTGGCGCCTGAAGTTGCGTGGGCGTTTGACCGCTACCAATCGGGTGCCGTTAATGGGCATACGCAAGCGCTTTCAGGGCAGGCCCTTAGGGGCGTATGCCGCATTTTTGCTGATCGAAACCATTCGCCATAACGGCACCGCCATTGGCGCACAGACAGCTGAATTGTCCTGGATGCTGGAGGACAACACGGCGTTGCAGGATATACTGGAAGGCATTCACGCCGATCCTTATAAGAAGTATCGCCTGTATAGCAAGTCATTGTCATAGGGTGGGGCTGTCGTGAGCATGCTTCGGTTATAATCGTGAACCTTTGTCATACCTTTCGCGGCCCAGTTGGCGAAAATGGTGTCGTAATGGTTTGTGCGTTGCCATACTCAAAACGGCCTTATTGACAGGTCAATGAAAATAAGAGGGAACTCAACATGGATTTTAGAATTGATAGCACCGCTCTTGAACAATTGGCGGCAGATTGTGTAATCGTTGGCGTTTATGAAGAGCAAAAAATGACCAGTGCGGCACTGACGCTGGATGCGCATTTTGATCAAGCGCTGTCCGAGCTGATGGCGCGTGGTGATATTACCGGCAAACCGGGTGATAGTTTGCCGTTGAACTGGTTGCCGGGTCAGCAGGTTCGTTGCCTGTTGTTAGTGGGCTTGGGCAAGGCGGGCGCGGTTCGGCCCAAAGATTTTCGCAAAGCGTTAGCCGCTGCGGCGCAATATGTCCGTGCCGGACGCATGAAATCTTTGGCCTGTGCGATGCTCGATGTCGAAATTAACCAGCGCGATGTCGCCTGGCGGGCGCGGCAGATTGTCCAGGTGTTCAGTGACGGCTTGTATCAGTTCAACGAACTGAAATCCAAAGTCGAAAAACCGGTCACCATTGAGCGCATCATGCTGCCGGTTGCCGAAACGGATCGCGCTGCCGCCGAGTCGGGCTTGCAACAAGGTCAGGCGATTGCCGAGGCGGTTGATCTGGCCAAGCGCCTGGCCGATTTGCCGGGCAATATCTGCACGCCCGCTTATCTGGCCGAAACGGCAAAAGTACAAGGCCAGTCGATTGCCGGACTTGAGGTCAATATCCTGGAACAAGCCGACCTGGAGCGCCTGAACATGGGCGCCTTTCTGGCCGTGTCCCGGGGTAGTCGGCAGCCGCCGAAGCTGATTGAAATGCACTATCATGGCGGACAAAATACCGTTAAGCCGATTGTACTGGTTGGCAAAGGTCTGACCTTCGACGCCGGTGGTATTTCGCTGAAGCCCGGACAGGGCATGGATGAAATGAAATACGATATGTGCGGGGGCGCGGCGGTGATTGCCACCGTGGCCGCCGCCGCTAAGTTGAAATTGCCGATCAATCTGATCGGCCTGGTGCCGGCCTCGGAAAACCTGCCTGACGGCGATGCCAACAAACCGGGCGACATTCTGACCAGTATGTCGGGTAAAACCATCGAAGTCTTGAACACCGATGCCGAAGGCCGCCTGATTCTGTGCGATACGTTAACCTATGCCGAACGGTTCGACCCCGATGTAGTGATCGATCTGGCGACTTTGACCGGTGCCTGTCTGGTGGCGTTGGGTCGGGTGCCCAGCGGCTTGTTGGGTAACGATGATGTATTGTGCCAGGATTTGCTGGCCGCCGGCGAAATGGCCAGCGACAGCGTATGGCGTTTGCCGCTGTGGGAAGAATACCAGGAATTGTTGAAGTCCAATTTTGCCGACATGGCCAACATTGGCGGACGCGATGCCGGTACCATCACCGCCGCCTGCTTTCTGGCCCGATTCGCCGAACCGTTCCGTTGGGCGCATCTGGATATCGCTGGTACCGCCTGGCGCTCTGGTGACAATAAAGGCGCCACCGGCCGTCCGGTGCCGCTGTTGTTGCAATATCTGTTCAATCGGGCGAACACGTAAGTCATGACCGGGGTGGATTTTTATATCCTTCCGGCCGACGATCTCACGCAACTCGAACACTACGCTTGCCGGTTGGTGGAAAAGGCCTTCCGGCAAAGCATTTTTTGTTATCTGTGGTGTCAGGATCAGAGCCAGGTTGAGCGTCTGGACGCCTTGCTGTGGACGTTTCGCGCGCAAAGCTTCGTGCCACACCGCATAGGCTCCCCTGACTCGGCAAGCGATGAGGTGCGGCAAGGCTGGCTGGCCGCCGCGCCACCCCCGCCAGGCTGGCGCGACGCCTTGGTTAATCTGCAGGCCACGGCGCCTGAAAATGCCTTGCAGTTTGCCCGCATTCTGGAGCTGGTCGATGGCAATGTTGATCGCCGCCGGCAAGGCCGCAACCGTTATAAAACCTATCAGCAAGCCGGTTTGACGCCGGTGACGCATAATCTCACAAGTACAAATAAACATGGATAAGACCTACGACCCTAAAGCCATCGAGCAACGCTGGTATCAACACTGGGAAAGCCAAGGCTATTTTGCACCTGGCGAGCAAGCGGAATCTTTCTGCATCATGATTCCGCCACCCAATGTCACCGGCAGTCTGCACATGGGCCATGCGTTTCAGGACACCATCATGGATGGTTTGACCCGCTATCACCGCATGTGCGGTAAATCGGCGCTGTGGCAAGCGGGCAGCGATCATGCCGGCATTGCCACGCAAATGGTGGTCGAGCGTCTGGTCGAGGCGGAAGGCAAAACCCGCCACGATTATGGCCGGGAAGCGTTTGTTGAGCGCATCTGGCAATGGAAAGAGCAATCCGGCGGCACCATTACCCGGCAATTGCGGCGCATGGGCGCATCCCTGGATTGGCAGCACGAACGTTTCACTTTGGATGAGGGTATGTCCGAGGCGGTGCGCGAGGTCTTCATCCGCTTGTATGAGGAAGGTCTGATTTATCGCGGCAAGCGTCTGGTGAACTGGGATCCGGTGCTGCATACCGCGGTGTCCGATCTGGAGGTGTTGTCCGAGGAAGAACAAGGTTCCTTGTGGCATATCGATTACCCTCTGGCCAACGGTGCCGGTGTTCTGACCGTAGCCACCACCCGCCCGGAAACCTTGCTCGGTGATGCCGCCGTCGCCATTCATCCGGGCGACGACCGATATAAACACTTACTGGGCGAGAAAGTCCGATTGCCGATTTCAGGGCGCTTGATTCCGATTATCGCCGATGATTATGTCGATCCCGAGTTCGGTACCGGTTGTGTGAAAATCACCCCGGCGCATGATTTCAACGATTATCAGGTCTGGCTCAGACACCGCGACCACAGCGACATCGCTGATTTGCCGCATGGCGGCTTGATCAATGTGTTTACCGATGATGCCGCGATTCGCGCACCGGAAAGCAATGAAGGGGCGGTTATTCCGGAAAGTTACGTAAGCCTGGACCGCATGGAAGCGCGCAAAAAGCTGGTTGCCGAGCTGGAAACGGAAGGGCTGTTGGCTAAGGTTGAACCACACAAATTGATGGTGCCGCGTGGTGATCGCTCCGGCGCGGTGATCGAGCCGTATTTGACCGATCAATGGTATGTCAAAGCCGAACCTTTGGCCAAACCGGCGATCGAGGCGGTGGAATCCGGCGCCATCAAGTTCGTGCCCGACAATTGGAAAAATACTTATTTTGAATGGATGCGCAATATCCAGGACTGGTGTATTTCCCGGCAAATCTGGTGGGGCCACCGCATTCCGGCCTGGTATGACGATGCCGGCAATGTCTATGTCGGCCAGTCCGAGCAAGCGGTGCGCGCCCGGCACGGCTTGGCGGATGATTATCCCTTGCGCCAGGACGAAGACGTGCTCGATACCTGGTTTTCTTCGGCTTTATGGCCGTTTTCCACCCTGGGCTGGCCGGACTCAACCGAACGTCTGGCCAAACATTACCCGACCAGCGTTTTGGTCACCGGCTTTGACATCATCTTCTTCTGGGTGGCGCGGATGATTATGATGGGCATAAAGTTCATGGATGACGTGCCGTTCAAGGAAGTCTATATCCACGGCCTGGTGCGCGATGCCGAAGGCCAGAAAATGTCCAAATCCAAAGGCAATATTCTCGATCCTTTGGATCTTATCGACGGCATCGATCTGGAAACGCTGGTTAACAAGCGCACGCAAGGCATGATGCAGCCGCATCTGGCCAAAAAAATCGCAGCCGCTACCAAACGCGACTTCCCGGACGGCATACCCTCGTTCGGGACCGATGCCTTGCGCTTTACCTTTGCTTCGTTGGCGTCCACCGGCCGGGATATCCGCTTTGACCTGGCGCGTACCGAAGGTTACCGAAATTTCTGTAACAAACTGTGGAATGCCGCGCGTTACGTGCTGATGAACACCGAGGGCCATGATTGTGGGCAGGCTAACGGCGAGTTGGAGGCCAGCGCCGCCGATCGCTGGATTGCATCGCGCTTGCAATATGTCATTGGTGAAGTCCACAAAGGCTTTAAGCACTATCGTTTCGATCTGATCGCTCAGGAACTGTATGAATTTATCTGGAACGACTATTGCGATTGGTATCTGGAACTGGCCAAAATCAGCTTGCAGACCGGAACAGAAAACCAGCAGCGGGCCACGCGCAAAACCCTGGTCACGGTGCTGGAAAGCGTGCTCAGGCTGGCGCATCCGATCATGCCGTTCATTACCGAGGAAATCTGGCACAAGATCGCCCCCCTAGCCGGGCAAACCGGTGCAACCCTGATGTTGCAGGCGTATCCTGAAGTTGACAGTCGGCAGCTTGATGCTCAGGCGGTCACCGAAGTGGAATGGCTGAAGCAGGTTATCTTAGGCGTGCGCCGGATTCGCGGGGAAATGAATATCGCGCCAGGCAAGCCGTTGCCGGTATTACTGCAAAACGGCAATGCCCAGGATTTGAACTTTTTGCAACAAAGCCAGGTTTATTTGCAGAAACTGGGCCGGATCGAGACGTTGGACTGGTTGGACTCTGGCCAGGCCGCGCCGGAGTCGGCGATGGCGTTGGTGGGCGAGATGAAACTGCTGATTCCACTTGCCGGGTTGATCGATCGTGATGCCGAGCTGGCCCGGCTGGCCAAGGAAATCGAAAAACTGGCCAAAGAGCTGCCGCGGCTGGAAGGTAAGCTGAACAATCCCAGCTTTGTCGCCAAGGCCCCGGCCGAGGTGATTGCCAAAGAGCAAGACAAGCTGGCCAAATTGCATTCCAGTTTAGAGAATCTGAAATTGCAACAGCAAAAAATTCAGGCATTGTAGGAGGTGGGCAAGTATATCTTGTGCGCTGCAATTTTCGGCAAGACCCAGGGAAGCATCGGGACGTTCGACAAAGGCGTCGCCAGCTTAGGATGCCATAAGAGCTTACACGGAGGTATTGACAGCGTCCTTTAACGGACATCCCGATGCCGTCGTTGATCTGCGATGAGTCTATTTTAAGACCGGATGCGCAATAACCGAGTGTTATCACGGATGCTGTGTTGTGCATTTTGGCCGGTTGGGCATGTCTTGCCTGTGTCAGACTGAGTGTCTGATGGCGAAAGCTAAAAATTACTCTATAGTTTAATGCTCTACCGTGGCCAGGGCACAATGCAGCACTGGTGCTGCTGTCAAATTACAATGGCTATCGTTTAAGGAACTGAATACACTGTTTCAATATGACGGCAAATTTGTCCACATTTCCATTGGCAGGGCTGAGTAAGTGTCTGGTTCAAGCTGGCTTATGCAGCGAGAGCGAGATGAAAACGCATCTTCAGGCCGCCGCGCAAGCAAAGCTGTCGCTGGTCAGCTATATGGTGCGTAACCAGATTTTGTCAGCACGGGACATCGCGGATAAAGCCTCGTTGGAATTCGGTATTCCACAGCTGGATCTCGATGTCATCGATCTGCGTAACGTGCCGGTGAAGCACGTCAGTGAAGCCTTGATTCGCAAGCATCATGTGCTGCCGATTTTCAAGCGTGGCAATCGCCTGTATATCGCCATTTCCGACCCCAGCAATTTTCAGGCTCAAGACGAGATCAAGTTTCAGACTCGGCGCAATGTCGAAACCATTGTCGTTGAAGAAGACAAGCTGACCAAAGCCATTGAAGTCGCGTTAGAGGCGGCTGATACCAGCATGAAGGACTTGCTGGATTCTGACCTGGATAATCTGGAAATATCCTCAGGCGATGACCAGCCTGCGCAAGATTCTGATACCGGCTCTGATGCGGATGATGCACCGATTGTTCGTTATGTGAATAAAATTCTGCTCGATTCGATCAAAAAAGGCGTTTCCGATATTCACTTGGAGCCTTATGAAAAGACCTTCAGGATTCGCTATCGCAGCGATGGTATCTTGCATGAAATCGCAAGCCCGCCGCAGGCCGTGGCCAATCGCATCATTTCTCGGCTGAAAGTGATGTCGCGTATGGATATCGCCGAGCGGCGTGTGCCGCAGGATGGGCGGATCAAAATGAAGCTCAGCCGTAACCGGGCCATCGATTTTCGGGTCAATACCTGTCCAACGTTGTTCGGCGAAAAAGTGGTGTTAAGGATTCTTGACCCAACCAGCGCCAATATCGGTATTGAAAAACTGGGTTTTGAACCGCTGCAGCGAGAGCGTTTTACCGAAGCGATTTTCCGACCCTATGGCATGGTGTTGGTCACAGGCCCTACCGGTAGCGGTAAGACCGTTACTTTATACACCGGCCTGAATATGCTCAATGATGTCGAGCGTAATATTTCAACCGCAGAGGATCCTGTTGAAATCACCGTTGAGGGCATCAATCAGGTTAACGTTAATCCTAAAGCGGGGCTGACATTCGCCAGCGCCTTGCGGGCATTCTTGCGACAAGACCCGGACGTGATCATGGTCGGTGAGATTCGTGACCTGGAAACGGCGGAAATTGCCGTGAAGGCGGCGCAAACTGGTCACTTGGTGTTATCGACACTGCACACCAACGACGCGCCACAAACATTGAACCGGCTGCTGCAAATGGGCATTCCGGCGTTTAACATTGTATCGGCCGTGAATTTAATTATGGCCCAGCGTCTTGCTCGACGTTTATGTGAGCATTGCAAGCAGCCGATGGAGTTGCCGCGTCATACCCTTGAAGAGGCCGGATTCAGTGCCGCAGACATAGACCAGGGATTCACGGTCTACCAGCCGGTGGGGTGTGATAAGTGTACCGCTGGTTATAAGGGCAGGGTGGGCATCTATCAAGTCATGCCGTTAACAGAAGCTATGCGTAATTTAATTCTGGAAGGCGGCAATACCATGGATATCGCACGTTTAGCTAAGTCGGAAGGGATTAACGACTTGCGCGCTTCGGGGCTGGAAAAAGTTCAGCAAGGTATTACCAGTCTGGCGGAAATTGATCGCGTAACCAAGGAGTAAAGCATGGCAAAAGGGGCAGAATCCATAGACTTTGTCTGGATCGGCAAAGATAAGAATGGTGGTAAGATCAACGGAGAAATCGCGGCCTTGTCAGAAATGGTAGCGCGTACCGAATTGCGTAAACAGGGGATTCGGGTCGTCAGTATCAAGAAAAAGCCCAAGCCGCTTTTTTCCGCGGGAGAAAAAAAAATTACCTCGGCGGATATTGCCATTTTCAGCCGGCAGTTATCTACCATGCTGCAAGCCGGTGTGCCATTGGTGCAATCGTTTGATATCGTCGGTAAAGGCCATGACAACCCGAGCATGCAGAAAATGCTGCTGGCCATCAAGGCCGACATCGAAGGCGGGGACACCTTAGCCGAAGCACTGGCCAGGCGGCCTATTTATTTTGATGAGCTGTACGTTAACCTGGTCGAGGCTGGCGAGCATGCAGGGGTTTTGGAAACCTTGCTCGATAAAATCGCCACCTATAAGGAAAAAACCGAATCCTTAAAGAAAAAAATCAAAAAAGCGCTGACCTATCCCATTGCGGTTGTCGTGGTCGCTGTGGTGGTGACGGCGATCTTATTGCTGTTTGTGGTGCCGGTCTTTGAAGAGTTATTTCAAAGTTTTGGTGCTGATTTGCCGGGCTTCACCAAAATGGTGATCAATTTATCCCGATGGCTACAGGAGACCTGGTATTTGATTCTTGCGGCATTGATAGCGGTCGGTTATGTGTTTAGCTATTTCAAGAAACGTTCGCGGCCGTTCAATCATGCCCTGGATCGTTTGCTTCTGAAAGTGCCGGTAGTGGGATTGATTCTGGAAAAGTCTGCCATTGCTCGTTTTGCGCGAACCTTGTCAACCATGTCGGCGGCCGGGGTGCCGTTGGTCGAGGCGCTGACATCGGTGGCTGGGGCCACCGGTAACATCATTTATGCCGATGCCGTATTGATTATTCGCGATGATGTTGCCAGCGGACAGCGTTTGCAGTTGGCAATGCAGCAAACGCATCTGTTTCCACATATGGTGGAGCAGATGGTTGCGATTGGCGAGGAATCAGGCTCTATGGATGCGATGTTGGCAAAAGTGGCGGATTTTTTTGAAGAAGAGGTGGATAACCTGGTCGATAATTTAAGCAGCCTGATGGAGCCGTTCATTATGGCTGTGTTAGGGGTGTTGATTGGGGGGTTGATTGTGGCCATGTATTTGCCTATTTTCAAATTGGGGGCGGCGGTCGGATGATACTGACGCAGATGCAGTCTGTGCCTATGCCGGTTTGGTTGGTATTGGCGGCTGGTGTGGGGTTAATGGTAGGCAGCTTCCTGAATGTGGTTATCTATCGTTTGCCGGTGATGCTTAAAAAACAATGGCGTCGTGAATGCCGGGCGTTTTTGGCTTTGCCTGAAGACAGTGGGGACGTTGCGCCGTTTAACTTGGCCTGGCCTGCTTCGCATTGTCCAAAATGCCAGGCGCCGGTGCGACCTTGGCAAAATATCCCGCTGTTAAGCTTTATCCTGCTCAAAGGCCGCTGTCATCATTGTCAAGCGGGAATCGGCTTGCGTTATCCGCTGGTCGAGGCCCTAACGGGCCTGTTAAGCGTTGCTGTGGTGGGTTATTTTGGCTTGACCACGGCTGCCCTGGCGGGGTTGATTTTGACCTGGGGGCTGGTGGCGTTGAGTGGTATCGATATTGATCATCAGTTGCTGCCTGATAATCTGACCCTGCCGCTGCTGTGGCTGGGGTTGTTACTAAATGACTTCAATGTTTTTACCGACCTTGAAAGTGCGGTGATGGGCGCTATGGCTGGTTACTTGGTGCTATGGAGTGTTTATCAGTTGTTCAAACTGCTGACCGGTAAGGAAGGTATGGGGTATGGTGATTTCAAATTGCTGGCCGTGTTGGGTGCCTGGCTGGGTTGGCAATATTTGCCCATGATTATTTTGTTGTCATCCTTGCTTGGCGCGGTGGTGGGCGTGACCTTGATTGCGCTCAAACGCCAGGATAAAAGTGTTCCAATTCCTTTTGGTCCTTATCTGGCAGGTGCCGGCTGGCTGGCCATGATCTGGGGCGAGGATTGGAATGCGGCTTATCTGCAGTTAATGCTGTAAATGCTGAAAATCGGACTGACCGGCGGTATCGCCTGTGGCAAAAGTACGGTCAGTGATTTATTTGCCAGTCTCGGGGTGCCGGTTGTGGATGCCGATGTGCTGGCCCGGCAAGTGGTCGCACCAGGCCAGCCGGTATTGCAGACCATGGCCAGGCAGTTAGGTGAGGATGTGATCAATGACCGGGGCGAGCTGGATCGCGCGCGATTGAAACGCCTGATTTTTGCCGATGTGGAGAAAAAAAGATGTCTGGAGGCATTATTGCATCCTTTGATTTATCAGGCCATTGACCGGCAATTAGCGTTGTTGACCGCGTCTTATGCTATGGTTGCGGTGCCGCTACTGGTTGAAACCCAGGCCATGGAAAAATTTCACAGGATATTGGTGGTCAGTTGCTCGCTGGCCGAGCAGCGACGCCGTTTGCGTGAGCGTGATGGTCTGGATGGGGCGATGATGGACGCTGTGATTGCCAGCCAGGTCAGTGATGCACAGCGCAGAGCTGTTGCCGATGATGTGATTGACAATGAGCAAAGTCTCGACCTGCTTGCAGACGAGGTTAAAAAGCTGCACAATTTTTATTCAACGCTAGCCGCCCGTGAGTTTTTGTGACTGACACAATTCGCTACGAATTCCCCCTTAACGAACGCATCCGTATTTTCTGTCGTCTGGAGCTGTTGTTTGAGCAACTGGCTTATTTCAGCGCCGATGACAGTGTTTTTTCGCGCCGTGCCGCAGTGACTGCGCTGCTGGATATTTTGACCATCTTCAGCCGTAATGATCTGAAATCTGAGGTGCTTAAAGAGCTGGAGAGGCAGATCGCTATTTTTAATCAATGGCTGAATGCCGAAGGTGTTGATGGCGATAAAGTCAGCGCGTATCTCGCTCAGCTCAAGGCGCTGAGTCAGCGTTTATATAGCAGTAATGGCAAAATTGGCCTGAAAGTGATGGCTAATGATTTGTTTCAAAGTGTTTCGCAAAGAAGCGCCATTCCTGGCGGTACCTGTTCGTTTGACTTACCGGCCTACCATTTCTGGCTGGAGCAGCCCAGTCAGATGCAACAGCAGGCGCTGGATCAATGGCTGTCCCCGTTTGCGGATATTCGTGAGGGTATTGCGTTGGCGCTCAGTTTTATTCGTCAAAGCGGTGTGTTACAAGACTATGTTGCCGAAGCCGGTTTTATGCAAATGGGTCTGGATCGCAGTCAGCCAATCCAGATGATTCAGGTTTGTTTGGCGCAGTCAATGGATTGCTATGCGGAAATCAGTGGCGGTAAACATCGTTTTACGGTGCGTTTCATGCGTCCGGGGCGCGATGGCAGTCGGGCCGCGCAAGCCGAGCAAAATATTCCCTTCAAGTTGAGTTTTTGTCAATTCTGATGCACGTTAAGTGTCCGCAATGCGCCAAGCCGGTTTTATGGGCGCCGACCAGTCAGTATCGCCCTTTTTGTAGTGAGCGTTGCCAAATGCTGGATCTGGGCGCTTGGGCTGCGGAAAGTCATCGCATTCCCGGTGAATCGTTGCAAGACATCTGGCCGGGCGATGAAGGTGATGATGAGGTGTTTAACGTTGAATCCTGAACACCAGCGATAATTCAACCGGGCGTTGCAGGGTTTGCCGAAGCTGCTCATGAATGACTTCCAGAGCCTGGTTGTCAGGTAAGGTTGCGCCGACCACATCGGCATGTATGGTCAGCACATCGGCTTGTTGGTTGAGATGCACATTGGTCAGATTCCAGTGCTGCTCCTGAACGGTAAAGCGGGTATTCAGAATGTGTGCTTGCAGGCGTTCTGCTTGAATCATACGCTCAAAGGAGAAGCTGAGTGGCGCGGCAATCAATGCCGCCAGTAACAGTGACACGCTCATGCCTTTGGCGGCGCGGGCAAACGGCGCAAAGCCCAGTATCAGGAAAGTGATTAACGCTGCCAAGACAATACCAACCAGGTTGGTGAAGAACAACAATAAAGCATTGCTGAAAATGCTGTAAGCCTGCCAGCCAAGCCCGATACCCGATACACATAAAGGTGGCACCAGCGCCACCGCGATGGCAACGCCAGGCAAACTGCGGGCGATATGGGTTTTGGCATGAGCATAGGCACCGGCGATGCCGGATACAATGGCCACGCCCAGGTCAAGTAGGGTTGGGTGGGTGCGGGCCAGGATTTCCACCGTGGTTTTTTCGTAGGGTAGCAAGCCTGCCATCAGCGCGGATACTGACAAGGTCAGGCCCATGCCCAAGGTCAGGGTGGTTAACGCATCCCGCGTTAACTGGCCATCGGAGCGTAACAAACCCATTGCGCATGAAATGATGGGCGACATCAAAGGGGCCAGCACCATAGCGCCAATCACCACCGAAGCACTGTCCAGAAACAATCCCAGCGATGCCAGTACCGTGCTCAGGATCATGAGCAACACATACGAACCGGAAAATTGTGCGTTGTCACGCAAGCTGATCAGTAAGTCTTTAAAGTCTTCTTCCAGCGCATGGGGAAAGAACGGCAGGGCTTGGGTCAAATATTTCAGCCGGGTTTCATTTTGCGGCAGATTGTCAATCATCAGTTGTTCTTTTTCCGGAATTTGCAGCTCACCGCTCTGATAACGTTCACCAACATTGATGGCCAGCGCTTCGCGTGTTAATACCAGGCTGAGTTCTTTGGCGCTGAATGGTGCGCCATCCAGATTGCACAACAGCGGGGCATTGCTGCTGATGGTGAGTTGATTGGTTTTGATCGCGCCAAAACCTTGCAATTTCCGGCGGCTCGCGCCAGGCCATACCGGCTTGAACAGCAGACTGAGATAGCGCGTGATGGATGAGGGCGCAACTAACAGCGCGGTGATTTGGCGGTCATTAAAATGCGCTTGTAGTTCACTGTCGGTGAGAAAAATAGGGGTGTCCGCATTTTCGATAATGGCAATGCCGGTGGCGGCGGTTTTGATGATTTTGCCTTTGGCTGTGGTGAGTGTAATCGGCTTGGGGCGTTGGGCGAATAAACGGCGAGTGCTATGGAGAAAATCACTCAGACGCCGCCCGAATGCGTTTTGTCTTTGCGTTAAATCCCGGTTATGGAAAAACGGAAATTCGCCAATGATGAGGCTGCCTAGCACGAGCTGGCCATTGCAACGCAAAACATCCAGACGTTGCTCGGGTAGTCGTAGGGCCAGTTCCAGGCTTTGGTTAAAGTTCCTGGGGATTTCATAGTGTCTGAAAATGTGCGGCTGCCGAAAGCCTGGGGTGCGTAATAGACCGATGGACAGTTGCAGAGTCAGCGCCAATTCGATCAGTTCGCGCAGTGCGGTGGTGTCGACATAGCAAAGAATGTGTTGAGTATCGCGCGTGTATTGTTCCGGGTTTTTCAGAAACAGACTGGCGGCAACCGGAATAATCTGGCAATGCGTTTCTTTAAGTGCGGGGTTGCTAACCAGATTGGCGAGCTTGTGGTACAAGTCGTCAGAGTAAATCAGCAGTGCCTTTGGGGCATAGGTCATGGTGAGAACTTTTTAATAACCTAGTAGTCTGATAAGGTATTGGCCGAGGTATGCGGGCGTGCTTGCAGCTTGAGATCGAAATCATCCAGGCTGGTGATCAGTTGCCAGCGCCCGGGAAGCGCGTCTTGTTGCGCGAGCATTGTACTGGCGTGGCCACCAATCCACAACTCAACCGGTTGTGGCACGGTATCGGCCAGCATGGCCAAAGCATCGAGCAGTGGCGTGTTGGCATCGCTGTTGACCGCACTGAGCACAATGTGACTGGGTTTCAGCCAGCGAGTGGCCTCGATCAGTTCTTCGGCGGGTAAGTCCGGGCCGACATACTGGCAAGTCAAGCCATGATCAGCTGCAATCAGGCAGGTCAGCAAAATACCGAATTCATGCTGTTCGCCCGTTAAGGTCGCAAACAGCATGCGCCGTGGCTCCCCGGGATGGGGGGATAAGTTATTGACCATGCTTAACACAATGCGTTTAACGCAAGCCGAGAAGATATGCTCCTGAGTAATGGTTAAACGTTTTTGGTGCCAGAGATCCCCAATCCTCACCAAAAGCGGTAACAAAATATCGCGTGCATAGGCTTTAGCTGGCATGGCGATCATGGCGCGTTTCAGCAGGTGTTCGCAGTGACGTGTTTGATAATGTTGCAGCGCTTCGAGAATTTGTTGTAACAGTGGCTCGAAATCAGTGCCCGGATGGGCTTTTTGTTCCAGCAGCGATTCAAGCTGGTGGTATGAAAGGTGGGCAAGCTTGCTGATCGCGTGGCCTTGTCGTGTGGCATGAGCCAGCAAGCCTAAACGTTTGACATCTTCAGGATGGTAAGCGCGGTGGCCATTGGCGTCACGTACGGGCTGAATCAGGCCATAGCGTTTTTCCCAGGCGCGTAAGGTTTCGGGTTTGATACCCGTTAGTAGGGTCACGGCTTTCATTGACAACATTGTTGTACAGTCTTTGTATAGGTAAAAATATTGACAGGAATTATACAGACGAGTAATTTAATCACCAAGTTCTATGTCGTGCTCTGTGTTGGTTAAATAGCCTCCGGGCGGCGATAGCCCCGATGCGTGGAGCTGGCCGGGAACTTTACTCACATCAATAACAAAATATATGGTGCTCGCCAATGTCTGAACTTCACACCCCAACCGCCGAGTGGCTAAATACATTGCCTGAGTGGGAAAACCAGGATTACACCGACGAGGGTTTGGCCCTGCGTCTGCATACCCAGGCTAAAGTAGGTCGGCAAAGTGGTTCTCAGGTGCTGACCGCGGAACAACTGACACGTCATGCCCGGCGCATGAATCGTGCTCGGGAGCGGTTGTTACATTTGCTGATTGGAACAGATGCTGCCTTGCCGATATTCGCAACGGTTTTTTTGCAGCATTACCGGGCCGGCTTCGATGTATCGGATATGGTCAGCAAAAATCACTCCGATGCTGGTGATGATGAACTCGCCAGCCAGGAAACGGCCAAGCAGCTAGAGGCGCGTTTGGTGCGCTTGTGCCAAGCCTTGCTCAGTGAGCTGAATACGCCTGAGGCGCGTGAGTCCTGTCGTGCGGCGTTGCTTGAGGTGCATTTTCTGCCCAACTTTCTAAGGCATGTAGCGTTAGCGTGCTTGCATCAGCTCAAGGTCGCCGGCGTGTTGGCGGCGGAAGGTCATTTAGCTTTGGCGCTATCGGGCCAACTACGTATCATGTCACAGTCCCGCCAGGCCATGGTATCAGGTAATCTGCGTCTGGTGACCTTTGTGGCGCGTCAGTATGCCAATCCTAACAGCTCGTTCGGCGACCTGGTTCAGGAAGGCACGGTAGGTCTGATCAAGTCGGTGGATCGCTATGACTGGCGTCGGGCGGTGCGTTTTTCGACCTATGCCATATACTGGATCAAGCAAACTATTTCCAGAGCCATGGTGCGCCAAGAGAAAATGGTGCGCTTGCCTTATAATATCGCGGCTAAGGCGGCGGCGGTGTTTGAAACCATGAACGACTGGCTGGTAAAAAACAATCGCTGGCCCAGTATCGATGAGCTTGTCCAGGTGTGCGGATTACCGGCTGAAGAAGTCAAAGCCATCGTTGAAAACTATCAGCCTACGGTGTCGTTGAACAGCGCGGTCAATGCCGATGAGGACGATCAGCCGGAAATGATTACCATGCTGGAGCAGAATCATTATCCGCAGCCGCTGACGGAATTGGCAAATGCGACTTTGCGCGATTTTCTAAGGCAAGCCGTCAATACCTTGCCGGCGCGGGAAGCAGAGATTATCAACAGTCGCTTTGGTCTGGATAATAACTACGAAATGACCTTGCAGGATATTGCCGATCAAATGTCGCTGACCCGGGAGCGGGTACGCCAGATTCAAAATAGTGCCTTAGCCAAGTTAAAAGCGAATTTCAGTACCGAATTGGCGGATTTTCTGGAGCCTGGGTGAGTTTTTTCATTCGCCTTTCTTTTATTCGTTGCTAAATTGAAGTGACGCAACAGCCGGGGTTAATCCTGCCGGCTGTTGGTGCATAACAAAAATGGTCAGCTGTCATGACGTGCCAGCTTACAGCCGCATCGGCATTCTGGGCCAGTATGGCCCAGGGGGCCTCTCAAGGAGTCAACTATGAAATCAACCGCAATTAAACTGGTTATCTGGATAGGCATCGGCATGTTGCTATTCTCGGCCTTGTCCAGAGTTAACATGCCGGGAATCGATAACTATGCCTTGTCGTACTCTGACTTTATCGAAGATATTCGTTCTGGAGCTATTTCCCAGGTCACCATCGATGGCCGGGAAATTCACGGCAAGCGCCGCAGCGGTGAGCCTTTCACCACCTACAACCCTAACGACGACAAGCTGGTTGACGAGCTGCTGCAAAATGGCGTCAAAATTAAAGTGCAGCCGCCGCCCAAGCAGTCCATGTTCATGCAGATTCTGATTTCCTGGGCGCCGATGTTGTTATTGATCGCGGTGTGGATTTATTTCTTCCGGCGTCAACAGGGCGGTGGTGTTGGTGGTCAGATGAATTTTGGTAAAAGTAAAGCCAAATTGCTGGAAGAAAATCAGATTAAGGTCAAGTTCACCGATGTTGCCGGGGTTGAGGAAGCTAAGGAAGATGTGGTGGAAATGGTGGATTTTCTCAAAGATCCGCAAAAGTACGAATTTTTAGGCGGCAAAATTCCCCGTGGCGTGTTGATGGTTGGCCCGCCCGGAACCGGTAAAACACTCTTGGCGCGCGCCATCGCTGGCGAAGCTGGGGTGCCGTTTTTCTCCATTTCAGGTTCCGATTTTGTTGAAATGTTTGTCGGTGTCGGTGCTTCACGAGTGCGGGATATGTTCGAGCAAGCCAAAAAGCGTGCGCCATGCATTATTTTTATCGACGAAATTGACGCCGTAGGGCGTCAGCGTGGCAATGGCATGGGGGGCGGCAATGATGAGCGTGAACAAACCCTGAACCAGTTGCTGGTGGAAATGGACGGTTTCAATGGCAACGAGGGCATCATTGTTATCGCCGCCACTAACCGTGCCGATGTTCTCGACAAAGCCTTGCTGCGTCCTGGCCGGTTTGATCGTCAGGTGACCGTGGGACTTCCAGACATCAAAGGACGCGAACAGATTCTTAACGTTCATATCCAGCGAGTTCCCAAAGCCAATGACGTCAATGTGTCCGATCTGGC
Organism: Methylococcales bacterium; assembly: GCA_032251045.1. Lineage (GTDB taxonomy): Bacteria > Pseudomonadota > Gammaproteobacteria > Methylococcales > Methylomonadaceae > JAVVEW01. The sequence goes on from JAVVEW010000020.1 coordinate 17,663, forward strand.
GCGAGGTACGCCTGGTTTTTCCGGTGCCGAATTGGCCAACCTGATCAATGAAGCGGCCTTGTTCGCGGCGCGACGCAACAAACGTGAAGTGGCCATGGAGGATTTTGAAAAAGCCAAGGACAAGCTTTTGATGGGGGCCGAGCGGCGCAGTATGATTATGCGCGAGGAAGATAAGCTGATGACCGCCTATCATGAAGCCGGCCATGCAATTGTAGGACGTTTGGTGCCTGAGCATGATCCTGTCTATAAAGTCAGCATTATGCCGCGTGGCGGTGCCTTGGGGATTACCATGTTTCTGCCGGAATTTGATGCCTACAGCGCCAGCCGTGACAAATTGGAAAGTCAGATTGCCAGTCTGTTCGGGGGGCGGGTGGCCGAGGAATTGATTTATGGCAAGAATAAAGTCACCACCGGGGCATCCAACGATATCGAGCGGGCAACGCAGTTAGCACGTAACATGGTTACTAAGTGGGGCTTGTCTGATCGTATCGGTGCCGTGGATTATGGCGAAGATGAAAATCGAGGTTACCTTGGCGGTAGCAGTAAGCCCATGTCCGAGCAAATGGCGCAGATGATCGATGAGGAAATTCGCAATCTGCTGGATAGCAATTACGAGCGGTCGCGGCAAATCTTGCTGGACAATAATGAGATTCTGCACAACATGGCCAAAGCTTTGGTCGATTGGGAAACCATCGACAAGTTTCAGATTGATCAGTTGATGCAGGGTAAAAAGCTTGCTCCGCCGCAGCTTGATGTAGACAGTTCATCATCCGGTACGCCGCCGGATGCGCCGAAGCCAAGCATTGATAAAACCGGTTTGGCAACTTAGCACCGTTTCAACGTTTCAATAAGAAATAGCTCAGCATCCTGTTTTTTCCATGCCTCGGCCGGTGTGGGAAAAACATTTGCTTTTTTAGCAGGCCGGGTGCGGATGGCAAGTTCTGTTGGATGTTTGTCCGCGAGTCAGGTCGATGACTCGCCTGTGGCGAAATAACGCAAGGCTTGAGCTGCGAGGCTCGGGCCTTTTTGCGTTTTTATAGGCTAACAAGACAGCGATAGGTGGGGGGCAGATCGTGAGTAGCGTGGGGAAATAAATCACAAGAGTCGGCCTGTAAGCCGGGTTCTGTCGAGAACAGTCATTCATCTAGGCCACAAGTCACCTTATGGCTCAAGCGATCTACCCGAAAGCCGCACGGGCCGTGCGTATGCTTTCCTATTTGATCTTGCTCCAAGTGGGGTTTACCTAGCCACGTACCGTTACCGACCGTGCGGTGCGCTCTTACCACACCGTTTCACCCTTACCGAGCGCCTATCCGCTATATGATCTGGGCCTGAGGCCCTTAAGGTCAGTTAGAAGATAGGCGCGAGGCGGTTTATTTTCTGTTGCACTTTCCGTAGGCTCGCGCCTCCCAGGCGTTACCTGGCACTTCGCCCTGTGGAGCCCGGACTTTCCTCCAGTTTGCGCGAAACGCAAACCAGCGACTGTTCGGCCAACTCTTGAGAACCGAAAATACTATCATAAAAGTGAGCTCGTATTGTAGTTTTTTGTCATAGCGCTCCCTCGACCAGGCCAAAAGGCGGCAATTTTTGACGCAACCTTGACCAAGAGGGTTGTGACAGCCACCATAACCGTTGCCTGGGTACAAGCGGTAAAAAACACCCTGGGTGAGGCGTAATGTTCTGCAGAAAAGTGAGTGTGCGCTAAACTGTGATCAATAATTTTCAATCAAACATCGATGAGAGTAGTTATGAAGACACCTTTAACGCTTGCCATTTCCGGTGCTGCCGGCCAAATCAGTTATTCCTTGTTATTTCGTTTGGCGAGTGGCGAGTTGTTAGGTCCCGACCAGCCCGTGCGTTTGAATTTGCTGGAGGTGACACCAGCACTGCCGCATCTTGAGGGGGTGGTGATGGAGCTGCAAGATTGCGCTTATCCATTGCTGGATAGAGTGATGTTGACCGATGACGCCAAAAGCGCCTTTCGTGATGCCGATTATGTGTTTCTGGTCGGTGCTAAGCCGCGGGGGCCTGGTATGGAGCGGCGCGACCTGCTGACGGCCAATGCTGAAATCTTTAAGCATCAGGGGCAGGTGCTGGGTGAGTGCGGCAATCCTAATGTTAAAGTGTTGGTAACCGGCAATCCAGCCAACACCAACGCCATGATTGCCTTGCGTAATGCGCCTGGGTTAACGGAACAAAATTTTTCTGCCATGTCCATGCTCGATCACAATCGAGCGGTAGGGATGTTAGCAAAAAAATGTGGCGTTCCCGCATTTGATATCAAGAATGTCATTGTCTGGGGCAATCATTCAGCGGGCCAGTATCCTGATTTGCATCATGCCCGGGTGCGTGGGCAATCGGCATTGTCGGTAGTCGATTGGGATTGGTTTACCAATGATTTTATTGGGCATGTGCAAAATCGCGGCGCCGAAGTGATTCAGGCGCGGGGGCGTTCCAGTGCGGCATCGGCGGCTAACGCGGCGCTGAAATTGATGCAAACCTGGATTGCAGGTACGCCGGATGATGATTGGATCAGCATGGCGGTGGCCTCAGATGGCAGTTATGGTATTAGCAAAGGTTTGATGTTTTCCTTTCCGGTGCAAATTCGCCAAGGGCGTTACGAAATCGTTCAAGGCTTGAGTATCAGTGATTTCAGTCGCCAGCATTTACAACGCTCAGAGCGTGAGTTGCAGGAAGAATATCAGGCGGTTAAGCATTTACTGTCCTGAGTATGGGGTGTTGTTGCACGGCCTGATGCGCTGTCTTTAATCGCTTCAGGGCGTTGCCGCAGGAGGTGATGTATAGCGGTTTGGTCGCTATACCCATACGTCGTGCGTCCCGGCTTGAATTCTGATGTCTCAGGAGCCGGCTAATGTCATGGCACAATAGCGAAGCGCCTTTCATAAGACCTGGGGCTAATCGTCATGCTGTTGTCATCATTCAGCGCTAGGGTGACTTTGTTGTTAAAGTCACGGTAAAGGCTTCGTCTGGCTTTTATGGTCTGATCGACACTTCTTCTCTCCTGCTCACTTACACTTTTATCGCTTTTTATGAACTTAACTGAAACTAATCTAAATACCTTAAACCGCTATTGGCAGGCTTGTAATTACCTGGCCGGCAGCATGATTTATCTTAGAGACAATCCTTTACTGACCGAGCCGCTCAAGGCTGAGCATGTCAAAAACCGGCTGCTGGGGCATTGGGGCGCGAGCCCTGCGTTAAGTTTCTGTTATGTGCATCTGAATCGGCTGATAAAACAGCACGATGTGAACGCTATTTTTCTGGCCGGCCCCGGCCACGGCGCGCCCGGCGTGTTGGCGCCCGTGTATCTGGAAGGCACCTATTCGGAAATTTATCCCAACAAAAGCGAGGACGCCGAAGGCCTGAAAGCGTTTTTTCGGGAGTTTTCCTTCCCCGGTGGCATCGGCAGTCATTGCACGCCGGAAACGCCTGGTTCCATTCATGAAGGCGGTGAATTAGGCTATTCCATTTCCCACGCCTTTGGCGCGGCGTTCGATAATCCGGACTTGCTGGTGACCGTGGTGGTCGGCGATGGCGAGGCGGAAACCGGGCCATTGGCAACTTCCTGGCACAGTAACAAGTTTTTGAATCCCGCTCGCGATGGCGCGGTATTGCCGATTCTCAATCTGAACGGCTACAAAATCAATAACCCGACGCTGTTATCGCGCATTTCCCACGAGGAGCTGGAGGCTTTGTTCGTGGGTTATGGCTGGCAGCCGTATTTTGTCGAAGGCGACGAGCCCATGGCCATGCACCAGAAAATGGCCGAAACCCTGGACGCCTGTTATCAGCGTATTCAGGAAATTCAACAGGCTGCCCGCGTGGAAGGTCAGTTAGAGCGACCGCGCTGGCCGATGATCGTGCTCCGAACGCCGAAAGGCTGGACCGGGCCAAGCGAAGTCGATGGCCGGAAAGTGGAAGGTTTCTGGCGGGCGCATCAGGTGCCGATCGGTGATATTCACAACAGCCCTGAGCATCTGGCGCAACTGGAGGCGTGGCTGCGTAGCTACCAGCCTGAGCAATTGTTCGATAGCGAGGGCCGCCTGTTGCCTGAACTGAAAGCCTTGGCACCGACAGGACAACGGCGCATGAGCGCTAATTTGCATGCCAACGGCGGTTTGCTGCGCAAAGCGTTGCGGATGCCGGATTTTCGCGACTATGCCCATCCGGTCAGTCAACCGGGGGGTGATTATGCCGAAAATACCCGGCCTTTAGGTCAGCTATTGCGCGATGTGATGCGCTTGAACAAAGATAACTTTCGGGTGTTCGGGCCGGATGAAAATACCTCCAACAAGCTGGATGCGATTTATGAGGTCAGCAAGAAACTGTGGCTGGCCGATTACTTACCCGAAGACAGCGATGGCGGTGAATTGTCGCGCGATGGCCGGGTTCTGGAGATGCTGTCCGAACATACTCTGGAAGGCTGGCTGGAAGGCTATTTGCTGACCGGGCGGCACGGCTTTTTATCAACCTATGAAGCGTTCGTGCATGTCATCGACTCGATGTTCAACCAACATGCCAAATGGCTGGATATCAGTCAGCGCATCAGCTGGCGGGCGCCGGTGGCGGGGCTTAACATTCTGATTACCTCCACGGTCTGGCGGCAGGATCATAACGGTTTTACTCACCAGGATCCGGGGTTTTTGGATCTGGTGGTTAACAAAAGCCCCAGCGTGTGCCGGATTTATCTGCCGCCCGATGTCAACACCTTGCTGTCGGTGGCCGATCATTGTCTGAACAGTACCGATAAAATCAATGTCATCGTCGCTGACAAACAGAAGCATTTGCAGTTTCTGGACATGGACTCGGCGATCAAGCATTGCACCAAAGGCATTGGCTTGTGGGAATGGGCCTGCAATGACCAGGGTGGTGAACCGGATGTGGTGATGGTCGGTTGCGGTGATATTCCGACCCAAGAAGCGTTGGCGGCGATTTGCCTGTTGCGCGAAAATTTCGATGATTTGAAAATCCGCTTTGTCAATGTGGTTGACCTGTTTACGCTCTCGCCTTCAAGTGAACACCCGCATGGTCTGAGCGACCGCGACTTCGATACCTTGTTCACCAAGGACAAGCCGGTGATTTTCAATTTCCACGGCTATCCCTGGCTGATTCACCGGTTGGCGTACCGGCGCACCAATCATAAAAACTTTCATGTTCGCGGTTACAAGGAACAAGGCAATATCAACACACCGCTGGAGCTGGCCATTCGTAATGAAATCGACCGCTTCAGTCTGGCCATCGATGTTATCGACCGGGTGGCGCGTTTGCAGGTGTCGGGCGCGCATGTCAAAGAACATTTCCGTGATTTGCAGATTGAATGCAGTCAATACGCCTATCGTCATGGCATTGACAAGTCTGAGTACACTAACTGGGTGTGGCCGAACTTGTGATTGAGCGCGTGATTCTGGTCATTAACGCGGGCAGTTCCTCAGTTAAATACCAGCTACTCAGCCTGCCTTCCGGGAAGGTGTGGCTGGATGGGCAGATAAGCGGCCTTGGCGCTGCAAACTGTCAACATCGCTATCAATCGGGTGCGTCGGTACATGAGACCGCCATGCCCGACGCAGACCATGCTGCCGCTCTGACTGCGTTGTTCGACCTATGGTCGCAACGCTCGTTGCCGGTGCCGGTTGCGGTCGGGCATCGTGTCGTGCATGGCGGTGAGGTGTTTACCCAGCCGACACGCATGAATGCGGAAAACCTGGCGCGCCTGGAGGCTTTGGATCGTTTGGCGCCGTTGCATAATCCGGTCAATCGTCTGGGGATTGTTATTGCCCACCAGTATTTTTCGGATATTCCTCATCTGGCGGTATTTGATACCGCCTTTCATGCCACCTTGCCTGACATGGCCTTTCGTTATGCTGTGCCAGAAGCGTGGTATCAACAATACGGTATTCGCCGCTATGGCTTTCATGGCACAGCACATGCCGCGGCACTAGCTCAGGTGAGTGCGTATCTGAACCAGCCGCGGCAGGCGCTGAATCTGATCACCTTACAGCTCGGTAATGGCGCCAGCGCTTGTGCCATTCAGCAGGGACGAAGTGTCGATACATCCATGGGCTTTACGCCTTTGGAGGGGCTGGTGATGGGGACGCGCTGTGGTGACCTGGATCCGGCCATCCCTGGGCACCTGATGAGGCTGGCAGAACTTTCGGCAGATGTGGTCGATCATCAGCTCAATCACGGTTCTGGGTTGCAAGGCTTGTGTGGTGATGCCGATATGCGCAGGGTTTGCGCGCGCGCTATGCAGCAGGATGAGGAGGCGGAGCGGGCCTTGGCGGTTTACTGTTACCGGGTTCAAAAATATATTGGCGCTTATTGGGCGGTGATGGGTGGGATTGATGCCCTGGTATTCAGCGGCGGTGTGGGTGAGCACAGTGCCATGCTCAGGGCGCGAATTTGCGCTCCCCTCGCGCATTTGGGGGTGGCCGTGGATGCACGGCGCAATGCGCAAACACTGGCGTCAGTGGCCGAGATCAATCCGCCAGACCGTCCTGGCGCTAAAGTGTTGGTGGTGCAGGTTGATGAGCAGCGCGCTATTGCTGAAGCTGTCCAGGATTGGTTACTCGCGTGAAATCCAAACCGATTGCAGCTGAAGCTGCTGTTTAAGACGCTCGGCATAGGCGTTGGCTTGATTCTTATTGCTGAAGCCGGGCACCGATAGGCGATGCCAGGGGGCGCCTTTAACGGTCACTTTATTGACCGTAACCGGAATGCCAAGGCGTTGAAACTCCGCAGCCTTGCGTTGTGCGTACCAGGCTTGACGAAACGAAACCAGATGCACAACCCAGTTTTGCTTTTTGGCGGTTGTCGTGCGTCGAGTGGTTTTGCGTTTAGCGCTTGGCTGAGCGCTGCGTCGCGTGCTTTTGACCTGCCCCAGCTGGTTTTCAATTTTTTCCAGTTTTTCTTGCAGTGGCTTTAAGGACTCTGTCTGCTCATGGGCTTGTTCGGTTAACTGCTCGCCAAGTGCATCACTGCTTTCTTCCAGGGCTGTGACTTGTTGCTGTAGCGTAGTGATCTGTTGCTCGATAGCGGTGAGCTGCGTGGCCTGTTGTTGTTGAGTAGCGTTGAACTGTTCGGGGTCAATAGCCGCCTGTGTTTCTTCCAGGGTGGCCGTCAGCATGACCAGATCATCAATCTGGCCACTATTTTTGAACACCAGCACCAGGCCGAGAATCCCCAGCAGTAGTGCCAATATGCCCAGTCCCAGCGCCACAGCGGGTAAGGGCGATGATTTTTTGCTCTGTTCGAGCTTATGTTGCAGACTGCTGGTCTGTTGTTCGAGGCGGGTTAAGGTTTCCTGGTTTTGTTGGCTGCTTTGTTGCTGTTGCTCAATGAGTTTCTCAAGCTGGCCGGCAAATGCTTGCTGACTGACTTCCAGTGCTTTAAGCCGGGCGTCCAATGCGGCGTTCGCAGCAGCATCGGCGGGGTCGGGTGTGGCGGCTGGTGGTGGATTGGGCGCGGCAGGCGCTGGCGGGTCGTCTGCTAAAAAATCATCTTCTGCGATATTGAACTCAGGTGTGGCCTGGGGTTCATCAGGCGTTGCCGGCTCGGGCGCTTTCGGGGCTTGTGAGTTGTCGTCGAAAATATCATCAAGTTCGCTGAACTCATCAATTTCCGCCATGGGCGGTTCTCCGCTGTCTGCAGGTTCTGGTTCTGGTTCCGGTTCTGGTGTTTCTTGAAGCAGCTTGTCGAGCGCGTCTTCATCGTCGAGAAACTGGCCTGAACCCGTGGCGGCATCATCTAGCATGGAGTCCAAATCTTCCGCGAATCGGGCGCTTTCGTCTTTAGTTTCAGCCATGGCTTGTTTGTACGGTGATCAGAAAATGCAATATAAAAAGCAGCTGTCGCAGGCTCGGAGGCGAACCTGGCGACTCTGGGTTTAGCAACATGAGGTGGCCATCTGTCTGCAAGCGCTGTCCACAGCCTTGACCGCCAGACTAATGGTTCGAGCCGTTACAATGCCTCGATAGGGTCATGTGCTTTGCGGTGTGACGGGTATAGGAGTCATTGATATTGAATTATAACGAAATATGTTGCTGCGGGTGATTATACTTCGAGCCTGATGATTTCGGCCATGATGCTTTTGCTTCAGGTCATTCTCAGTTTAAGCATTTTTACGGTTTTTTGAACTTCAAATTGAGAAGGGCTGTTGTTATTCCCGGGGATTATTTTGGCGTGGCGCTTGCTGTTAATGCTAAACTTTCCTAAGCGGTAAGTTTGCCGTGGCTGCTAGTGAAAGCGTCACCGGTCATGCGCGGACTTGGCGTGCGTAAAATCAACAGGCTCTTAGCTATGAGCGACTACTCTTTATGAGCAACGGAATTATGCGGCTTGCCATCAATCTGCTGAATGAAGCGCCATCTTCTTTCATTGAACACGTCTTGTCTGCGGTCAAGCGCTGTCATTGTTGTGTGATTGAGCTGCGTTGCGTCAGCTTTGGCGAGGCAACCGGTTGCCAGCTCTGGGTTGAGGGGAACTGGAATCACATTGCTAAGCTGGAAACGCTCTTGGCCACATTGCAAAGTCAGACCCGGATGCGTATGAATCTGGTACGCCAAGAAAATGAGGTGCCCAGGCCGCCGTCCGGATTGCCTTATTTGCTGGAAACGCTGTCTTCTGGCGAGCAGGATGTCATTCACGAGGTGGTGGGTTTTTTACTGGAACGGAAAGTCTGGGTAGAAGACGTGCAGGCAAGCCGCTATGTTGCGACTTACAACCAGGCCCCTGTGTTTGCCACCCGTTTTGTTATCATCATTCCGCCTGAGTATTCACTATTATCATTGCGCGAGGAGTTTCTGGAGTTTTCTGACCAGCTTAATATCGACGCTATTTTAGAACCTATCAAACGCTAATTATGACTGAAGTCCCTGCTATCGATCAGCCCGTGCCTGATTTTTCCGCGTTAAGCACTGATCACGCCAATCTGACATTATCGGATTTGGCCGGACGTTTTCTGGTGTTGTATTTTTATCCTCGCGACAATACGCCTGGCTGTACTCAGGAGGGGCAGGACTTTCGTGATCATTATGCGCAATTTACTGAGTTGAACGCAGAAGTTATCGGCGTTTCCCGCGATAAATTAAAGACGCATGAAAATTTCAAAGCCAAACATGATTTCCCGTTTCCCTTGATTACCGATCCGGAAGAAAGCTTGTGTGCTGTGTTTGGCGTGATGAAACAAAAAAACATGTACGGCAAGCAAGTGCGCGGCATTGAGCGCAGTACATTCCTGATTGACCCGGACGGCGTGCTGCGCCGCGAGTGGCGTAAGGTCAAGGTACCCGGTCATGTTCAGGACGTGCTGGCAGCGCTCGCCGAACTGTCGACAGGTCGTTAAATAACCCAACCCCCCCCAGTCCAAATGAACATTCAAACCGCGCCTGATATTAAGTTATTCGTGCTCGATACCAACGTCCTGATGCACGACCCGGCCGCCTTGTTTCGTTTTCAGGAGCACCATCTCTTTATTCCTATGGTAGTGCTGGAGGAGCTGGATCACGGCAAGAAGGGCTTGTCGGAAGTGGCGCGCAATGTGCGTCAGGTCAGCCGTTTTCTGGATGAGCTGATTACCGGCGCATCACCGAAAAGCATCGAAGCCGGCATTCCTTTATCGAAGCTGGAAGCGAGTGCTGATAATGGCGCGAGATTCTCGGGCAGGCTGTATTTTCAGACCGAGCAGCTGTTTGCACCGCTGCCGGACTCCATGCCAGGTCACCTGCCGGACAATTCCATTTTAGGCATCGTCAAGGCACTGGCTGATAAGTTTCCCGAAACCCGCGTGGTACTGGTGTCGAAAGACATCAATATGCGCATCAAGGCCGCAGCGCTCAAACTTAACGCCGAGGATTATCATAACGATCAGACGCTGGATGACATCGATCTGCTCTATGACGGCGTGTGTACATTGGAAGATGATTTTTGGACGGCGCACGGCGATCAAATGACCTCCTGGCAAGACAATAGCCGAACCTTTTACCAGCTGGAAGGGCCATTAGTGAATGAATGGTATCCCAACCAGTTTCTGTATTTGCCTGGCGACAATCGCTTTGAGGCGATTGTTCGGCAGCGCAAAGGCGATGTGGCGACGCTTGAATTGCTGAATGATTACCGCAATCAGCAGCATAATGTTTGGGGTATTGTCGCGAAAAATCGCGAACAGAGTTTTGCCTTGAATGTGTTGCTGGATCCGAATGTCGATTTTGTCACGTTGCTGGGTAGTGCTGGAACCGGTAAAACGTTGCTGGCCTTGGCAGCGGGGCTGCTGTTGACCATGGACCAGCGCGTGTATAACGAGGTGATCATGACCCGGCAAACCATTCCGGTCGGTGAAGATATCGGCTTTTTGCCCGGTACTGAAGAGGAGAAAATGGCGCCATGGATGGGCGCGTTATTGGACAATCTGGAAATTCTGGGTGCCAAGTCGGGTGAGCATACGGATTGGGAACAAAATGCCTCGCAGCAATTGGTGATGAACCGCATTAAAATTCGCTCACTCAATTTTATGCGAGGCCGAACTTTCCTGAATCGTTATCTGATCATCGACGAGGCGCAAAACTTGACCGCCAAGCAAATGAAAACCCTGATAACCCGCGCCGGGCCAGGCACCAAAATTATTTGTATCGGCAATCTGGCGCAAATTGACACACCCTATCTGACCGCGACTACCTCGGGGCTGACTTATGTGGTCGATCATTTCAAGCACTGGCCGCATTCAGCGCATATCACTTTGCGCCAGGGTGAGCGCTCAAGGTTGGCCGACTATGCCTCGGAAGTGCTTTGATGTTCAGGGCGGGCTGATGGTGCTTCACTGATTCTGGGCCAGGCGGTGATCACGGCCTTAACCACCGTTGCCAGAGGAATGGCAAAAAACACCCCCCAAAAACCCCACAGCCCACCAAAAAAGAGAATCGCGATAATAATGGCGATAGGATGCAGGTTGACCGCTTCGGAAAACAGCAGCGGCACCAGCACCACGCCATCAAACGCCTGAATCACGCTGTAACCAATCACCAGATACAAAAAATCATCACTAGACGCCCCCCACTGAAAGTAGGCAATACCCAAGACCGGCACGGTGACCAGCGTGGCACCCACATACGGAATCACTACCGACAATCCCATCAAAACCGACAACAGAATCGCATAATTCAGGTGCAATGCGGAAAACGTGACATAGCTGATGCAGGTCAGCATCAACACTTCCGCCAGTTTGCCGCGTACATAATTGCCCATCTGCATGTCCACTTCCTGCCAGACCCGGTTGGTCAAGTGGCGCTCACGCGGCAAAAATTGCTGTAACCAGTCGATTAACAAGTGCTTATCCTTGAGCATGAACAGCACCATCATCGGCACCAGAAACAAATAAATAATAGCGGTTACTAAGCTGATCACCGAAGCGGCCGAATAACTAAGTAAATTCTGGGTGTAGGACAAAAATTCGCGTTGCAAGCTGGTGATCATTTCACGCACCCGTTCCTCGGAAATATACTCAGGGTAAGCTTCAGGCAGGCGTAAAATTTCCAGGCGCGCCTGATCGGCCAGGATGGGAATTTGCCGTATCAAGGCGGTGGTTTGTTCTGACAGCATTGGCAATAGAATGAAAATCAGAAAGCCCAATGAGGTCAGAAAACCGAAAAATACCAGGTACACCGCGACCATTCTGGGTATTTGCAAGCGTATGCACTTACCTACCAGGCCATCCAGCAGATAGGTCAAGACCACCGCTGCGAATGCGGGCATCAGCAAATCCGACAGCACGAGCACCAGGCCCAGACTGGTCAGAATAATCACCAACAATGCCACGGCCTGAGAATTAGGCAGCATGCGCTTGAACACGCGTTGCAGCCAGCGAAAGTCTAGTGCGTCATGGTCGGTCGTCATGGTCATGGGTCAGTTTTGGCATCATCAGGGGCGTCGGGAGCGGCCATTATACCTGCGCGGTATTTAGCTGGTTGGCTTTGCATGAATTTTAGGCATGGCTAAAGCGCTTGAAATTGCCCTTGAATTGGTTATTGAGTCACAGGTTGTCCACAGGATGCCGACAGACATAAACACAGCATATAGTAGCTTGTCATGGACTTGGGCACTATATGCTGTATACTTCTCGCATCTTGACCGTCAGCACGGTCGATCTTGCAAAACCAATTTCACGCACCACTTTTTGGAGGCTTTATGTCCCTGGCAACCCAAGATACTGACAGTTCCGCTGCTGTTTTGGCAACGCAACCCAACTTAACCCGGCTGGAAACGCAAACCCACAAGCCTGGGCAGTTGCGCGTCATTCGCCGTAATGGCAAGGTGACCACCTTTGACAGCAGCAAAATCGCCGTTGCCATGACCAAAGCATTTCTGGCTTTAGAGGGTGGCAGTGCGGCGGAAAGTCGGCGCGTGCATGACATTGTCACCGAATTGACTGAGCAAATCGCCATGACCTTGGCGCGGCGTATGCCGGATGGCGGCACGGTGCATATCGAGGACATCCAGGATCAGGTCGAGCTGGCGTTAATGCGCGGCGGTCATCATAAAGTCGCCCGCGCCTATGTGCTGTACCGGGAAGAACATGCCCGTTTGCGCTCACAACAAGAGGTTGAAGCCCAGCCGGGGCGGTCGGCATTACAGGTGACCTTGGTCGATGGCAGTAAAGCGCCATTGGACGAGGTGCGTTTGCGGGCGGTGTTGCAGGAGGCCTGCCAAGGGTTGGCAGCGGTCGATCAACAGCGGCTTTATCAGGATACCTTGAAAAGTCTTTACGACGGCGTGCCGGAAACCGACCTGAGCGCGACCCTGATCATGACCGCGCGCACGCTGATCGAGCATGAACCTGAATACTCGTATGTCTGCGCCCGTTTGTTGCTGGATACCTTGCGTCGGGAGGCCTTGTCCTTGCTGGCTGGTGCTGATGTTAAGCTCAGCCATCAGCAAATGGGCGAACGTTATGGCGAATACTTTATCGACTATCTCAAGCGGGGCGTCGAGCTGGAGCTTTTGGATGAGACGTTGCTGCAATTTGATGTGGCTAAATTAGCCGAGGCTTTGCTGCCAGAGCGCGATTTGCAATTCAATTATCTGGGTTTGCAAACGCTGTACGACCGTTATTTCATCCATCACAACAGCGTGCGTTTCGAGTTGCCGCAGGCGTTTTTCATGCGCGTGGCAATGGGGCTTGCGATCAATGAAATCGACCGGGAAGCGCGGGCGATTGAGTTTTACCAGTTATTGTCCAGCTTCGATTTCATGAGTTCGACGCCGACTTTATTCAATTCCGGCACTTTGCGCCCGCAACTGTCATCCTGTTACCTGACCACCGTGCCCGATGATCTGGATGGTATATTCAGCGCCATCAAAGACGATGCCTTGTTGTCTAAATTCGCCGGCGGCTTAGGCAATGACTGGAGTCGGGTGCGGGCCATGGGGGCGCACATCAAAGGTACCAATGGCAAATCACAAGGCGTGGTGCCGTTTTTGAAAGTGGCTAACGATACCGCAGTGGCGGTGAATCAATGTTTCGCGCCGGATGTGCATGTTTTCACCGCCGAAGGCGTGAAACCCATTAAAGACGTGCGCCGGGGTGATTTGGTATTGGGCCAGCGCGGGCAATATCGTGAAGTGCTAAAGCACATGACTTACAACCAAACCGATGCGATGGTGGAGTTAACACTTAAACACGCCATCCATCCTGTACAAGTAACCGCCGGCCACCCGGTGTGGGCGATCAAAAATGTCCCTATGGAGCAGGCGTGTGCTCGTACCTTGGCATGGCTGGAAAAAGGCAAAGTTGAAGCCGAATGGGTTGAGGCGGGTGAGCTGGCCTGTGGCGATTATGTTGCTCAGGTCATTCCGGAAGAAACCGTTGCCGTACCTGGTTTCAGCGCAGATGATGCCCGTTTTTATGGCATTTTGTTGGGTGATGGACATGTGTCCAAGGAGGGGCTGGAATGGGGTGTATCCGGCAATCCAGCCAAAGATACACACCTGACATTCGTGCGTAATTATCTGGAAGCGCGTGGCATTCACTGCTGGCTGTACCAGCGTAACGCGCATTACTTGCAAATACGCTGGTCTGCAGGGCGCGGTCTGGCGCGCTGTGCCACCACAGGCCAGTTTGTGAGCAACAACGAAGCAGCTATGCCTTTTTCTCCTGACGATATTTATGCCTCAAACGGACAAAAGCATATCGCCCGTAGGTTCTCGCATTTACCGAAATCGCAGACCTTGGCGTTATTGCAAGGCCTTTTGGAAACTGACGGCGGTGTTAGTCGGGGTAAGGAAATTTATTTCACCAACACCTCTTATGCTCTGATCGAAGGTGTGCGTTATCAATTGTTACGCCTAGGCATCCCTTGCGCCGGCCAATACCGGGAACGTGAACAGACACATACCGGGCAGCGTATCGATGGCAGTGACGTGCATTTTAACGGCACGGTCAGCGCGTATGACTTACGTATTCCAGCCGTTAGCGAAATTGCCGAGCGTGTGGGTTGTCAGTCCTTGAGCAAATGCAATTGGATTCGCTGGAAAAACTGGTTGTTCACCCGTGTTCGTGCGGTCAACCCGATTGCGCCTGTACCTTTCGTACATGATTTGCAAGTCGAAGGAGATCACTCCTACATGACCGTCAATGCGCTGGCGCATAACGGCGGTAAACGCAAAGGTGCCATGTGCGCCTATCTTGAAACCTGGCATCTGGATATCGAAGAGTTTCTGGAGCTGCGTAAAAACACCGGTGATGACCGGCGCCGCACCCACGATATGAACAGTGCCAACTGGATTCCGGATTTGTTCATGAAGCGGGTCGCCGAGGAAGGCGAGTGGACGTTATTCTCGCCCGATCAGGTGCCGGATTTGCATGACTTGTATGGCGAGGCTTTTGAACAAGCCTATCTGGCTTATGAAGAAAAAGCCTTGCGCGGCGAAATCAAGCTGCATAAACGCATTCCGGCGCTGACTTTGTGGCGAAAAATGCTGTCCATGTTGTTCGAGACCGGTCATCCGTGGATTACTTTCAAAGACCCATGCAATATCCGTTCGCCGCAGCAGCATGTCGGCGTGGTACACAGTTCCAACCTGTGCACGGAAATTACCTTGAACACCTCGGACAGCGAAATCGCGGTCTGCAACCTGGGCTCGATCAACTTGCCCGCGCACTTAACTAAAGACGGCGTCCTGGATGTCGATAAACTGCGGCGCACCGTGCGCACCGCCATGCGTATGCTGGACAATGTCATCGATTACAACTATTACAGCGTGCCGCAGGCGCGAAGGGCGAATCTGCGCCACCGGCCGGTAGGGTTGGGCGTGATGGGCTTTCAGGATTGCTTATATCAACTCCGCTTGCCTTATGCCTCGGAACAGGCGGTGAGTTTCGCCGACCACAGCATGGAGCAAATCAGTTATTTTGTGCTGGAGGCTTCTGCTGATCTGGCCGAGGAGCGCGGTGCTTATTCCAGCTATCAAGGTTCGCTGTGGAGTCAGGGCGTGTTACCGATTGACTCGGTAGCCTGGTTAAAGCAGCAGCGTGGCGATTATCTGCAACAAGACGACAGTCACACCCTGGATTGGGCCGCTTTGCGCCAGCGCATTCAGGCGGTGGGGCTGCGTAATTCCAACACCATGGCCATCGCCCCGACCGCGACCATCGCCAATATCTGCGGCGTGTCGCAATCGATCGAGCCGACCTATCAGAACTTGTTCGTCAAATCGAACCTGTCCGGCGAATTTACCGTGATCAATCCGTACCTGGTTACCGACCTGAAACAGCGTGGGCTGTGGGATGCGGTGATGATCAACGATCTTAAATACTATGACGGCAGTATTCAGCGTATCGACCGGATTCCGGACGATCTGAAGCAGCTCTACCGCACTGCCTTTGAAATTGACCCGCGCTGGCTGGTCGAGGCCGCTTCGCGCCGGCAGAAATGGCTGGATCAGGGCCAGTCATTGAATCTGTATCTGGCCGAACCGGATGGTAAGAAGCTGGACGCTTTGTACAAATTGGCCTGGCTGCGCGGATTGAAAACCACCTATTACCTGCGCACCGTTGGCGCGACGCACGTTGAAAAAAGTACCTTGGCCGATGGTCGCCTGAACGCGGTCAAGACCGAGCCGGACGAGGTCAAGGCGTGTTCGATTCTCGACCCCGAGTGCGAAGCGTGTCAGTAACCGAAATCAGGAGATAAAGAATGTTGAATTGGGATGATCCTTTGGCCGGTTTGAATGGCCAGAAACACCAGCAGTCAGAAGCAATTAAAGCCGATGTCGTGCGTCCTGGCATGGGGTTGCAGGAAAATGACCGGCTGATGCAAACCGCAGGCGCCGCACCCAGCGTCCATCCAAATCCAGAGCATCAGGTAGCCGTTGCCGCCGGTCTGGAGAACCTGGAAATGGGCGCCAAACGGATTCAGGTCGATGACAAAAAAATCATCAACTGCCGCGCTGATCTTAACCAGTTAGTACCATTCAAATACGACTGGGCCTGGCAGAAATACCTGGACGCCTGCGCTAATCACTGGATGCCGCAGGAAATCAACATGACCGCCGACGTCGCGTTGTGGAAAAGCCAGGATGGTCTGACCGAAGATGAGCGCGACATCATTAAACGAAACTTAGGCTTTTTCTCCACCGCCGATTCGTTGGTGGCCAACAATCTGGTGTTGGCGGTGTACCGGCATATCACCAACCCCGAATGCCGGCAATATCTGCTGCGCCAGGCGTTCGAAGAAGCTTTGCATACCCACGCCTATCAATATGTCGTGGAATCGTTAGGCATGGATGAAGGCGAAATTTTCAATATGTATCGGGAGGTGCCGGCGGTGGCGCGCAAGGCCGAATGGGCATTGCCATTCACTCAATCGTTGAGCGATCCATATTTCCAGACCGGAACGCCGGAAACCGACCAGAAGCTGCTGAAAGAGTTGATCGCCTTTTATGTCATTTTTGAAGGTATTTTCTTTTATGTCGGGTTCACTCAGATTCTGTCCATGGGCCGGCGCAACAAAATGACCGGTACCGCCGAACAGTTCCAGTACATTTTGCGCGATGAATCCATGCACATGAATTTCGGCATCGATGTCATCAACCAGATCAAGATCGAAAACCCGCATTTGTGGTCGAACAGCTTCAAGCAGGAAATAATCGCCATGATCACCGAAGCGGTGACCATTGAAAGCCAATACGCATACGACACCATGCCGCGCGGCGTGTTGGGGCTGAACGCCAATCTGTTCAAGGAATACCTGGAATTTATCGCTAACCGCAGGTTGATTCAGATCGGTTTGCCGGAACAATACCCAGGCCGTAGCAATCCTTTTCCATGGATGAGCGAAGTGCTGGATTTGAAAAAAGAAAAGAACTTCTTTGAAACCCGGGTGACCGAGTATCAGACCGGCGGTGCACTGACCTGGTAAGGCTTGATCAGGTCGCGCCGAACCTTCGGTAGTTTGACGGCAACTTTCCGTTGCCGTTATCCAGCACTAAACAATGCCCATCTTTATTCATTGTCCTAAGCCAATGAGTGCGTCAGCCCAAGGTTGTTCCTGGACTGAAGTCATTGCTTTATTTTCGCCATTAGCTATCCTATATGGGCTTTGCGTAAAGCGCTCGTTACAACAATAAATGGCGAGCGGGCTGTTGCGCTTTACTTCACATCACAGGGTTCCCATACATGATAAGTCAAGGCTTAAAAGGCGCATTATTCATAACCCAATTCGCGATTGGGCTGGCTTTTATGGTGATAGGTTATGCGTTAGGCGCGGCACTGGGCATTGATACTGAGCAGTCCGGTTCCGCGTTAGTTTTTTATCTGGCGGTAACAGGTGCTTGGCTGTTGGTGTCCATGCTGACCTTGGCATGGCGGATAAACAGTCATTTTGCCCAACCGATTCAGCAAGCCATAGGCATGTTGTCGCGCATGGCCAGTCATCCGGATATGCGCCTGAGCGCTACCGGCGATGACGAGTTGGCCACTTTTTTTCGCGCCATTAACCAGCACAATGATCACTGGCAGCAAATTGTCGAACAAGTTGCCGAGACATCTGATGATCTCAATGTCGCAGTACAGCAGTTTGTCGGTAACAGTCAGCAAAGTATTACTTTGGCGCAATCGCAAAAACAGGAAACCGATCATGTTGTTAACGCCAGCGCACGGATGGCCGATTCTTCCAACGTCATGGCGGAAAATGCCGAACGAACTCAAGGCGTGGCCTCTGAGGCCAAGCAGCAAACCCAGGTGGGCCTGCAAGTGGTCGATTCAACCTTGACAGCGATCAACCATCTGGCACAGCAAATGGAAAGTATGCAATCGATGGTGACACGCCTGGATAAAGGCAGTCATAACATCGGCGATGTCATTGATACCATCGCTAAAATTGCCGATCAAACCAATCTTCTGGCCTTGAACGCGGCCATTGAGGCGGCACGCGCCGGAGAGCATGGCCGGGGCTTTGCCGTGGTCGCCGACGAAGTTCGTAAATTAGCCTTCAACACCCAGGAAGCAACTAAACAAATCAACGACATCATTGTTGATTTACAAGATTCCGCGCAAGCTGTTACAGACGCGATAGAACAGGGCACGCAACAGGCACATACCTGCGTCAATCATGCCAATGAGGCACAATCGTCCTTGCATGAAATCAATCAGCGGGTGGATTCGGTCGATGACATGGGCCGGCAGATTTCACAAGCCGCTCAAGAACAAAACGCCCTGGCTACGGATGTCAGTCAAAGCATGGTGCGTATCAATGAGTTGGCTCAGGCCAATACACAGGCGATGAGTGAAAATCAGACGGTCAGTGGCGTTTTATCGCAACGCGGACAAAAGCTCGAACAGTTGATTGCCGCGTTCAAGAAAGTTGCTCAACATGCTCATGCCGTGGAATTCGGGCGTGATGATATCGAGTCAGCGTTGCGCAAAATGAGTTCGGATGAAATTGATCGCATGGCATTTGGCGCCGTGGAGCTGGATGGAAATGGTCGCATCTTGCGCTATAACGCTGCTGAAGGTGCGATTACCGGGCGTGATCCAAAAGCCGTGCTCGGGAAAAACTTTTTCACGGATGTTGCGCCTTGCACCAATACGCCAAAATTCAAAGGCGAGTTTGACAAAGGCGTACAAATGGGCTTTTTGAACAAAAAATTCGAATACACTTTTGACTACAACATGAATCCGACCAAGGTGGCCGTACACATGAAAAAAGCCTTGTCTGGCGATACCTATTGGGTCTTTGTCAAGAGGTTATGAGTTGGTGGCGCAAGGAAGCCTTGCTGCGACGCTTTATCGTTGATTTCATGCTGGCAGGGGTGGCCAGGCTCAGACCAGGCGCGGTGCTTCCCAGTCAGGATCAGTTGGTTATTCAGGGTGATTGGCGCGCCGGTTTATTATATCTGGATTCTCTGGAGCTACTGGACGTGGCCACTGCCTTTGCCCAGTGTTTGGGAATCGATAAAACCGGTCTTGGCGATGCGCTTTTAGCCAAGCCAACGCTGCAAGGTTGGGTGGCGGTTGCTCAAAACAGCCTGGAAATGGCTCACGCTGACTATCAATTCTACAGCTCAGGCTCTACCCATCAAGCACATCCGCACCGCCTGCCTCATGCGCATTTACAAGCCGAGGCTACCTGGATTGCCGAAGCACTGCTCATCATGCCGCCTAAGCGCATCTGGTCGCTGGTGCCGGCGCATCATGTCTACGGCTTTATCTTTACCATTCTGGTGCCGACAGCGCTTAACACAACACCCACCGTTTTCGATGCGCGCAAACGCTTGCCCAGTGTCTTGCAGGCATTACTGGAGCCGGGCGATATGGTGGTTGGGATACCTGACTTCTGGCGCGTGTGGATGGCGTCAGGATTGCAATTGCCCATGCACAGCATAGCTATTACCTCCGGCGCGCCCTGTGAGGCCGCACTGTGGACGGCGCTTTGTGCGCAGACGGCACAGGCTATCGATGTTTACGGCACGACGGAAAGTGCGGGCATTGCCATTCGCACCGGCGCGGAACAAGGTTTCACGCTCATGCCGCATTGGCGCCGGTTAGCGCACGATCATCTGGTTTCAAGCCATCATCAGGCCGTGCTGCCGGATGTGCTGGATTGGTTGGATGATCGGCAATTTCACGTTCACGGCCGCAAGGATGGTGTGATACAAGTTGCCGGCCATAATGTCGATTTGAGCGCAATTGCACGTTGTCTGGAGCGTTATCCAGGCGTTTCCCAGGCAGTGGTGCGCCCGCAGGGGCAGGGTCTGAAGGCATTTGTGGTCTTGCAGGCTGAGGTGGCTTCTGATGCTGATGTTACCGTGACACTTAAACAGTGGTTGAGTCAGCAGTTGCCGGCGTATCAAATTCCCAAGTACATCAACATAGGTGCGGAGCTGCCACGCAATGCCATGGGTAAATTAACCGATTGGGCGGTTGCATAGCGCATGGTCTACAACAAGGTTATGAGGCGCTGGCGTTATGGTGGCCGGATCAAGCCATGGGGTCGGTGCTATCGCTCAAAAGGTCAGAAAGATCGGTGTTATCTAAGGTTGAGGTGAATATCACAGGCTGGTCATCCGTGGTGGAAACCGTCACTATTGTATTCTGACCGTTATTGCTGATCGCCTTATCCAAGTTGCTACATCAGCCTTATACCGCCGAGGCGTTAACGGCTGGGCTGCCGCTGGTGCAGAATCGCTTGACCCCTGCGCTGTTTCCAAGAGCCGCGCAATGCGCCGGTTTGTCCGCAGGCCTGGTAAGGCGGCGGTTGCAAGATATTTCCAATTTGGTTTTACCAGCGGTTCTGCTGCTTGAAAATAACGAGGTTTGCATCCTCATCGAAAAGTCTGGCGACCAATATACCGTTCACGGCCTGAAAAAATTCCCCTCAATCCTGCTTTGGCAAAGGGGCATGTCGGTGTAGCCGGGCCGTAATCGTGCACGGCTACCACCATGACACGTATTTTATTGCACGACGGCGCTTTCGGCGGTGAAAAGACGCTGTAAGCGCTGCCATAATACCGGCCAATCCATGCGCAGGTTATAGCCCATGACATCGATACGCGGCAGGCCGCCACCTTTGACAATGTAATACCCGTCGCCTGCAGGTGCCACGCCGGAGAGTTGGCAAACACCTTGATAAAGGTAACAGCCTAGTCCCAGTTTTTCATAACCGAAGGTATCGAGAAAGCGCAGCAGCGCCCGCGATACGGTATCCGTGGCGCCGCCACCTCCGATGCTGGCCAGGGCGTTGACAGCGCGTTGACTGATGCGGTGCGGGCTATCATCGTCATCCGGCGTGCCCAGCCAGGCGAAAAAACCGCTGGGCTGGCCGTTTTCCAGCACTAAATCATGCACGAAGCCGGACAGCCGGCCTTCGATACGGCCCAGATCAAATTCCTGAGTCAGTCGCGCCAAATCAATAGCTTCCAGATCCAGGTCAGCTTCAAGTCGCCAAAAGTCGCGAAACAATCCGGACGACGACAGATTATTCAGCCGCACCTGGCCATCGAACAATTGCGCGGTCAATTCGCCTTGTAAACGCAACACCCGGTTGTGATAACGCACTCCGGGAATACGCCCTGATAAGCGCCCGGAAAAGCTTGGCCAGTTCAGCGCCTGGCTTAAGGCGGTTAAGTCGATGTCGCGCAGCGCACCTTGAAAGCCGACTTCCGGTTCGTCGTCGGTGCCGCGCCAATAAAAATCCTCTACTGAAAGCGCGCCGCCCAACAGTGGCAAGCGTGCCGGTTCGGCTAAGGTCAGTTGCGGGCCTTCGAGCATGAACTGCAAGCGCGCTTCGGCCAATGGAATGGTGAAAAGGTTGAGTTCTTGCCAGGCCAGCCAGGACGGGGCGGGCGTTTGCTGGCGTTGCCAATGTATGCGGGCAGTCAGCGCTTGTGCTTGCACCCGACCTTTTCGGTCATCGATGTTGACCTGATCCAAGGCCAGCGTCAGTTTTTCCGGTGTGCCCTGCCGCCAGACCAGGTCCGCCGAGCCACTGCCTGAAAATTGCAGAGGCCAGTTCGTGCCCAGCCAGGGTGCTAGATAATGTTGACCCAGCGCGGACAGGTGGCTTGTGTCCAGACGGATTAAACCCTCGCGCCAGCCAATGGTTTTGCCCAGCGTCAGCTCAGCGAAGCCGGTCACATGCGCTGCACCCGGGTGTTCAAAGGCAAAAGCATCGATGGCCAACAGTGGCCTGTGCCAGCGGCCTTTTGCCCACAGTGTTAGCGGTTCCGAGTCTACTTCAAGATAGACCGGCTGGGCATAAAGCGCGCCGGCGTCGAGTCGTAACCAGCCTTGCCAGTGCCAGTGCGATTGCAGGTGTTTGGCGGAGAATGCGCCGGAAAACTGCGCCTCGGCCAATGCCCATTGGCCTTGCTGATGATCGGCGGACAGCGTCAGCTTCAGGTCATTGACGCTTAATTGTTCAATGCCGTCAGCGTTTCCCGTCAGCGTCAGGCGCGTTTGGACATGCCCGGAAAAGGCAGCGACCTCAGGCGGCAACAGGGGCGATAACAGCGCCAGAGTCAGGCCATTAAGTTGAACATTAAGCTGCCAATGTTGCCCGGTGTAGCGGGCACTGAAGCTATGTGTGCCGCCCAGGCCATGGATGACGCCTTGAAAGTGGCTTTGTCGCGGGGAAAAGTGCGCCTCTGATAGCCTGATCTCAAGCCGCTGGCCGTTAATTCGCACATGCC
>JAVVEW010000021.1:0-39986 GCA_032251045.1 Methylococcales bacterium
GTGAGCGCGGCGCCTTTCATGAGGCCATCACCAATGAAATTCTCGA
Source organism: Methylococcales bacterium (assembly GCA_032251045.1). GTDB lineage: Bacteria > Pseudomonadota > Gammaproteobacteria > Methylococcales > Methylomonadaceae > JAVVEW01. The sequence continues at coordinate 47 of JAVVEW010000021.1, forward strand.
TCATCTGGCCAGCGCTTGTCAGCCGCGTTTCATGCGTCTGACTGCCAAGTTCAATGTCCGGGGCGGTATTTACACCACGGTGGTGGTGGAGCATCGTCACCCTGACTGGCAACCGACCACGCCGGTGGCGTTGCCCTGAGTTTTTAGTGTGAGCCGTACCTTTTATGCGGCGGATCTCGCCATCGCCTTGCGTTACGATGGCGAGCATGCGCCGAAAGTCACTGCCAAAGGCGAAGGCGTGACCGCCGAGCAAATCCTTGCCTTGGCTGAGCAGCACAATATCCCTCTGCAAGCCGAACCTGACCTGGCGCGTGTGTTGGCGAAAGTGCCTTTAGGCGATGAAATTCCCGAGCAGCTGTATCGAGCTGTCGCTGAAGTGATTGCTTTTGCGTATTTTCTGGGCGGCAGGCAGCCTTGATTGACCGGGTCATCTAAGCATCCAGGATCAAGGCTTGGCGGTTAACGGGCTTCAGATTCGCTTGGTTCGGTTTCGCTGTCCTGTGGGCGAAAGCTTTCCAGCTGTTCCAGCACCTCTCCCGAGGCCAGCTCCAGCCCGGCCCGATAGCATTCCAGTGCATTGACGGTATCTTGTTTTTCTAACGCGACTTCGCCGAGCAACTGATAACCGGCCACGGTCGGCTCCAGTGCCAGACTTTTGGCCAGATAGCGTTCGGCTTCTCCAAAGACCTGCGCTTGCATGGCCAGTTTGCCGGTGACTCTGAGCAAGATAGCGTTGTCAGGGTAGACTTCCAGCCAGCCTTCGGCCATTTCCAGTTGTTTGCGTGGGTTGGCGCCCTGGAAACTGCCATACAACACTGCCAGGGTATCATCCCACTGTGTCGATAAGGTTTCGGCCAATTCGGCCTCGATGTCCGCGCCGGCGCCGCATTCGATCATGGCGGCAAAATAAATGGCGGGAATGCCGTGCAAGGTTTTGATGTGCTCAGGAATTTCTTGCCATAAATGCGTGATGGCTTCGCGATCACGCGCTTGAGCGCCTTGTCTGAGCAGGTTGCTGAATGTTTCGGTTTGCAGCAGTTTAACTTCTGCTTCCATCAGCACTTTTTTCTTTTGCAGGTCGGGCAACAGTTGGCGCAGTCCGTGCCAGTCGCCCATTTGCCGGTAGGTTTGATGCAACAAACGCAGCACGCTGGCATGTTCAGGGTCAATGGACTGGAGTTTGGTCAAGGTGCTTAACGCTTCGTCGAATTGCTGTTCAGATAAGCTGAGTTCAGCCTGGGTCAGGCCCACCGCCAATTCCGAGCCTTTGCCTTGTTCGCGGGCCAATTCCAGATAACGGTCGCGTTGTTCTACCGCGCCCCGTGATTGTGCGGCGCGCGCAGCGGTCAGGTAGTGTATTAACGGCGCACCGCTGTTAGAGGCGTGGCGAATCAGAATTTTCTCGGCCTGCTCCCAGTTGCCTTCAGCGCTATCGACCAGACCGGCCAGCAAAGCTTGCTGGGAGCGGTTGACGCGGGCGTGGTCGGCACGATTTTTCAACTTGCCGGGCAGGCGCAGTAAAATGCCGAGCATGCGAAAAAAGAAGTAAAACAGGAAAAACACAACAATCAGCGCGGTGCTGAATACCATGAGTGAGGTTTCCATTGACCAATGCCCCATGCCAATCAGGACATAGCCTGGATTGTCATAGTGTGACAGCCAGGCGTTGACGCCGAAGGCCGCGACAATGGCAATGGTCAAAGAGCCGATAAAAAACAGGAAATTCTTCATGGTTGCGGGGGATTGCTGGCGCCTGACAGGGCTTTGTCGGCTTCGATGCGTAACTTGGTAATGTCACGCAGCTGTTTTAACGAGTTGCCGATGTCCGGCATTTGTCGGTTCAGATTAAGTTTGGTCAAGGCTCTGATTTCAGCTTGAAAGGCTTGGCCTTGCGGTGTGTTTTTGGCGAAATTTTCGTTAAACCAGGTTTTTGCATCGGTCACGGCGGCAGCGTACACATCGGCTTGTTTGTGTACCAGCGCGGTTTTTACCAGCTCTAACTTGGCGCGCAATTGCTCGCGTATGAATTCGGCCTCTTCCGGCGCCAGTACTTTACTGATATCGGTGTCGGAGTGGCGTAACGTCACCCAGTCTTGCAAATGTTTGACCGCTTTATTCAGCAGTTCGTGTTCGTCGGCTTCTGTCTCGGCGTGATCTTGTACCTGGGTGGCTGGGGTGAAAGGTTTGCCGGCATAAGGCAGAATGAGATCGAGTTGTGTAACTTTTTGCTGCAATTGCACCAGCCGGGCGTGCCAGCCGACCATGTCCAAGGGCTCAATGGCCCGGACGGTTTCAATTTCCTTGGCAATGGCGTCCCGCACCTTGAAAGCCGCCGGGTCGCCACTTTCGCGCAGGCGTTGATCGGCTGCTTGCAGCGCTTCCAGGGTGGTTTTCAAATCCCCCATCAGATAAAGTCTTTGATTGGCGACGCTGAGCAAATATTCAGCATCGGCCATCAGCCAATCGCCACGGGTTTTGCCCAGTTGCCGCTGCACTTGCTGAATGCGTGTCAATAAATCGGTGCGTAGCGCCTGATTTTTTTCAGTTTGCAGGCTGGTAAACTCGGCCAGGGTTTTTTCCATGCTGCCGCGCTGGTTTTCGATTTTGCTTTCAAAAACGGTCATCTGCTGCTGAATAGCCAGCAGCTGGTTCTGGAGGCTCGATATCTGCCGGGTCAATTCCAGCAGCTGCATATCGCCTTTGTTGACCTCGCCTCCTAAGGTTTCCTGTTGGGAGCGTAATTGCTGGAACAATAAAAAGCCCATCGCGGACAGCGAGACAATGACCAGGACGATGACCAGACCGAACCAAAAGCCTTTATCCAGCTTTTTGTTTGGCGCGGGTGCTGGCGCGGGCGAAGTTGATTGATTTTCAGCCACCAGATTACCTTTCGTGTAATGTTTGAAGAAGGTTTAAGACCGCCTCGTCGCTAGGCAGTGCCGTTACCCGAATGCGGGTAAAGCCTCGTGTTTTGGCTAGCCGGGCGATGCGCTCACTGAAAACCATCAGTACCGAGGCGCGTACTTTGCACCACGCTGCCGCAGGCAAGAGCGTTTCCAGGCAGTTTAGACTTTGTGCGCTGGTGATCAGTGTCGCTAATAGTTCGGGTGTTTGCGCCAGCGTGATCAGTGCCTGTTCCGGACAGCTGACAGGACAGCAGCGGCGGTACACTTCCAGGTAAGTTACCTTGGCGCCGCGTGCGTACAGAGTCTCAGCCAGGTGCTCACGTCCACCCTCGCCACGAATGAGCAGAATGTTGCGGCCTGACAGCTCTGTCAGCCCGGGCATGGCCAGTAAGGCTTCGCTATCGAAGCCGGTTGCCGGAACATCACGGACGGCAACGCCGTGCGCTTTGAGTGCCTTGGCGGTTGCCGCGCCAATGGCAGCCACGGGGCGAGCGCTTGCGCCGGTCATTTTGCCACCAATCAGCGGCCAGGCAAAATTTACCGCGTTGACACTGACAAAAATTAACAAATCCCAGTGCTGCCAGTTGGCCAGGCAGGGTTCTATGGATTCCGGGCTGCGCTTGCCCACAATGGTCAGAGCTGGAATGGCAATGGCTTGATAGCCAGACGCCGCAAGCAGGGTCAGCAAGCCCTGATTTTGCGCCTCAGGGCGGGTAATCAGAACAGCGGCTTTGCTCATAGGGTTTGATGGATGCTTTTCAGCACTTCGCCGGCGCCTTGTTCAAGTAATTGCGCAGCCAGCGCAGCCCCCACCGCTTCGGGGTTGTTCGCATGGCCTGTTTTTTGGGCTTGAACAACCCGTTGCCCATCGGGGTGGCCGACCAGTCCTGTCAAGATGAGTTGTGAATCTTGTTTGACGGCATAGCCGGCGATGGGAACCTGGCAGCTACCGTTCAAAATCCGGTTCAATTCCCGCTCGGCACGCACACAAGCCGCGGTTTCCACATCATGCAGTGCAGCTAACAGCGTATTTAGCTCAGGGTCATCGCGGCGACATTCGATGCCAATCGCACCTTGACCTATGGCGGGCAAGCTTTCCTCGGCGCTGAGTTGTTGTGTGATGCGGGCATGAAAATTCAACCGTTCCAGGCCGGCGGCAGCCAGGATAATGGCATCAAAATCGCCTTGATCCAGGCGCGCCAGGCGGGTATTGACATTGCCGCGCAACGGCAGTACCTGCAGTTCGGGGAAACGGGCCAGCAATTGGCATTGGCGGCGCAGACTGGAAGTGCCGACGATGGCATTGGCAGGTAGTGAAGCGCAATCGGGATAGCGTGTGGAGACAAAAGCATCAAACGGATTTTCCCGGGTCAAAATAGCCGCCAGATGCAGGCTGTCGGGAAAAGTGACAGGAACATCTTTCATCGAATGTACCGCGATATCCGCCTGTCCGGAAAGCAAGCCCTGTTCCAGCTCTTTGACAAACAGCCCCTTGCCGCCAATTTGCGCTAAGGGCGCGGACAAGAAACGGTCGCCGCGGGTGGACATGGGGACCAGATTTACGGTGATGTCAGGGGCCAGATCGCGCAGGAGGCTGGCAACGTGCTCAGCTTGCCACAGAGCCAGGGCGCTTTTTCGAGTTGCGATGCGTAGGGTTTTTGCCGTCAAAATAACTCCTTAACTTAATGCATGGTCAGGTGCATTATTTTAACCGACATCTGTCGATTGTGGGCGGTTTCCGCGCCCCTTTGGTTATCAGGCGGGGGATTGCGAAGCCAAAGTAACCGACCTGGACATTCAGGATGCAATGCGTTATGGTAAAAAGGCGTTGGGGTTTAACTCCGATGTTTCTGTAGCCACCTGATATGAGAGTTGTGAATTGTTTAAGCGAACGTCTTAATCCGGAAATCGTATTACGCAGGCCCAACGTGGCGGATGGGCCTGCCGTGTTTAACCTCATTGCCAGTTGCCCGCCGCTGGATACCAATTCAAGATATTGCAATTTACTGCAATGTCATCATTTCGCGTCTACATCGGTTGCAGCTTTTTTGGAGCAAACCCTGGTCGGGTTTGTATCCGGCTATTTGCTCCCTGAGCGCGCAGATACCCTGTTTGTCTGGCAAGTTGCTGTCGCCGACAGTGCTCGCGGGCAGGGGCTGGCCAGTCGCATGCTGCAGCATATCCTCGCTCGTGCCGAACTGACTGATGTTCGGTTCATCGAAACCACCATCACAGACACCAATCGTGCTTCCTGGGCATTGTTCGAGAGACTGGCGCAAAGCCTGGACACGTCTTTGCAGCGATCTTTGCTCCTAGAGCGAAATCTACATTTTGACAACCAGCATGACAGCGAATTTTTAGCGCGTCTAGGGCCGTTGGCGCGATAAGCGCATGGGCTTCGGGTAGTTTAAGCAAGCGTAGCCGTTTTTTACTTAAAGCAAAAATAAAACGTTCGGTTTCCTTAAACTTTCCTGACCTTGAGGGTCCCTTCTGTTTTTAATCTTAAGGAAAGTAATATGAAAATTTTTGAAGAAATTGAATCTGAAGTACAAAGTTATGCCCGCTCGTTTCCCCGTATTTTCAATAAGGCTCAAGGCGAGTATCTCTATGACGAGGACGGCAATCAATATCTGGATTTTCTGGCCGGGGCCGGAACGTTGAATTACGGCCACAATAACCCGGTGTTCAAAGAAAAACTGCTGAGCTATATACAAAACGATGGCATTGCACATGGTCTGGATTTACATACTTCAGCCAAACAGGAATTTCTGGAAACCTTCCAGGCAAAAATTCTTAAACCCCGTGGATTGAATTATGTCGTACAGTTCACCGGCCCTACCGGCACCAATGCTGTGGAAGCGGCTTTGAAGCTGGCGCGTAATGTGACCGGGCGTGAAAACATTATCAGTTTCACCAACGGCTTTCATGGCGTGACCCTGGGCGCGTTAGCAACCACCGGTAATTCCCATCATCGCGGCGCGTCCGGCGTCAGCCTGAGCGGCTCCACACGTATGCCTTTTGACGGCTATCTGGGCGACCATATCGATACTACGGCCTATCTGGACAAGGTATTATCCGATTCCAGTAGTGGCGTCGACCTGCCGGCCGCAGTCATTGTCGAGACCGTGCAAGGCGAGGGCGGTATCAATGCCGCCAGTTTTGAATGGTTGCAGAATCTGGAAAAAGTTTGCCGCAAATACGATGTGTTGTTGATCGTCGATGATATTCAGGCCGGTTGCGGTCGTACCGGCACCTATTTCAGCTTTGAAGAGGCCGGTATCAAGCCGGATATCGTCACCCTGTCCAAGTCCCTGGGCGGTTATGGTTTGCCGTTTGCCGTGGTGTTGTTTCCACCTGAGCTGGATAAATGGAAGCCGGGCGAGCATAACGGCACCTTTCGTGGCAATAACTTCGCTTTTGTTACCGCCACCGCAGCCATCAATGAATACTGGTCCGACGACAAGTTTTCAAAGGACATCAAGCGCAAAGGCGACTATGTCGGGCAGCGTCTGGATGCGTTTATCGAAAAATACGGCGAAGGTAACTTTACCGCGCGTGGTCGGGGCATGTTCCGCGGTATCAATTGCGTGAATGGCGATCTGGCCGGCAAAATTACCCATCATGCCTTCAAGCATGGTCTGATTATCGAAACCAGCGGCGCCGAAGACCATGTGGTCAAGTTTTTATGCCCTCTGGTGATCAGCGATGAAAACTTACGCAAAGGCATGGATATTGTCGAGCAAGCCATTAAAGAAGTCTGTGGGCGCGAAGACAGCATCCCTGAAGAACAGGATTTCTTTGCCGAAGCCAAAGCCAGTTGAGTCGGGAGCCTGTCTGAGAATGGCTTTTCGTCACGAGAGCAGACCGATTGAGACCGATTTTTCGATCATTTGAGGTGAATAGTGGCGCTATTTAACAACAATGACCGCAAAAACGGGCCAATCCGGCCAGGCCGCAGTCGATCAGTATATTCTCGAGCAGGCTCCTGGATATGACCCGGCGGCCCTGTGTCGTCTTAAATCGTTCAGGTGATCAGGCTCTTGTCGAGTTCTCGCGGTTGCCAAACGGGCCGTTTTTGCCAGGTGTGCCTTGAGTCCTGATCTGTCCTGTCTTACTCCATGACCAATATGACTGATTTATTATGATTGTTCGAACCTTATCCGCAGTAAAACAAAGTGCTCGTCGTATCGTTTCACCCGATGGTAATTGGGAAAGCGCCCGCATGTCGTTGAAAGATGACGGCATGGGTTTTTCATTTCACATCACCACCATTTATGCCGGTGCTGACTTTTATATGCACTATCAAAATCATCTGGAAGCGGTGTATTGCATCGAAGGCCGTGGCGAGGTGGAAAATCTGGCCGATGGCGCTAAGCACGTGATCGAGCCGGGCACCTTGTATCTATTAGATCAGCACGACCGTCACCGGTTGCGTGCTGAGCAGCAATTAACTTTGGCCTGCGTGTTCAATCCGCCGTTAAGCGGCAAGGAAGTTCATAACAGCGAAGGCGCCTATGAGCTGGAGGCCGAGGCGGTCACCGATGCTGAATAAGCAGCGCCGGTTGTGGTGGATAGGTTTTGGGTTGTTAGATGAAGAGGGTGCGGTATGAGTACGCATAGCGTCGAGAAAATCGGCGGCACGTCGATGAGTCATTATTCAGTGGTCCGCGATAATATCGTACTGAATGACCAGGAACTTTATAGCCGGATATTTGTGGTGTCTGCCTATGGCGGTATGACCGATCAGTTGCTGGAACACAAAAAGAATGGCCAGCCAGGTGTGTATGCCTTGTTTGCCAATGGCATGGAGGATGGCAGCTGGCATGATGCGTTGATGACCGTACAGTCGGAGCTATTGGCCATCAATCAGTCGTTGTTCGCAGATTCTGCCATGCTGACTCGGGCCAATGATTTCATCGAAGAGCGGCTGGGTGCGGCGCGGCGTTGTCTGGAGGACTTACAAAGCTTGTGCCAACATGGCCACTTTGTTCTGGAAGCGCATCTGGATACGGTGCGGGAAATGTTGGCCAGCCTCGGCGAAGCGCATAGTGCCTGGAACACCGCGCACTTATTGCGCCAAGATGGTGTCAATGCCCGGTATGTTGATCTGACCGGCTGGATTGATGGCGAGCATATCTCTTTGGATCAGCGTATCGAGCGCGCTTTTGCCGACATTGATCTGGCCCGGGAGCTGCCGATCGTCACCGGTTACGCGCATAGCGAGAACGGCTTGATGAGTACGTTTGACCGTGGCTACAGCGAAATGACTTTTAGCCGCATTGCGGTGTTGACCGGCGCACGCGAGGCCGTCATTCATAAGGAATTTCACTTGAGCAGTGCTGACCCGCGCCTGGTCGGTGCTGATAATGCCGTGCCGATAGGTCGTACCAATTATGATGTTGCCGACCAACTGGCCAATCTGGGTATGGAGGCGATTCACCCACGAGCCGCCAAAGGGCTGCGCCAGAACAACATTCCGTTACGGGTGAAAAACACCTTTGAACCGGAACACGCCGGGACTTTGATCACTCGTGATTATGTCAGTGAAAAGCCTTGCGTGGAAATCATTGCCGGTTGCAAAGGCTTGTATGCGCTGGAATTGTTCGATCAGGACATGGCCGGTGAAATCGACCGCTATGATCGGGAAATCTTGGCCCTGATGCGACGCTTCAAGGCGCATATCGTATCTAAAGACATCAATGCCAACACCATTACCCATTATGTTTCAACCAATCTGAAAACATTGAAACGTATCCGCCACGAACTGGAATGGCAGTTCCCAGAAGCGCTGCTGGATCAGCGTAAAGTCGCTATTGTCTCGGCCATTGGCAGTGACATGCAAATTCCGGGTATTCTCGCCAAAGCCGTGGCAGCGCTGGCCGGCAGTGACATTAATGTGCTGGCTATGCACCAATCCATGCGCCAGGTCGATATGCAGTTTGTTGTCGAAGAACATGATTATCAACAGGCGGTCAAAAGCCTGCATCAATCGTTGGTCGAGGTGCACGACCACGGCCTGGCAATATGTCTCGCATCCTGATTGGCGGGTTATTGCTCGGGTTGGCCGCGCCTGGCCTGGCCGCCCCTTCTTCACCGCCGGATAGCCACATCGAACACCTGGATAAACCGATGTACACGCCTTTTATCGAGCGTTACATGCTCGATGAGCTGAAGCAGCTGCGCGTCGATTTGGGTGGGCAAAAAGCCGAATTGACTGAAAAGATTGCCCAAAGTCAACTGAGAACAGTGGATCGGGCGCTGAATTATGCCAGCGATATGGTGTTGTATTTTTTCTATCTGATCGCGGGCGCGACCTCGTTGCTGGTATTGGTGGGGTGGTCGTCTTTTCGGGACATCAAGGAGCGAATGCAGGCGCTGGCCAATCAGGAAATCTCCGCGCTGGTGGGGAAATACGAGCAGCGCCTGCAAACGATCGAGCAAGAGCTAAAACTGAAAAGCCAATCCATTGAAGAAAACCGCGAACAATTAGCGCGCCATCAAGAAGTCCAGGCGCTGTGGCTGAGAGCCGCCCAGGAAACCAACCCGTCCAGCCGCATTCAGTTGTACGACCAGATTCTGGGGTTGCGTGAACATGATGTCGAGGCAATGAGCTACAAGGCCGACGCCGTGCTGGAATTATCCGAGCCGCAATGGGCAGCGAATTTGTGCCGTCAAGCGCTTTCGATTGACCCGGATAATGTCCATGCTTTGTACCAACTGGCCTGCGCGCTGACAGCCCTGGAACAGCCAGAGGAAGCCATCAAACACCTGACCGAAGTGGTTACACTTTCGGACAGTTATCGCGCCGATATTGCTCAGGACCCGGCGCTGGAACCTTTGCGCGGCTATCCAGCTTTCGAAGCCTTGGTCTTGACCGAATCTTGATGCGTTGCCGGTCTTTGCGTTTAATGCTTATGCTCTGGCCAAGGTAATGCCCTTCAACATCCGCATGGCTTTGCCGACAGGATGCTTTCCCATCTGACCTAGGCCCGGTTTGTGATTATCAGTTTTATCCTATTTATGGCGATGTTTGTGCTGATTGGCGTCAGCGCGGTTCGACAAAGCCAAGGCACCAAAAAAGATTATTATCTCGCCAGTCATACCGTCAACCCGGCGTTGGTTGGCTTATCGGCGGTGGCCACCAATAACAGCGGCTATATGTTTATCGGCGTGATTGGTTATACCTATCATGCCGGTCTAGCGTCCGTGTGGCTGATGCTGGGCTGGATTGTCGGCGATTATCTGGCTTCGACTTTCGTGCATGGCAAGCTCAGGCTGGCTACCGAACAGCAAGGGGAAGTCAGTTATGCTGCCGTGTTGTCCGGCTGGCATGGCCAGGTGCAACCGGTACTGCGCACACTGATCGCGGTCATAACCTTGATCTTTTTGTCAGCCTACGCCAGCGCGCAATTAGTGGCGGGTAGCAAAGCCTTGCATGTGCTGTTCGATTGGCCGATGTGGGCGGGCGCGGTGTTGGGGGCGTTGATGGTAATTGCCTATTGTTACGCAGGCGGCATCAGGGCTTCGATCTGGACCGACGCCGCACAATCGGTAGTGATGATTACCGCCATGGCGGTATTGCTGTGGGTGACCGTCGATCATCTAGGTGGCACGGCGCCGGTGTTTGAGCAATGGTCGAAGATTCCGGGATTTTTAGACTGGGCACCTGAAACCCCCATGTTTCCCGGCGTAGCCGGTTTGACACTGTTTGCAGCCAGTTGGCTGTTTGCCGGGTTTTCCGTGATCGGCCAGCCACAGGTCATGGTGCGTTTCATGGCCTTGTCCGATCATAACGACATGGCCCGCGCCAGGCGATGGTATTACTTGTGGTTCTTTTTATTCTATTTGATGGCGACCGTGGTTGGCATGTTGTCGCGCATTGCCCTGGCCGACTCCGGCACCTTTGATGCCGAACTAGCCTTGCCAACCCTGGCCATGATGATGTTACCGCCGGTATGGGTGGGGCTGGTGTTGGCAGGCATTTTTGCCGCGACCATGTCCACCGCGGATTCTTTGGTACTCAGTTGCTCGGCGGCAGTCACGCACGATTTATCCCCTAAAAAAATCGAGCAAACCCGCGTGCTGAAATGGACCACATCTGGCATTACTCTGCTTGCCCTGGCCTGGGCAATGCTCAACAAACAAACCGTGTTCAGCCTGGTGATTCTGTCCTGGTCATCGTTAGCCAGTGCCTTCGCGCCGCTGCTGATCGTGTTGGCGCTGGGCGGCAGGCCGTCGCAAACGACCAGTGTCGCCGCGCTGTTGAGCGGTTTTGCCGCAGCCTTGCTGTGGCGTTATCTGGGCTGGCATGATGCCGCCTATGAAGGCATGGCCGGGATTCTGGTGGGCCTGAGTGTGCATGGTATCGGTAACCGTTCACAGTCATAACGCTGCGACTTGTTTTAGCAAGCATGACCGGCTTAGGTCGGCAAACGGTGACGGCGTTCACGATGCTAAAACTTTAGCCTTGGCATCGTTGAACGCAGGCTTATACCTTCCATGATTTGAAGCCTGCGCCGATATTCAGCTTGCCTGTACAACTCCTCATACGAAGTAACCGGACATTGAATGGTTTCAAGGAAGTCCCCGAATTCGACATTTGTCAATATAGTTGTCGTGTTTTCTATGCAGCTTCGTCTCGGGCCTCGCTGTTTAGCGGGCCTGTATGATCCGGATTGAGCGATACCACACCAACGGGCAACCTGTTCCTGGTTTCACCCCGCCATCGTTCCGAACAGACTCTCCGAACAGGGGGTATCCGAAAAATCCCGAAATCATGGTTCTCCAGACATGATAAAAGTCTGGGGGGCACTTTTTTGTCGTGTTCAGAGTGGCTTCCCTTTAGAAGTCATAAACCAGGCGAAAATCGACACGATTTTGGCCAACGTCTACCGTGCCTTGCTTCATGAGAGGGTAAGCCCAATCAAATTCTCCGGTTAAATGCCGGAAAGCGGAGAAACGCAGGCCTAAGCCCGCTGAGGCCAAATCCGCAAAAGCGGGTGTGGGCGCGATTGCTTGGCGCGTCCATAGACCTGCCCAATCAAAAAATCCTAAAAGACGAAAGTTTTGCCAATCCTGCCATTCGGCGCTCAGCAGTCTGGGTGACTGAATTTCCAAGGATAGGTTGATGCCATGGTCGCCCAGTAACTGGGTCTGATGATAGCCGCGCACGCTTTGCACGCCACCGGCGGAAAACTGTTCGTTGCTAATCAAAGGCTGGGCGCTTACTTGCCCTTGGGCCTGAGCCAGAAGCCTGAAATCCAGCGGTAATTGATGCTGGTGCTTGAGGCCTCCGGTCAGGTAAATGAAGTCGGGTTTGGCGCCGACGCGCTTGGCGGCAAATTCATCGGCGTCGTTACCCAGTCCGCGCACGGAGAAGTGAACCGCAAGATTGGCAGAGTCAACGAATTGGTCACCGCGCCAGGTGGCGTCATAACCGAGCATAAACGATGCGTAGCTGACCGAATCTTCCGTTTGCTGTTCCGGCGTCAGCGCTACCGCTTGATCGAAACTTTTGTAATCGAATCCCGCCGTCAGGCTGTGCTGAATCCAATCGCTGATGGCTATCGGTTTGACCAGGCGGGCGCCAAAGATAGTCCCGGTGCCCACTACGGTGGCGCCGCCAATGGCTACGCCTAACTCAGTGTTGGAGCTGATTCCAACCCCATAGAGCGCCAGGCGCGTATCCCACCAATGGGTTGGCAGCACATACGTCCCTGACCAGACTTCCACTTCATCACTTTTCTCAGGCGATACCTGGTATTGCAACGAAGCGCTGTGAAATTCCTGCCAAAGATTGTCATAACGTAAGGTGGCCACCAGGCGGGAATAGGAGGTCATTTCCGCATTGCGGCTATTCATTTCCAGGCTGCCATGCAGGGGGAGTTCGTCTTTGACCCGCAACTCGACTTCCATTTTTCCCGGTGTAGAGCCGGCGCGCATAATGGGCGTGATGTTGCGATCGGCCGACTCTTGAGCCAGGGTGTTGATTTGTTCCTGAACCTTGGGCATGTTAGGCACTTCGCCTTCGGCCAAGGCGGGTAAACGCTCGCGAATTTTATCCAGATCGTAATAACGGGAGCCGGTAATGGTGAGTGATTCGATTTGTCCTTCAACGACATTGAAGCGTACCGCTCCGGTTTCGTCATCGATGTCCTGTGCCGGTATTTCGACCAGGACACTGGCATAACCGGCTTCATGGTAAGCCTTTTCCAGGGACTGGCGGGCCTGTTCAACATCCTCAAGTGTTTTATCCAGGCCTAAATACGGGTAAACGGCCGTTTCCAGGGCTTCATCATCCAGGACAGTGTTACCCCAGATTTGAATATCCAGCACATTGAATCGAGGTGTGTCTTCCGTGGCGTGGGTCAAGGCATTGGCTACAAGCAACAAGCCGGTCAACAAGTATCGATTAGGCCCGCGAGTCAAAATCCCTCCCTCGCATTTTGCGCGGCGTGAGAGGTTTCATCATTGAACGGATAAGGCGTCATTGTCAGTGATTTGAGTTGATAACGATAGGTTTCTGCCTGGTTTTGGGTGTCAACATGAGCGATGCCGGTTATAGGCTCTAATTCGATCAGCCGTTGCCAGAGACTTTTGTCTTGATATTGATCGATGAGTTGTTGTTGTACATCAAGCAATGCTCGATTGCGTTGTGAGCAGGTGCTGATCCACTGTTCGCGCTCTTGCGCCACGTTCAACAATAATTCGTTGTCATCGATCAGCTTGCGTGCCTGACCGGCAAGTTCGTTATATTTATTCAGCAAGGTTTGAAAACGCTGTTTTTCCTGGCTCAGTTGATCATGCGCGTGCTCCAAGCCGCTTTTATAGCGCTTAACTTCGCCGGGTAACGGTTTCAGTTCCGTTACCGTCTGTTCTAATTGGCCCAGTTGTTTTTCAAGTTGGGCCTTTTCTTGTTGCCAAGCATTTTTTTCCGCCTGCAAGGCCGCTTTCTCTTGAGTCAGTTGACGGATCATTCCCTGGGCTTTTCTGATAAAAGCGGCGTTATCGTTGGTTTTGGGCGCACCCCAGGCGGGGCTGACCAGCCAAATGCCAACCAACAGCCAAGCCCATAATCCAGGATTCTGTCGCATCGGTCATACCCTCCTAAAAAAAGCGTACATTAAGATCGAGATTCAGTGTATCGACGTCGAATTGAGGGCCATCGATCGCCTGGGTGCTTAACCAGCGGAAATTCAGCCAGGTATTACGCGCCAGACCGTATGAAGCGGAAACCTGCCAGCCCTCGGCGTTGGTGCCGCCCTGGTGGAAGACCGATTCGGTAAAGGCATCCAATACCGCATCGCGCTGAACGTAGCGGTAAGCCAAGTTAAAGTTCCAATCATGAAGCTGTAAAATCTCTGCCGTGCCGACATCTACCCGGACTTGAAAGGCATCGGTGCGTTCTTTGACAGTCTCACCGAACTGGCGCAAAATTCGCTGACCATTGAAACCGAGATTTTTGGCGTAATCGGCGGTGAGCAAGAGTCGAATATCATCGTAGAGCGGATAATCGTACATCGCGGTAAGGTTGAAAATCTGGAATTTAGACGCCAAGCCGAACAAACAACCGCGCACCGGATCCGCGCACACCGAACCGAAGCCAGGGCCGCTGTCAAAGTCGGTAATAGCGACCATCGAGTTGCCTTTTTGTACGAATTGCGGGGCGGTCCAATCGTTCTCAAACCCGGTGCCACCGGGGCCGTTTTTGCGCGCATGGATATTTTGGTAGTGATAGTAGCTGGCGGCAATATTCAGGCGCGATTGCCCTTCGAACAGCCAATCCAAACCGACTTGTCCGGCATAAAGCCATTTATCCTGGGCACTAAAGTCTATGTCTTGAATCGGAAATACGCCCAACGTGACGAAAGCGCTATCGGGATGTTGCAGGCCAGGCCGTAATCCGAAACGTGAGGTTGGGTTCTGTGTCGGTGCTTTATAGCCGCTGAATTTGCTGGAGCCTCGATTGAACGGCAGGCGGAAACTGCCCGCGATACCTTCGAAACTCAAGTCCGGGTCAAATAATACATCGGTCGATACAAACGGATTGAGTATTCGGCCACCGAGCAGGGTGAGCCAGTCGTTGCCTTTATCATCCGCATAGTCGTAACGTATAAAGGCCCGATCCAGTGCCAGTTGGTAGGCGCCGCCGGTATTGCCCAAGGATTGCTGGGTAGACACCGGACTGAAATCGTTGGTGCTCGATATACGAACCCCAGTGCTTAACCCTTCGGCGATCTTGGTATCGAAGGCCAACCGGAAGCGCTGCCGAAACGCGAGCCGGTCTTTTTGGTTATTCAGTAAAAAACCTTCGTTTGCGGCTTCGTTGGCAAAGCCTCGATTGCGGTTGATGGCCAGAAAATCGAAATAAGGCCCACTGCCGATGGTATTGACGTTGCCTGAAGCCTGAAAGTCATCATTAAAGCGAATGCGCATATCAAAACTGGGCTCGATGGCGCTGATCCATTCCGGCAAGGCGTCCGGAATGCCCCAGCGTTCGGTTTTGGCGTGTTCTTTGACGTCTTCCAACAATTCTTCGCGCAATTCGGCGCGCACTTCCTCGCGAATTTCCTTTTTTACGATCTCCGGCACGTAAGTGACATGTTTGACGCCTTTCTGAGGCTTGGCTGGCGGGGGACTTGCCGTCTCGGCCATGGCTTCTTGCTCGGCGGCGGTGATCAGTCCCTGGCCCTCTTGCTGATCTATGACGCCGCGTTGCACCAGCAAATCAACCAGGTTGACAAAGGTGGATTTTTTCACCTTGAGGATTTCATCCTTCGGCTGCGCTGCGCTGACATGACTCATCGCCAGAGTCGCGAAAAACGTGGCAAATACTTTTGCAGTTACATTCATAAAAATGTTGGGCACATGGCTATTGAAGACAAAATGACAAAATGCCGTTAACAGGGCATGTCGCTTAAATTCAGTTATTAAATTCGGCTGGTCAGTTTGATGTGGATCGGTTGCGGCATATTCTCCGGTGGAGCTTGGCCGACACTGGCGCTAATCATGTTCAAGGCATTACGCAAAGCCTGATCGACTTCGGCATTGCCGCTGCCACGGCGCAAACGGCTACGGCTAATGCGTCCTTCCGTATCCACCCAGACATCGATGGTGACGGCATAGCCGGTTTTTAGCGCGGAGCTCTCGACCAGCAGTTTTTGCAAGTTGTCCTCCACGCGCTGCCTGACTTGGCCGCCATACCACAGTACGGCGCTACCCGGCCCGCCGCCCAATAGAGAACGCCCGCCCTTGCGGGCCGCCAAGCCAAAACCATCGCTACCGGCGCTGCCGTCCGCATCCAGACCCAGCTCTTCGCCGGCTGGCTCGTTCGATTCTTCAGGCGCAGGCTCCGGTTCAACTTCCGGCTCGGGTTCCGGTTCCTCGATTTCAGGTTCCGGCGGCTTTTCCTCCGGGGGCGGCGGCGGCGGGGGCGGCGTGATCATGGTAATTTGCTGGACAACTTTCTTGCGTTGCGCAGGTTTTTCAAATTGATCTTTGAGCAAGAAGATCGCCAAAATAACCAGCAGGCTCAGGCCCAAGCCAATCAAGATCGGCAGGCGGCGTAACCAGGCATATTTATTGTTCATAACAACAGTGCGCTTACTTGACCAGTTTTTGGGTCACTAAGCCGAGTTGGCTGATTTCCAGACGGGTCACCACATCGAGCACCTCGATAACTTTTTGGTACTGCACCGTGGCGTCGGCTTTCACCACCACCGGTAAGTCCGGTACTGCCGCTTTGAACTGGGCTAGGCGCGTTTCCAGTTCGGTCATCGATACCGGATAGGTATCCAGATAAATCGTGCCATCAGGGGTGATGGAAATCGCCTTGGTTTTGGGTTTAGACAGGGATGGCGTGCTACTGGCTTTGGGCAAATTGATGGTAATGCCTTGCACGGTCGCGGTGGTCATGATGATAAAAATCAACAACAACACATAGGCCACATCCAACATCGGCGTCACATTGATGTCGTCATAGATTTTTTCTTCTTCGATGTTCATCGCTTAACCTCCGTTGCGACGGTTGGTCGAGCCCAATGCCAACACGGCCAGGAACTCGTCAGTAAACACACGCATGGTGGCGGTCATTTCCTTGATTTGTGTCAGCAGGTAGTTATAGGTAAACAAGGCCGGAATCGCGACCGCCAAGCCCGCGACCGTGGTTAACAGAGCCGCGGCGATGCCAGGGGCGATCGAGTTGATGTTGACATCGCCGGTCGCGGCAATGGCGGCAAAGGTGATCATGACGCCAAGTACGGTACCTAAAAGCCCCAGAAACGGCCCGCCTGAGATGGAAAGTGTGAGCAACACCATGTTACGGTTGAGTTTCTGGCTTTCGGTGACGATCGCGGAGTCCAGTTTGACGCGTAAGTAATCCCAGGCTTCGGCGGACACATTGGCCTGGGCGCCGCCGGTTAATTTTTTCAGTTCCCGAATACCCAAATGGTATAAGTGATACAGCGGCGAACTTTGAAAATGATCGTGATGCCCGGCCAGTGCCGTGAGTAAGTCGGAATCGCCCAATGCTTGTTCTTCGGCCGTTTCCTCCTGATCCAAGGCATCCAGTTGTTGCGGGGCTATGTTGGCGTAAGCGGCCAGAAAGGCGCGATTGTCTTTCCCCACTTTATTGATAACCAGGGTTTTGGTGACCATCACCATCAGGGTAATGACAAACATAATGCCGATCATGCCCATGACCACCCAGCCATCGGAGGTGACGTTTTGGATGATCACCGGGAAATAGCTCACGCTTTCGCTGACATTCGATTCATCTTGGCCGTGGTTCAATACGATGAAGTCAGGACTCTGGTTGCGGAATGCCCATTTCAGCCAATCGGCGCTACGCGCCGTGCCAGCGACTTGCACTTCGTCCAGTAAACCGGTCAATTGCTGCCCGATGTCGAGACCATAATTCGCTGCCGTCAAATTGACCGGTACGGCCCCTGCCAAAGCACCATCGATATACAGCTCCAGGTTCTGTTCGGCTTGCTCGCCGTCCCCCGGACGCACAACCACCGTGACATGACGCCACTGTTCCAAACCCAAGGATACGGCTGGCACGGCAGCTCCAGCCAAGGAATTCACACTCAGCTCGGTACCGCGCACGCTCAAGCGAATGCCACTGCTATCGTCGCCAGCTAATAGCACGGTTGCATCATCCTGGGCTTGATCGATTTTTAGCCAGGTCGAAAAGGTCCAACCTTCATCGGGCTTGAATGCCAACTGCGGGACGGATTCAACTCGGATGCCGCTGTTCCCGCTGAATTGCGCGGCAGCGCCAATCCAGCCGGCCGCGACGACTTGCACCGTGGATGCGCTGGCGTGCGTGGCATAAGCCGTCGCATCCTGCGGCAGTGTTTCCCCTTCCTTAAAGTGATAGACCAAACTCTGCGCGACATCATAGACCCGATGGCTATCGGAAGCGTCGGCGGCATGGGCATTGCCGTAATAAAGCCAAAAGTCATCGCTGCTCATGCCGCCACGTACTTCGGGCAGCTTGACCCAAACCAAACCAATTTCGCTGAACGGATCCAGTTTCTCTATGTCATGGGCCAGTGCGATTTGATCGTTCTTTAGAAAGCGTAAATCGCGGCCGTTATCGCCTAATTCAGCAAAATAGCCAAAATTACCGGCATGAAGACGGAGCAATACAGGGACATTCGTCAAGGTTTCCTGAATGTCGGCACCCGTTACCGCAGCATCCAAGGTGATCTGACGCCGGGAATGCCAATCGTCATTCCACCAAGCGGTTGCGGCCAATGGGAAGCACAGGCCTATCAAGAGCGTTGAGATAACAAGTTTTCGCATGAAGTCGTTGGTTAAAGTCATTGATATGAATTTCGCGCCATTCTGAAGTCTTTTTGGGCTTCGGCGATAGCGTAATAAAAACCCAAGTGCATGATCCATGCCATTGATTTGAAGGTGACGGACCTTCGCCTGGTATTGGCATTAAGTATGCTGTGGATAAAGCGGGACAATTCATGGGCTGGGGCGTTAATTCCAATCACCGCAATAAAGAACCTGTCACTGCGCTGTAGATGACCAATAAGGGGTCAGCGATACTGATATATCAACACCCGATCAGCAGGTGCTGTTGATATATCAACACCAAATCAGCAGATGTTGCTGATATATCAGCAGCTGATCGGTGTGTGTTCGAGAAGGGAGGGCGATATCTTGGTCGATGCGCAGTAAATTTCGAGTTGGTACGTTGTGTGCAAGATTCAACTACTCAATCACTTTTTTTACACAACAACGTATTAGGTGTTATCTAAATGAAATATTCACATAAACTCAAAAAATTGGTCGCAGCATTAGCGCTGCTTGGCGGTTCTCAAGCCGCTCATGCCTTGACGCCATGGACACCGGGTAATGCATCACCCGACGTGGTGGTTTTCACTTCAGGAGGGGCGGCGCAAGATTCAGCGATTGGCCTGGCAATCGAAACCAGCCTGGCTGCCAGTGGCTCGCTGGATATTTTCACAGACTCCAATGGTCGTTTTGCCGCTTATTACTTTATAGGGGGTGATAATCTGACCAACTCGGCGTTGCGCGGCAGAAAAATCGTGCTGGTTAAGCGCTCACGCGGCGCGGCCGGTTACGGGGTGGTGCCTCTGCTGGGCGGAATTCCATTGGATCACCTGGATATTTTGAAATCCGGCGCCAATGTCGAATCCGCCTGGACTAACAGTATCAACAGCAATGGCGTGCCAGTCCATGAAGTCACCCTGAGCAGCGCCAATGCCAGCACCTATCTCACGCAAAGAGTGTCCGACGGTGGTTTTCTAGGTATTGACGCGGCCGCCTTGTTGGCTCCTGGTACCGAAAATTATCCAGACCCGGTCACCGAATTGACCACCGGTCAGCCTACTGCCAACTGGCAATTCGATTTAACACCGGAGAACTTGAATCAGGTGGATATTATCCCCACCGGCGGTTTGGTTTATGGCGTTGGGGTGACCGAAGACTTATACAAGGTTTTGCAACTGGCTGACATTGTGTTGGGTAAATTACCGACCTCAGTCCCCATCGGAGCTTATGACGAAGCCAGTTTGCCTTCGCTCAACCGTAACTTCATCGCCGCGTTGTTGTCAGGGCAAATTGCTGATTGGTCGGACGTCAAAGTCTTTGCGCCGAATCTTAATGCGTCCGTATCGCTGGACGACCCAGTCGTCATCGATTTCCTCAATTCAATCGGCGTCAGCATTAGCGCACCAACCGATTACCGTGTTGCCGTGGGCCGACGCAATACCGGTGCGGCTGTTGGCGCGGTAGCTCATGCGAAATACCTCAACTATCCGTTTGTGACAGGTAGCTTCCCGCCGGCAAACCCGACACCGGCCGCCAATGACGCAACCGCCAAACCGATTGTTAAAGCCCCCGGTGGTACATCTGCAACCGGTCGGTTGTTGACCGATTGGCAAACCGGTTCCAATACCAGTTCTTTCAATAATGCCGGCGCACGGTACTGGGGTGTTGCAATCAACAGTGCTGTAGTCAATACCGGCGTAAGGGCCGACGGTACCGGTGGCCAGCCTTGGCGTTATGTCAAAATCGACGGCTATGCGCCGACTATCGAAAACGTTGCCGCCGGCACTTATCCGGTCTGGGCCGAAGGCGAGGTCTTGGTCAGAAAAGATTTGACACCCGACAAATTCGATCTATTGTCTGATTTCGCCAATGCCTTAGGTAGCTCGGTAACGGCCAGACTGGTCAATACCGGACTGAGACAGGCGTGGGGTCAAACCGGCATTTTCGCCACCACACGCACCGATCCTTCAGCCGTGCCTGAAGTACCATTCAATGTCAACAACCCGGTCGTGGGTCTCAATCATGGTGGTTTGTTAGGGGTTGCACCGACGCCATTCAACAACGGTGCCAGCGCCGGCAATATCATTCAATTGAAATAAAGCCAATGCACAAGCCCAGGGATGGGCTTGTGACTTTACAGCAGCCATTCTCAATTTGGATATCAATAGAGCCTTAAGGTGGCTTGAGACGAGGATGCTGCCGTCAAGCCCTCTTTGGGGATGGGGGCACGGCGGCGTTCCTTGACAGAGCGACCTTAAGGCTTTGTGTATAGCTTAAACACGCACGATGAGAGTGGCTGGACCTTACGATGACATACATCCATGCAAAAGAAACGCCCATGCTCTCCCGATGCTTCCGCATTTCTTCTTAAGCCGCTCAGCTTTGCCATTCGTTGTGTGCTGGCCGGTGGCTTGGTGTCAGGTGCCGGCATATCACCCGCACGGGCCGAGGGGCCATTACCAGTTCCGGTCGATGCCGCCGCGTTGACCAGCGCAGGGCAGGCGCAAGCCAATGTCAATGGCAATCGACTGAATATCGAACAATTCAGCGACAGGGCCACGCTGGAATGGAAAAGTTTTAACATCGATCCGGGGCATGAAGTTGTCTTTAAGCAGCCGTCGGAAACGGCCATTGCGCTTAATAACATCCATCAACAAGACGCCAGTAAAATTCTCGGCTCGCTGACCGCCAACGGCCAGGTCTATCTCATCAACCAAAACGGCTTTCTTTTCGGCAACAATGCCCAGATCAATGTCAACAGCCTGGTTGCCAGTACCTTAGGTATCAATCAAGAAGACTTCGCACGTGGGATTACCAAGGTCTTCGATCTCAACAGAACCGCGGCCTTGAATGGCTCAGGAGAAACCTATATCAAGGACAGTCAGGGTAACTTTGTCCTCGATCAAAACGGCGAAAAGATCAAAATACAAATTTTCATCGAACCGGGCGCCGAGATCTCGACTGCCGGCAATGGCGGCCGCGTCATCCTTGCCGCCCCTTCGATCACCAACCAGGGAACGATCAGCACGCCTGACGGCCAAACGATCCTCGCCGCCGCCACCGATAAGGTTTATTTGCAAGAAGCGGGCGAAGATAGCGAGCTGCGTGGGCTTTTGGTGGAAGTGGAAACGGGCGGTGATGTCAACAATGTCGGCAAAATTCTGGCTGAGCGCGGCAATGCCAGCTTGGTTGGTTTTGCGGTCAATCAGCAAGGTATCGCCTCCGCTACGACCTCGGTCCGGCTGAATGGATCGGTGAGACTGCTGGCCCGCGAAGGCATACAGGACCCGGCGACGACCGGGGGCAAACTGGCCGGCAGAAGTACGCTACGCACCCGGGCAAAAGACGATGGTCTCGGCACTCAGGCGCGGGTGACACTGGCCGCAGGTAGCCGCACCAGCGTGGATTTGGATGCCGACAAGTCCGCTACCGCCATCGATGCTCAGGAGCAACCGGTATCGCGTATCGAAATCACCGGCCATCAAGTTGACTTGCAGGCCGGCTCGTTAGTCCAGGCCAAGTCCGGCGATGTCAAAATCAGTGCCGTGGACGATCCCGCTGATCCGATACGCAAGGGTACGGCGCGCATTTTTGTCGAGGCGGGCGCGACCATCGATGTTTCCGGCGTGGATGAGGTGCCGCAAGCCGCCGACCGCAATATCGTGGAAGTGGAGCTGCGTAAAAACGAGCTACGCGACGCGCCGTTGCAACGGGATGGCATCCTGTTTACCGAAACAGTCAACGTCGATCTGCGCGATGCCGATCTTGAATTTGATGATCAAGGCACGTTGGTCAATGCCAGCATTCCGGTTGCCGATATCAAGGGCGCCGTGGATCGGATTGCCCGCAATATCGATGAACGCAGTATCCGTGGTGGCCAAATCGAGCTCCAGTCCAGCGGTGATGTCATCACGGAGGCTGGCAGTACCCTGGATTTCTCGGGCGGGTCTTTAGCCTTTCAGGCCGGAGTTGTTTCAACCACGCAGCTGATGTCCGATGGTGAGGTGTTCGATATTGCCAACGCCGACCCCAACCGCATTTATCAGCAGCTATTTTCCAGCGAACGTTTTAGCCAGGCTTATCTGGAAGGCGGGGCCGGTGGACAGTTGACCATTAAGACCTTCGAAGCGTCGTTACAAGGCGTGCTCGCCGGACAAACGCTTCAAGGCCCAAGGCAACGTCAGCCCGATCAATGGACGCCGGCCAGCCGTGTGTTGATCGATTTGATTAACGAGAGCACTTTCGGTCAACAAGATGTGGTCTTTACAGAACAAGCCGTCATGCAATCTTTCAGCCCTAACGATCCGTTTCCAAGGCGGCAGGATGGCTTGCCGGAGCCGGTTCCGCTGTTCTTGCATCCGGAACTGTTTCGCGCATCGGGGGTACGCTTCTGGAATATACGGACCAATGGCAGCTTGACGCTGGAGCCTGACACGCATTTGCAGCTGACGCCTGGCGGTATGCTGGACATTGTGGCCGAAAACTTCAGCCTTGAGGGACGTATTACCGCGCCGTCAGGCCAGGTACGCCTGCATCCAATAGAGTTCCAGGGATTGATAACGCCTAATGCGATACAAATGGGGTCAAATGCCTCGATCGATGTCAGTGGTCTGTGGGTCAACGACATTGCCGATGCCAACCGAAACCAGTCTGCTGGCCTTGTGGCTATAGAAGGCGGCATCGTAGAGTTAATTGCCGAACAGGCCGATATTTCATTGCAGCCAGGTAGCCGTATTTCCGCTGACGGGGGGGCCTGGCAACAGCTGAATGGCCATCTTAAGGTTGGCTCGGGCGGCGATATTCACCTGATTGCGCAAAGTAATTTGGCGGGTAGCGCTCCGGCAAGCCTTGCTTTATCAGGTGAACTGAGTGCTTGGGGTTTCCAGGAAAACGGTGCCTTGCACCTGGAAAGTCACGGCATCGTCATTGATAACCAGAATCATGCCGACAGTCTGACACTTAGCCCGGACTTTTTCGCCGAGGGACGGTTTTCCAGTTACGACTTGACTGCCAATACGACCGGCTTAACGCTGAGTGATAATATGACGCTGCAGTTACGGCAACGCAACCGGGAATTGACCACGCTCGCGGCCAGCACGCCTAGCGGCGGTTCACTTGACCCGATTACCCGAATCGTCGAGTTGCCTGATTTTCTGCGTCAACCGGTCAATCTCAGTTTGTCGTTTCGTCAATTGCTAGGACAGAATCGGCAACCCGCCCTGGTTTTGGAGGCAGGGTCGTGGATTTATACCGACCCTAAAGCGCACGTCAGTTTGTCTTCCGATACTTCGATCATCATGGAAGGCGGTATTTCTGCGCCGGCAGGTAGCATTCGTGCAAATTTGAATACGCCCGTTAACGACAGTGGCTTTTTTGCCTCGCAAGCCATTTGGTTGGGTCAGGACAGCCGTTTATTGGCAACAGGCGCCTTCATTCCAAAACTCAACCCGATAGGCTTGCGTACCGGCGAGGTGGCGGGTGGCGGTACGGTTGAACTGACCGCTAACCGGGGTTTTCTGATTCAGCAAAGCGGTTCCCGGATTGATGTGAGCGGGACGGCGGCCTTGCTGGATTTTCAATTGCCAGGCCAGGGCGCACTGGCCAGTGTTACTGAACGGCTGATCCCATCGGCGGGCGGCCATGTTTTGCTCACGGCGGCGGAAGGGATGCTTATCGACGGGCAGTTAGCGGCCTCAGCCGGTGGCGGCGCCCCAGCCGGTGGCCGGTTTTCAGTCACATTGGATCGCGGTTTGCGCAATAAACCCGAGCCTCAGGTTGAAGGCGGTCTTTTCCCGGATGATATCGACCTTGAGCAAAATCGTGTGATTGTGCTCAACGAAGGCGCATCGCAGGCCATGTCAGACCGTTTAAGGCCAGGAGACTCGCTCACCGAATTCAGCGGTCAAGCCCAACTATACAGTGCCAACTTGAGTGCGGCCGATTTTGCCGGGCTTGAATTCAAAGTGGACGCAAGGCCGGTCAACGGCCAGTTAACCAGCGCTGTGGTCATTAACGGTGACATTGCCTTAAAGACCAACCGCGACATCGTATTCGATGCGCCCAGTATCCGTACCGACACTGGCTCTTTAACCTTGGACACGCCCTATGCCGCGCTCGGTTCCACGCGGGTCAGAAGCAATCCCGGATTCACAACTCTGGCACCCGAGGCCAGTGGCGGTTCCGGTCGAATGACGGTCAATGCCGGCAATATCGAGCTGACAGGTGGTCTGGCATTCAACGGTTTTTCGGCGGTCGATTTGTTCAGTCAAGGCGATGTCCGATTACGCGGCTTGGCCGATGCCACCGTTCTTGCTAAAGATTTTCGCGGCCAGTTGAATGTGTCCGATGCCTTGACCATTCGTGCCCAGCAGATGTATCCAGCAACATTGACTGATTTTACTTTCAATGTCAGTGGCGACAATGCTCGTTTCACCCTGCTTGGCGTTCCGGGCGAGGTGGGTCAAGCCGCGCTGTTTTCAGCCGGTGGCCGCGTTGTCGTTAACGCGGCGCATATCGAGCAACAAGGTGCCTTGCGCGCGCCGCTGGGTGAAATCGAACTCAATGCCGCTCAATCGTTGACGCTGGCCAAAGATAGCCTGACCTCGGTATCGGCAGGCGATAGTCTGATTCCGTTTGGACGCGTTTCCGGCGGCACCGAATGGCTGTTCTCATTGGACAATGTCGGCAGCCGGAATATCGTATTGAACGCCGAGAATTTGCCCAATAAGCGCTTGTTGCTCAATGGCGCCCAGGTGGATTTGCAGGAGGGGGCGCGTATCGATTTATCCGGCGGCGGTGATTTGTTTGGCTATGAATTCATTACCGGCCCAGGGGGAACCTTCGATATCCTGGATCCTTCAGCGCCGGGCTTTGTCGAAAAATACGCGATTCTGCCCGGTCAGCCGATGAATCTCGCGCCTTACGACCCGTTCGAATCCGCTGGCGCTGGTCTTGCCATCGGCCAAAGCGTTTTTCTGGAGGCCACGCAAGGGCTCCCGGCCGGCTGGTATCAGCTATTGCCCGCGCATTACGCACTGTTGCCGGGTGCCTATTTAGTGACGCCCATCGCCGGCACCACCGATCAATTCGCCAGCGTGCGCGATATCGCCGGTGTCGAAATCGTTCCAGGACGTTCAGGCATCGCGGGCACCGATATTGCATCGCCGCGCAGCCAGGGTTTTGCCGTGGAGCCGGGCGAAAGAGCCCGTTTGTTTTCCGAATTCACCGATCACTTCGCCAACGATTTCTTCCCCGCCAAGGCCGAGTCGTCCCTGGAGCTTCCCGCGCTGCCCCGTGATGCCGGAAGTCTGGTCATCGAGGCGCGTGACCAGATCAATTTAAGTACTGAGCTACTTGCCGCACCGACGGCTCAGGGCTTGGGCGGGCAAGTCGATATCAGTGCCGAAAATTTGCGCGTTGTATCCGATCATGATCCGTTAAACCCGGTGGCACCGGGCACGGTCGCGTTGGTGGCCGATGAGCTCAATCGCCTGGGCGCGCCCAGTCTGTTATTAGGCGGAATACGGCAAAGAACCCCGCAAGGCACGGTGGTGACGGTCACCAGCCAGACGCTTAACATTGCTGAAAATGCCGCGTTACAGGGCGATGAAGTGGTGTTGACGGCCCATGACCAATTAAGCCTTGCATCGGGCGCCAGCATCACCAGCCAAGGTCGTCAGGAGAACGCAGCCCCTTTACCCCTGCGTCTACAAAATAGCCTGGGTACAGGTGATGCGGCTTTGGTTCGCGTTTCCGATAGCCAGGTTGTGGACATTGTGCGCAGCCAGGAGCCGCTCAACGAGCGTGGTGTGTTGACGGTGGAGCGCGGGGCAAGGCTCAGCGCCGATGGCTCCATTGTGCTCGATGCCAGCCGTGACACGCGTTTCGATGGCGCCATCGATCTCAGTAGCGGCGGCGATTTATCACTGTCCGCCCAACAAATCAGTCTTGGTGATGTTCCGGCAGGTACCCCAGGTCTGGTGTTGCGTGAATTGCCTGCTGAGCTTAATGAGCTTCGCCTGCGCAGTGCAACCGGTCTGAATTTGTACGGTTCGGGGCAATTCAATGGCCGCAACGTGAGTTTAACCGCCGCCGCCATCAATGGCGCCGGCAGCGCCGAACAAAACTTTCAGATTCAAGCCGATACACTGACCCTGAGCAATCTTGATTCACGCATCGACGGTGCAGGAGCCGGTACCGGTACGTTGACGCTTGCTGCGCGCGACCTACGGCTTGGCAGCGGTGAATATCGCATGAGCGGATTCGGTCAGGTTTTGTTCGATGCCGAACAGACGCTGACCGGTTTGGGGCAAACGCTGGATTCATCCAACGGCATTCGAACGCTGGCAGGTCCTGGCCATTTACAGATCGATGCGCCGTTGCAGATTACCGCAGGAGCCATTGTCAGTGGTCACGGCGCGACCACAACCTTGGATACAGGTGCTCATTCGCTGGTGATCGATACGCCCGATAATGCCGCTTCATCGGTTGCCGCGGGTCTAGGCGGTCAGTGGACACTACGCGCCGCCAGCATCGAAAACAATGGCCGTTTCTTCCTGCCCGCCGGTATTTTGAATCTGGAGGCAACAGACGGGCCATTGCGTTTGGGAGCTGACAGCCATATTGACCTCAGTGGGGTGGCGGTAGCATTTGCCGACACCATTCGTTACACCCCGGCCGGCCAACTCAGACTGTTGGCGCCAAACCATACCGTGACCTTGGCTGAAGGCGGCCAAATCAACCTGGAGGCTGCTGTACGAACACAAGGTGATAGCGTCGTGCAAGCGAGTGATGCCGGTTGGTTGACGGTCGAGGCCGGTGGCGATGGATTTATCTGGCAGGGAAATATCAACGCCCGAAGTGAAAATATCGATCCATCGCTTGCGCAAGGCCGCTTCAGCTTGACCGGGCCCAATATCGATATCAGTGAGTTATCCCCGAAACTGGCAGCATCGGGTTTTATTGAGGCCGTACATCTGGAAGCATCGAGCGGCGATCTCACAGTATCAGCGGGTCAAGTGGTACAGGCGCACGAGCTGAACTTGAGTGCTGTGCAAGGTCAGCTGCAAATCCATGGCCGGTTGGACGCGCGCGGTGAACAGCAGGGGGGTACGGTAACGTTGTATGGCCGTAATGGCATGACTTTGTCGGAAAACAGCCAGATTCTTGTCCATGCCAACGCCTCCGATGGAGCCGGTGGCACGGTCAGCCTGGATACCGTTCACCGGGACGATAATGCCAGTGGCGCTCTGGCATTGATCGGCGGATTGATCGATGTCAGTGGCGCGGGTGAAAACGGTAGCATAACGTTGCGTACCGGCTTCGCCGACTTTGAGGCGGCACAAAATGGTCTGGCGACCCGCTTTACCGGGTTTAACCCGGAACGTAGTGGGTGGGAAGTCACGCAGATTTTCGACAGTCCCGGCACCATCAGCGCCGCCGATATCGCGGATTGGCAAAGTCAAATCGTAAGCAACATGCAGAGCATTGTGCAGCCGGATACATCATCGGGTGGTCTGTCAGTGTTGCCTGGCCTGGAAATTCGTGCAAACGGCGACTTGACGCTGGCCGATACCTGGGACTTTATGGCCGGCATAGCGGAAGGAAGCCCGCAGTGGCGTTTTGCCGATGCCCAAGGTCAATTGACGCTGCCGGGCATTTTGACCTTGCGTGCCAACGGCACCATTCAGCTCAACGCCAGTTTGACCGATGCCTTGGCCCCGGCGCCGTTGCCGGGTCAAGACGCCAGCCGTTTGGCGCAAGATATCATTCATCCCGGTAGATCATGGAGTTATCGCCTGATTGCCGGTGAATCGGTGCAGTTGGCCGCAGCATCGACTGGCGATGCTGGCAATGCCCAGGTCGTTATGCGCACTGGAACCGGGTTTATTGATATTCAAGCCGGGCAGGACATTATTCTCGAACACGACACCAACAACAGCAATCGCGCCTTTAATGCCGCCGCGATTTATACTGTCGGTGCTCCGGCACAATACAGCCTGGCCGATTTGAAAAACAATGTCATACCGGGCTTGCCGGTTCGTGAAGCAGGCGAATCTTTGACTGACTATCTGGCCCGCCTGGATCGTTCGGCTCTCAATGAACGACTGCGCTTCGGCCTGCTCGATGCCGCTTCGCTGGGCCAAAACCAGCTCTTCGCCGAGTTTCCGACCCAAGGTGGCGACATTCGCATCGAGGCCGGCGGTTCGATTTTCGGCGCGGCAACCGGGCAAGCGGTCACCGATTGGTTGGTTCGGGGCGGTGTATGGGAGGGTAACGACAAACGTCCCGCCGCCTGGGGACTCAATCTCAGCGGTAACTTCACCGATACCCTTGCCGTGCCCGATACCGAGTTTGCTTTGTTCGTCAAAGATTCGCGGAATTTCAATCAGAATATCGGCGCACTCGGCGGGGGCCAGGTATCGATTCGCGCCGGTGAGAATATTCACGAACTTTCCGTGATGATGCCTAGTACCGGCAAGCCTCTTGGCATCGTTGATGACAACAACCAATGGCAAACCAATCAACCCTTGGTCAATGGCCAGGGCACGCTCACCATTCGCGCTGGTGGCGACATTATCGGTGGCGAATACCTGCTCGGCTTGGGTAGTGGTCAAATTACCGCCGATGGCGGTATTATCCCAAGTCAAGTCAGCAATGATAATGCGCTAGGTGTGTTGATCAATCTGGGTGATGCCAATCTCAAACTACAAGCCCGTCAAGACCTGGCTTTGGCCGGTGTGATCAATCCCACCCTGATTCGTCAAAATACACCGTTGCCGGATAAAGGCTCGACATCCGACGCGCGTTTTTTCACCTTCGCACCCGACAGCAGCCTGTCCTTGAATGCCTTGGCAGGTAATGTGCAATTGCTCAACGATTTCGAGTCCATCAGCAGCTTTAAAGACTTGCCGGGTTCGGCAGGGTCGGGCTTTGAGTACAGCCTTTATCCCGGTATCGTTCATGCCACCGCTTTTGCCGGCGATCTCAATGTCAACCACTCGTTTACCTTGTTTCCGAGTCATCAAGGCGAGCTGAGTTTACTTGCCAATGGACGCATCGGGCCGGATCCGAACTTCAGGATTGGGCAGAGCATAAAAATCAATATGCCGGATACTGATCCGACACTACTGCCTAGCGTGGACCGTCCGGCCCGTAATCTGGAGGGTAGTTTTCTCACCCGCACGATATTGACACGCGAATTGCTCGACCCGCTGTCCCCATTACCGCAAACCATCCATGCGATCGAACCGCTGCATTTGAATAACCCGAACCGACCACAGATTGTGGCCAAATTGGGTGATATTGCATTTCCGGTCAATACCGAAACGCAATGGTTTCTGCCCAAAGCGGCCAGTCTGATGGCCGGTGGTGATATTGTTAATGTCAGTTTGTCCACGCAAAATCTCAGGCCCGACGACATCACCCGGGTACAAGCCGGGGGGGCTTTGCTATACGCGACGCAAATGGATGACAACGGCAATGTTCGTGCCAACCAGCAAACCATCAGCGTCGGTGGCGCCGGACAGTTACAGATATTGACAGGAAATGACATCAACCTGGGTAGCTCAAACGGTGTGCAAACCGTCGGCAATTTGCTCAATCCGGCCTTGGACAGAAACACCGGGGCGGACATTATTATGTTGGCCGGTTTAAGTGATCGGGTCGATGCCCAAGGCTTTGTCGAACGGTTTGCTGAGCGTGAGGCATTTCGCGAGCGCCTTGAGCCGCTTAAAGGATTGGATAACAACCGTCTCCAGACGCATCTGGCAACACTATTGGAAGTGTTGTTCGAAGAAATCGGCGCATCGGCCAGCGCCGCCGCGGCAGTACCGGAACAGGAGCGTGCCCCCCTGTATCAAATCGGTTTCGATGCGATTGAAACCTTCTTCCCGGGACAAGGTTTTAGTGGCGATTTGAGTTTGGTGTTCAGCCAAATCAAAACACTGAATGGTGGCGACATTCACTTATTGACGCCTGGCGGGCTGGTAGACGTTGGTCTGGCAGGGCAGCTGGGCGGTATCAGTAAAACCCCGGAACAATTAGGCATCGTCGCTCAACTGAAAGGTGACTTGAACGTCTTTGCCAGAGACAACATCAATGTCAATCAGTCGCGAGTGTTCACGCTGGGAGGCGGTGATATTACCGCCTGGTCGTCGAAAGGCAGTATTGACGCCGGAAAAGGCGCAAAAGCCGCTATTTCTTCCCCGCCACCCAGAACGCTGATTGACGAAAGAGGCAATATTGTCACCATTTTTCCGCCCATTATTTCCGGTAGTGGGATTCAGGCCATCGGTGGGGGGGATGTGATACTGGCAGCGCCAGAGGGCGTAGTCGATGCCGGCGAAGCTGGCATTAGTGGTTCACAAGTCACTGTTGCGGCAGCGTCAGTGATTGGCGCATCCAATATCCAGGCCAGTGGTGGCACGGTCGGTGTACCCACTCAAGCCGCACCGCCAGTGACTGTTGCCGGTGCCGATAGTGCTGCGGTCAGTGCGAACCGTGCGGCTGACGCGTTTACGGCTAATGACAATTTTGGCGAGGATATTGGCAATCAACAGAACCAGAATACCGTTGCCTTGCTCAGTACCGAAGTGGTCGGGTTCGGTTCCTGCAGTGCCCGGGAAATACGTGAAGGCAAGGAAGATTGTGTTGACTAAACAGGTAGTCCGTATGTAGCAAAGCGGAATATGGGAACATCGTAGCCGCTAAACCCTTAGGTTTTGCTTCGTTTCATCCAGGCTACTTGGTAACCGTTCACAGGTTGTATGCCCTTTACACCTCACCTCGGCAGACCCTAAGGATGCACTGGGGTGTTCGGCAAAGGCTTTGCCAGCATGGATGCTGGCACAGAGCCTACACGGACGTATTCACGGCGTCCTTTGACGAGGCACCCCAGTGGTATAGCTCAACCTAGGAGCCTGGACGCATCTTTAGGGTTAATCCTGTGAACGGGTTACGGCTACTTGCTATGGCGCGGGTGGTATGAGTGAGCGCTGTCATTGCGGCTGCTTACTCTGAATCACGCTTTGAGCACTCAACTTTTCGGAATAATTTCCAGATTCTTAAAGCTTATGGTGCGAGGAGATTGACAGCGATAACGTTCTATTAGGTATCCTTCGTCGTGGTTCCAAATTCAGCAGGTGCTGCTGTTTAACTGTTGCTGGGGCAGCATTCGTTACAAAATGAAGCTTAAAGCCAGCCCACTGAAATAGTGTCGCCATTGTTATACCTTTCGCACTTCAACTTTCGACAGTGCCGACAATGATCTGCGATAAGCACAACTCTCAGTCAAGCAAGAGCATAAGGAAAGGACAGGCAAAGATGTCGGTAGCATGGATGCTGAGGCCTTTTCCAGGGCGGGCTTAGTGGACAAGCTATTTTTGGCGCGAATTATGCTGATTACGTTGTTCACCCTGTAATGAACAGCGAAATCATCGAATTGCACCTTAAAGAGTCGTTCAAATGCCTGAATTCACCTTAAGTATCAATGGCCTATCTCAAACTGTCGCCGCTGAGCCTGACACGCCGTTGTTATGGGTTCTGCGCGACAACTTGCAATTGGTCGGAACCAAATTCGGCTGCGGTATCGGCCAATGCGGCGCCTGCACCGTGCATCTCGATGGAATACCAACCCGCGCCTGCATCACGCCGGTAAGCGCGGTAGGCAGCCGCCGGATCACCACTATCGAAGGCCTGAGCGAAAACGGTGACCATCCCTTGCAGCAAGCCTGGCAGGAACTGGATGTGCCGCAATGCGGTTATTGTCAGGCGGGGCAAATCATGACCGCCGCCGCATTGCTGAAAAACTTGCCCGACCCTAGCGACAGGGAAATCGATCAAGCCTTGAGTGGCCATCTTTGCCGTTGCGGCACCTACTTGAGAATCCGAGCCGGCATTCGCCGCGCCGTGGCTATCACCAGCGAGGAATCGATATGAGTGCCGATCAACTCCCCAATCCGTCTCGGCGCCGTTTTTTTGTCGGTTCCGCTTTGCTCGGCGGCGGTCTGGTCCTGGCGTATTACGTTAACCCAAGCCAGAGCATCGCAAATCTTGTCGGCAAGCCGGATGACATACCTGGTGCTGAATTTCGGCCCAATGCTTTCATCCGTGTCCGTCCCGATGGCAAGGTGATTTTGATCAGCAAGCAACCGGAAATCGGTCAGGGCATCAAGACCTCGCTGCCGATGGTGATTGCCGAGGAACTGGAAGTCGATTGGCGCGACGTGATCATCGAACAGGCCGATCTTGACCCGATTTACGGCAGCCAAAGCGCGGGCGGCTCGCGTTCGACGCCAACCAATTACCAGGAGTTTCACCGCCTGGGCGCAACCGCCCGCACTTTGCTGATACAGGCGGCCGCCCAAATCTGGCAACTGCCGACCAATGAACTTATCGCGAGAAACAGCGCTGTACATCACCAGGCCAGTGGCCAACAGCTTGGCTACGGGGAATTAACCGAAACCACCGCCAAACTATCGGTACCGGCTCCCGAGACCGTGCGCTTGAAAGATCCTAAGGATTTCAAATTACTGGGCACCCGCATCGGCGGCGTTGACAACCCAGCCATCGTCACCGGCAAGCCCTTGTTCGGCATCGATGTGCAACTGCCGGACTTGTCCTATGCGACTTATGTCAAAGCGCCGGCTTTTGCCGGCAAAGTGGTCAGCGCCAATCTGGACGACATCAAAAAACTGCCCGGCATCAAGGATGTGTTTGTCATCGATGGCACCCAGAATCTGAGGGGGCTGTTGCCTGGGGTCGCCATTATTGCCGATTCGACCTGGGCGGCGTTCAAGGCTCGCAAACAGTTGAACGTGGTCTGGGATGGCGGCGAAGTGGCCGGACAAAGCTGGGCGGGCTTCAACGCCCGTGCCGACGAACTGTCCAAACAACCGGGTGAGGTCGTATTGCGTAACGACGGTGATATCGAACAAGCTTTGCAAGGCGCGGCCAAGACCGTGCAGGCGGCTTATCGTTATCCCTTCATTTCTCACGCCAGCATCGAGCCACAAAATGCTACCGCCTGGTTCAAGGACGGCAGTATCGAAATCTGGGCGCCGACCCAGAATCCGGAAGCGGGCCAGAAGATCGTCACCGAAGTATTGGGCATTCCTAAAGACAAAATTACCCTACACATCACCCGCAGTGGCGGCGGTTTTGGTCGGAGGTTGATTCCCGATTACATCATCGAGACCGCTGCGATCGCGCGACGGGTGAACGGGCCGGTAAAACTCACCTGGACCCGCGAGGATGATGTTCAGCATGACCAATACCGAGCGGGCGGTTTCCATTTTCTGCGCGGCGGCATCGATAACAACGGCAAGCTGATCGCCTGGCATAACCATTTCGTCACTTTCTCGCAGCCGGTCTACCAAGATGGCACGGTCACGCGGCAATTAGGCAGCGGCGCCAACCTGTCCGGCGATGAATTCCCCGGGCGCTGGGTCGAAAACTGCCGATTGGAGTATACGCCACTGGCAGGCAATATCCCTATGGGGCCGTGGCGTGCGCCACGCAGTAACGTCTTTGCCTGGGTGTTTCATAGTTTTATCGACGAACTGGCTCATGCCGCAAAACGCGACCCATTGGAGTTTCGCTTGGAAATCCTCGGCGACAAGGCGTTTCTGCCGGGTAGCGATGAAAAGACCGGCATCCCCTACGATGTCAAGCGTATGAAACATGTGTTACAGCATGTCGCGGAACATGCCGACTGGGGCAAAAAAACCTATCCGCGCGGCCAAGGCCAAGGCATTGCCTTCCATTTCAGTCATCGCGGCTACATCGCCCAGGTCGCCGAAGTTACCGTATCGCAAAACGGCAAACTCAAGGTCGATCGCGTCGTCGTTTCGACCGACATTGGCGCCCAAATCGTCAATCTAAGCGGGGCGGAAAATCAAGTGCAAGGATCCGTGGTCGATGGCCTCGGCGCTTTGCTTTATCAAGAATTGGATATCGAAAACGGGCGTATTGTACAAAGCAATTTCCACGATTATCCGATGATCCGAATCGAAGATGCGCCGACTAAAATCGACGTCCATTTTCTCAAAACCGACCATCCTGTAACCGGCTTGGGCGAACCCGCCTTGCCGCCCCTGGCGCCGGCGGTTTGCAACGCCATATTTGCCGCTACCGGCATACGCATGCGGCAACTTCCGCTGCTTAGAACCGACCTCAGTTGGAGCTGAGCATACGTGCAACAGGTACCCTTCACAGCCTGAAAAAATCCCCCTCAATCCCCCTTTGAAAAAGGGGGAAGAAAAGCGTTCAAGGGGGGGGCAGGTCTTGAATTTTGCATAATCAATTATTTGAATATGTCCTGGATTAACCTGTGACCCCTGCATGTACCGCAGCAACGTGACCTAACTGGCGTTAAAACATCCGTTGCAAAGGCACAAAAACTCAATTCAACGCCGCCAGTGCCGCCTCCGGCGCTTTGTCGAGTATTTTAATCAAGGCTTTGGCCGCGCCGGAGGGCGAGCGTTTGCCTTGTTCCCAGTTGCGAATGGTTTCCAATGATACATTGATGCGTTGGGAAAATTCCGCTTGACTCAAGCCCATGCGTTTACGCACTCTACGGGCAAATCGAGCGGAATCCAGCATGGCATCGGTCTCATCCTGGGTGATATGCGGGCACTATCGGCCTCGTCGACACGGGCAGAGTCGATTCGCCCAATTTCCGAATCGGACTCAATTGTTAAGCGTACTGTTTTCATAGTGGTTGATCTCCCGTTGATTGGCTTTCCGGCCACGGACGAATATTCTTTAACTGATCCTCAAGGGCATCTTCCGCAATCTCAGTGTCGTAGGCTGCCTGAGCTCGCAACCAGTAGCCATTGGACAAACCAAAAAAGCGACAAAGTCGCAGGTCCGTGTCTGCGGTTATCGAACGCTTTCCAGCAATAATCTGGCCTATCCTCTGAGCAGGCACCCCAATCTCTTTGGCCAAGCGGTATTGAGAAATACCCATCGGCTCAAGAAACTCTTCCTTCAGTAACTCGCCTGGCGTTACAGCTTCAATGTTGCGCATGAGTTACCTCCTAATGGTAATCAACAATTTCGACATCTTCCGCGCCAGCCTTGGTCCAGCGGAAGCAAACCCGGAACTGCCTGTTGATTCGGATGCTGTGCTGACCTTGGCGATCATCAAGCAATGGCTCCAACATATTTCCGGGCGGTACTTTGAGATCATCCAACTGGCTTGCAGCCTGGAGTTGCCGAATTTTCCTCAAAGCAACTCGCTCAAAATTGACGAAGCGTCTGACGCGGCGTCCGCTTGCCAGCTTCTCGGTATCCTTACACTTGAACGATATGATCATAGGACAGTAATAACGTATAACGTTATTAGCATCAAGCGTTATGATGCGGAAAAGCAGGCGGGGAGAGAGGCATAGTAACCGTTCACAGCCTGAAAAAATCTCCCTCAATCCTCCTTTGAGAACGGTAGCCCGTATGTAGCAAAGCGGAATACGGGAACATCGGAGCCACGAAACCCTGGATTGCGCTTCGTTTCATCCAGGCTACTTGCTGAATCGACTGGCTTGGTCAGGCCTTTTTTACGAATTCGGATTTCAATTTCATGGCGCCAATGCCATCGATTTTGCAGTCGATGTCGTGATCCCCTTCGACCAGACGAATGTTTTTAACCTTGGTGCCCACTTTAACCACCAGCGAGGAGCCTTTGACTTTGAGGTCTTTGATGACGGTGATGGTGTCACCGTCTTGCAGCACGTTGCCGTTGGCATCTTTGACCATAAGCGCGTCATCGCTATCGGCCTGAACAGCTTGTGGCCACTCGTGCGCACATTCCGGGCAAATATACTGGCTTGCGTCGGCGTAGGTGAATTCTGAACCGCATTGCGGGCAATTGGGTAGTTGAGTCATGTCTGTTTGTTAACGGGGTGAATGGAGAAGAAAGATTTAAGTATACCTTTCTACGTCAACAATGGCAGCGGCGGTGTTTGGCAAAGGCTAGGAACCTGTCCTGGTTTCTGTTTACCCGGCGGGTGGTTGTATGGGGGGGTGGTTAACCGATCCAGCTTCAAGATTCCCCTGATGTCAGGTGTTTTTTCGTGGGCACCGGCTGTTGTTGTTCTGCTGAAAGATCAACAGTTGCCGGCATCCATGCCATGTTTTTTACTATCGATGAGCTTTGTTCACGGTCTTTCAATATCTGGCGCGGTATTTGCATTTGTTGAGAGGACAATGCGCCGTGCCCAGCGATAAACGTGTGAATGCTTTATTTTTCTGGGTTGGCAATAGGGGCTTCCATCAACCGAACGAGCTTATATTATGAACAATCCAGAAAAACTCACATTATCGCTGCTCGCCTTGACCAGCACCATGGTGTTGGCGCTGGATCAACCTCAGGATCAGGCGAGCAGTCAGGCCGGCAGCCAACAAGTGCGTTATCAAAGCCAGTCACCGCAGGTCAACCGCGCCACCTTCGATGCTTTGCGCGCCCATCCGGAAAATCTGTTGGTGATCGATCTGCGCAGGCCGGATGAAATCGCCAAAATCGGCGGTTTTGCTGCCGCCTTGAATATTCAGTTCGAGCACCTGGAACAGCATCTGGCGTTTATTCCCAAAAACCGCACCATCGTGACCGTGTCCAATCATGGCGGGCGCTCAGGCCGCGCCGCCGATCTGTTGGCGAAAAAAGGCTATAAAGTCGCCGGTTGGCTAGGTGCGGAATATTATCAAGAGGAGGGCGGCTCGCTGATCAAGTCTGGCGAAGCAGCCGGCGCGTCGGCCGCTAGCCAAGCGCCACAACCGGCAGTGGACTTGTTCAGTCAACCGGTGGGCAACATCGGCGCCAGTCAATCTTCAAGTGTTAGCGACACCGCCGAACAAGCCGTCGCAGAAGTTAAGCCGAAGCGGCGTGGACGAAGCAAACCCAAACATTGGTCGTACCGACCACTCAATCGTGCGGCGGTTCCTGAAGTACAGAATGCTGCCTGGGTACGCACACCGATCGATGCCTTCGTGCTGAACAAGCTGGAACAAAAAGGGCTGACGCCATCGGTTGAAGCCGACCGGGCGACGCTGGCGCGGCGGGTGTATCTGGATGTACTGGGCTTTATCCCAACCCCGGAGCAAGTGGCTGAATTCGTCAACGACAAAGCACCCGATGCTTACGAAAAACTGGTGGACCGGGTATTGGCTTCGTCGCATTACGGCGAACGCCAGGCGCGTTTGTGGCTGGATCTGGCGCGCTATGCCGACAGTTCCGGTTTTCAGGTTGACAGCAATCGGCTCAACAACTGGCGTTACCGCGATTATGTGATTAACAGCTTCAATGAAGACAAACCCTACAACCGTTTCATTCAGGAACAGATCGCCGGGGACGAGCTGTGGCCGGGCGACCAGAACGCTTTGATCGCGACCGGCTTTATGACCCAGTTTCCGGATAACTCTAACTCGCGCGATTTCTTCGGACGCCGTTACCAGATCATCACCGACATTACCGATACCGTCGGTAAAGTGGTGCTGGGGCAGACCCTGGAGTGCGCCCGTTGCCATGATCATAAGTTCGACAAAATCAGCCAGAAGGACTATTTCTCGTTCCAATCGTTTTTCGCCAATATCAATTATGTCGATAACGTGCCGGTGGCCAAGAAAACCGCGCTGGAACTGGCCTATGACCAGCAATGGGCTAAGTGGGAGGAGGCCAGCGCAGAGGTGCGCGGCAAAATCAAGGCGATCCTCGATGCCGACCGGGAGGCCGCGCTCAAATATCATAAAGAGCGTTATCACGAAGACTCTCAGGCGGCGATTTTCAAGCCGCAAGAACAATGGAACGCCCTGGACCGCTGGGCCAATCACCGTCTGGAACGGGTCACCAATGACCGCTCATTAGTTAATTATTTTCAGGACAGAGCCGCCAGCAAGGATCCTGAGTTCCACAGTGAATGGCATGCGGAAAAATTCGCCGAGTTGGAAAAGCTGATGGCGGATCTGAAAAAGTTTGACGCGCTGAAACCGCCCGTGGAATTAGGTTCCACCAAAATTGACGCCATCAGCGAATTGGGCTTCAACGATGTACCTTCCACTTACGTTCTGGATGTGGGCAACCGCACCAAGCCGAAAGAAGAAGTGCAGCCGGCGTTTCCGGAAGCGATTACCGACGCTAAACCCGACATACAGCCAACTGATTTTTCTTCTGGCCGACGTGCGGCGCTGGCCAAATGGCTGACCAGTCCGGACAATCCACTGACCACACGGGTGTTCGTCAATCGAATCTGGGATAAATATTTCGGCCACGGCATCGTCACCACGGTCAGCGACTTCGGCAAGGCCGGAGAAAAACCCAGCCATCCCGAATTGCTGGATTATCTGGCCGGCCATTTTATTGACAACGGCTGGAGCATAAAAAAACTGCATCGTGAGATTCTTTTGTCCAGCGTTTACCGGCAGTCGTCCGATGAACGGCCCGAGGTGTTGAAGGCTGACCCGAGCAATGAGTTGTATGCCGTGTTTCCGCATAAACGTCTGGAGGCCGAGCAAATCCGCGATTCGCTGCTGGTGGCCTCGGGCGAGCTGAACGACACCATCGGCGGCCCCAGCGTATTGCCGCCGTTGCCGAAAAATGCCGGTGATGTGGGCGATACCGGCTTTGGTCTTGGCGCTCTCTGGCCGGTATCGAAAAACCCGGAAGACCACAATCGCCGCAGTCTGTACATCTTTACTCGGCGCAGTAAGCCTTATCCGATCTTGAGCGATTTCAACATGGCTCAGGCGTCTTTGGCGCACAGCAAACGGGAAGTGACCACCACGCCGCTGCAAGCCTTGACTCTGTACAACAGCGAAATCATTTTCGGCTGGTCCAAGGCGCTGGCCGGCAAAGTGATTAACGAAACGGGCAAGGATGAGCAGGCGCGTCTTGACCGGTTGTATCAGATTCTATTCGCACGCACACCCAGCCATGAAGAGCGGCAATTGCTCAATGCCTTTTTGAACGAGCAGCAACAGGTGATTGCACAGAAAAATGCCGATGGTTTGTTTGCCATCAATGTGCCGGTAGGCGTCAAGCAGCCGGTGACCGATCCGTTACGGGCGGCGGCGTTCGTCGATCTGGTGCATACCGTGGTCAACGCCAACGAATTCGTGTACCGGTTTTAATTTATACCTTTCACACTTCAACAATAGCAGAGCCTTAATGAGGTGGTGGGGTGTTCGGCAAAGGCTTCGCCAGCATGGATGCTGGCGTAGAGCTTACAGGG
>JAVVEW010000022.1:0-8880 GCA_032251045.1 Methylococcales bacterium
CGTCCAGTTTCGGAGTGACTTTGAATTCCAGTTCGGCGAAGGCCTTAGCCAAGCCGATGGCAGCTTTTTCGATGCGCACCGCCCATTGTCTAACTGACGAAAAATC
The DNA here is from genome assembly GCA_032251045.1 of Methylococcales bacterium. GTDB lineage: Bacteria > Pseudomonadota > Gammaproteobacteria > Methylococcales > Methylomonadaceae > JAVVEW01. The sequence continues at coordinate 107 of JAVVEW010000022.1, forward strand.
ATAAGCCTTGTCGGTGGACAACATGCGCTCGGGCAAAATAACGGTTTTTTCGCTCCAGGCCGGTTCCGGCTCGACCTCGGCCAGAAACGAATGCCTGGGCAAACGTTGTTGCAATTCGCCGATAACATAGCAATCATAGTCGGCATCGCTTATCAGCGGCTGACCGCCCCGGTATAAGGTATTGGCAATGCGTGCGAACTGTTCTAACTTGGTATCGGACAAGGCAGCGATGCGGTTAGGTTGCGCCGCTAAAGCCATTAACTGCGTCTCGCCAAACACCTCGGCCAGGCGAGCATCGACCAGCAAGATGCGTTGTTCTGGTTTGAGCATGGCAGGCGCAATCAAGCTTTGGCAAGCCCTAAGCGCTCGCCCCGATAACGGCCGGACTGAATATGCTCGCACCAGTCCCGGTGTTCAAGATACCAGACAACGGTTTTTCTCAAGCCCGAAGTGAAAGTTTCTTGCGGCTTCCAGCCCAGCTCGCGCTGAATTTTGCCGGCGTCGATGGCGTAGCGCAGGTCATGGCCGGGGCGGTCGGCGACGAACGTCTTCAGGCTTTGATGCGGACGGTGCGGCGAGTCGGGCAACAGTTCATCGAGCAGCGTGCACAGGGTATCGACCACTTCCAGATTGGTTTTTTCGTTATGACCGCCGATGTTATAGACTCCGCCGACCTTGCCGCCTTGCCAGACAACATGAATCGCCCGGCAGTGATCTTCAACATACAACCAATCGCGGATGTTGTTGCCTTGGCCGTAAATCGGCAGGGGTTTGCCGGCCAGGGCGTTGGCGATCATCAGCGGAATCAGTTTTTCCGGAAACTGATACGGGCCGTAGTTGTTGGAGCAATTGGTGGTTAAAGTCGGCAGGCCGTAAGTATGATGATAGGCCCGCACCAGATGGTCAGAGCTGGCTTTGGACGCCGAATAAGGCGAGTTGGGCTGATACGGCGTGGTCTCGGTGAACAAACCGTCCGCGCCCAGACTGCCGTAAACTTCGTCAGTGGACACATGCACAAAGCGAAACGCCGCGCGCTCAGGCTCGCTGAGATTGCCCCAGTAATGCCGGGTGGCTTCCAAAAGCTGATGGCTGCCGACGATATTGGTCTGGATGAACGCGCCGGGGTCATCGATTGAGCGATCAACATGACTTTCGGCGGCAAAATTGATGATCGCCACCGGTTGATGACGGCTTAACAGGTAATCGACCAGACTGCGGTCGCCGATCGAACCGAGCACGAATTGATAGCGCGGATTGCCGTCCAGCTGCTCAAGGTTTTCCAGATTGCCGGCATAGGTCAACGCGTCGAGGTTGATGATCTCGACATCGCTGTTATCGATCAACCAATGAATGAAATTACTGCCGATAAAACCGGCGCCGCCGGTTACAAGTAGAGTTTTGGACATGGATTTAAGCGCCTCCTTTTCGTGCCATCATGCCTTTGGAAGGGTTATAACCTAAAATCGCCACGCCCAGAAAGATCACAAACGCGGCCAGGGTAAAATAACAAGCCGTTTCGTTGAACTGTTGGTACAACGCGAACCGGATCAGCTCGACCGCCTGAGTGAACGGATTGTAACGCGCCAGCTGGTATAGCAAAGGGCTGGATTCTTTGATTTTCCATAACGGATACAAGGCGCTGGACATGAAAAACATCGGGAATATGACAAAATTCATCACCCCGGCGAAGTTTTCCAGCTGCTTGATGAACGAGGATAGCAATAAACCCAGCGCGCCCAGCATCAGCCCGGACAGCAGCAGGGCCGGAAACAGCCACAGATACCCTTGCCAGGGTGCCTGAACCTCGTAAAACCAGGCAATCGCCAGAAACACATAAACCTGAACCAGCGACACGAACACGCCGGCCATCAGTTTACTCCATAACAGATACCAGCGTGGCAATGGGCTGACCAGCAACATGCGCATACTGCCCATTTCCCGGTCGTAGACCATCGACAGCGAGCTCTGCATGCCGTTGAATAGCTGAATCATGCCGATCAGGCCGGGGGCGATATACACCGGATAAGTGATATAGGTTTCATAAGGCGGAATAATCGCGATGCCCAGCACCGAGCGAAAACCGGCGGCGAATATGAATAGCCAAACCAAAGGCCGCACCAGGGCTGAGACAAAGCGCCCGGTTTGTTTGAGAAAGCGCAGCAGTTCGCGATTTACCACTGCCCAGAAGGCCCGCCAATAATGGATGAGTATACGCATGGTCAAGACCTTAGGTTAACTGAAAAAACGCATCGCCAATCGAGTCTTGCCGGGTTGCTTCCAAAACCTCAGGCACTGTCCCCTGAAATTTAAGCTGTCCCTGGTGCAGAACCAATAGCCGGTCTTGATCGTCGATCTCGTCAATCAAATGCGTGGCCCAGAAGATCGCCAGCGGCCGTTGTTTGACCAATTCATGAAGATAACTCACCAGCGCATTGCGCGAATGCACATCCAGGCCGACGGTCGGTTCATCCAGCAACAGCAAGCGGGGTTCGGTCAACAGCGCTCGGGCAATTTCCACCCGCCGCCGATGACCGCCGTTAAGCTTGGCCACGCGCTCCTTGCGCCGCTCAAACAGTTCGAGACGCTCCAGTTCTTGCCGAATTCTAAGACGCGCCCGTTGACCGCCCAGGCCGTGCAAGGCGGCGTAATAGCTGAGGTTTTGCTCGACACTCAGGTTCATATCCAGCGTGGTTTGCTGGAACACCACGCCCAGGCTGGCCAAAGCCTTGCGCTGCTGTTTTTTGACATCAAAACCGGCGATGGCAATCCGTCCCTGACGGCTGTCGTACAGCCGGGTAATCAATGCGAACAGCGTGCTTTTACCCGCACCATTGGGGCCGAGCAGGATGGTGCAGCCTTGTTCGGGTATGGCAAAATCCAGATTTTGCAGCACCGGTTTTTTGCCATAGGCAAAACTCAAGTTTTCCACGCTTAGTGCTGGGATGCTCATGGCAGACTGACCACACCCCAGGGATAATTGCCAACGACCAGCGAGCGGGTGACTTTATGACTGGACACATCGATGATAGACATATCCGAACTCAAACCATTGGTGGTGTACAGTTTTTGGAAATCCGGTGAAAAGGCCAGATTCCACACCCGCTGTCCGACCAGAAGATAATCTTTGATGGTCAGTGTTTGGGCATCGATCACGGCGACATGATTGGCCGGCCCTAACGCGACATAGGCGAAGCGCCTTTCGGGGTCAACCACCACGCCCACCGGTTGAATGGTGTCTTCGGTCACCCCGGGGATTTTGAATACCAGGGTTTTCACCGGCTGTTGATCTTCGGTGTTGAAAATGGTCAGGCTACCCCCCATTTCCGAGGTCACCCAAAGCTGCTGACTGTCAGCGGTAAATGTCATGGCGCGTGGCCTGGGATCGACCAGGGTATTGGCGACAATTTCAAGTTTATCGGTCGCTATCCAATGCACCATGTTGGTGGTTTCAGACGCTGAAGCCAGCCAGCGGTGATCCGGGCTGACCGCGATGCCTTCCGGTTCCACGCCGACGGCGATGGTTTTGACGATCTTTTGCCCCGGCACATCGATCACCGTGACCTGGCTGTCGTCCTCGTTGGACACGTACATTCTGGAACCATCAGCGCTGACGGCAAAGGTTTCCGGGTCTTCGCCAGAGGGCAGTTCGCCGACCACCGTTTGGCTTTCCGGGTCAAAAATCCTGATCGTGTCATCATCGCTGACTGCGATGTACAGCCTTTTGTTATCGGGGCTTTTGGCAATGCCTCGCGGTCTTTGGCCGATAGGCACGGTGGCCAGCAGTTTACCGGCCACGGGGTCGACCTTGGCCAGGGCGTTGTCACGTTCCAGTGTCACCCAAACCGTTTCTGCCTGGACAGGCAACGCCGCGCAGGTCAAGGCCGCGCTGATCAGCCCGAAACTTAATTTCTTCATCATTTATTACACTCCGTTTCTGAAACAGAAAGGCCCAAAGTATCCAGCTCGGTAGCTGGATGCAAGAAGCCATCCAGCGGCGCGACATCGACAATGCCGCGGGCGGTGGCCAGCAGCACCGGCTGGCGCAGTTGTCCGCTCCAGGGCCGGAACGACAGGCGCCGGCCTTTATAGCCTTGCAAGGCAAAGTCCTCGCTCAGCAGATAATCGCGCAGTGTTTTGACCTGGAAGGTTTGGGTTCGGGTCGCCGCCTCGCCCACGGCACGCACCGCCAGATACGCGGCATAATCGACCGGCGTCATCACCCGGCCACTGAAATCCTTGAAGCGATTTTGCAGCTGCACCGCTCCCCAGGACTCATGAGTAAAATGCCAGCCGGTCGGCACCAGGCCATGGGTACCAACCACCGGGCGCGGCGACCAAGAGCGATAGGCGACATAATCGCCAAACGCGTTTTCGGTATCGGCCACTACGATGACATCATAATCATCGTCTGTTTGCGTGAAACCGGGCATCACCGCCTGTGCGGTACGGCGGATTTCCGGAGCGTGTTGCCAGGTTTTTTCCGCGACGATGGTCATACCAAAACGTTTGGCCATGCGTTTCAGGGCATTGGCATAAAGCACATCTTCAGAGCTAGAGCCTTGAATCAACAGCCAGCGCCGCCAGCTTTTTTTCAGCAGAAACTGCCCCAAGGTGTCAGCCTGCATGGCATACGATGGCTGCATGTACAGAATGCGCGCGTCGCAGTTAGCTTTACGCAGAGCATTTTGTTGACTGCGCACATCGAAGACCAGCATTGGCTTGGATTTAAGCTGGTTTTTGACCGTACGCAAAACATTTGCTGACACATCCAGCAACAGCACCGAATACTGGCCGGCGACATGTTGTGCAAACTGTTGCAGCAACTGCTCATCAGTTGCTGCGGTAAATACCTGCAATTGGTAATGCTGGCCGGTAAATTGCCCTGTGGTGTTGTTATCGGCAACGCCTAGCTCAGCACCTTTACTCGCCTCGTCCGAAGGCCAGGGCAACCAGTATGGCTGGCCAGCGGGCTTGCTTGAAGCCTGGTGCAATAACGCCACCGGCAATCGCATATCCTGTCCATAAGCAACCGTGACACAAGTGGTCAAAACCAGCCACCCCATCACCCCAAAAGCACCTATCATTCGATAATTCGGTATCCTGATCGTCATCAGCGTTCGCAAGGTTATCCATTGATGACAAATATAGTATCATGAAGGTGTTACACCTCATTCACCAAGCCAGGGCTACCATGGATACAGAAGAAGATCCAGATATTTTCGCACCCATCGATTTTGACCAAGTAGACAATAGCCAACGTCGCAGTGTAAGGTATATCCGAGAAGACCTTGAATGCCAGGTTTTAACTCAAACCTGGTACTTTAAAACGCTTAAGTTCACTGCAAAATTACTGGATATCAGTAGCCGGGGCGCTTTGCTTGATTGCCCTGACCTACCCGCTAAAACCAAAAAACTGGTAGTTCGGGTGCGATTTCCAGACCAACAGGAATTTTTAATCCAAGCTCATGTCATAAGATTTACCGAACCACCGCATCAACTAGCAGTCAAGTTTGACCGGCAAGAAGATGACTTTGCCGACCACCTGCTAGAGACAGAAGGCAACCTATCATTCCGTTAAGCTTGTCTTATGACTGATTATTTTCACCCTGATGCCGTGTAACCTAAGGAGTCCATCATGGAAACCAATGCCATCAACAGCTCGCTCACAACCAATACGCAATTACGCAGCAACCCAACGCGTGAAACCGGATTGGATAGCGACGATACAGCAAGAGCCACACAACCTAATCCAATCAACCGCGACGCCCAAAGCAGTAACGTGAGCTTGTCCGATACCTCGCTCAGATTGGCCGCCAATAGCGACAGCAATGCCAATCGCCCCGTCGAAGGTATTCGCTCGCCCGAACAGGCTCAAGAATCGGTGCGTAACATTCAAACTGCGCTGGGCAGCAACCCAGCACAAGGCTTGTCGGCTCAGGCCAGTCCTCAAAACAACGACTTCCTGAGAAGCCTCGCCGCCTAACCACGCATGACTGTCACGCTGAGTGGCTTGTATGTCTACCCCATCAAGTCACTCGGCGGTTTCGCTACTGCTGAGTGGCCCTTACTGAAACAGGGTCTGGCGTTTGATCGACAATGGATGCTGGTGGACGCTGACAACCATTTCCTCAGTCAGCGTCGCCTAGCCATCATGGCACGGCTACAAACACGCATCGACCACAACCAGCTCATCGTTACCGCCCCTGGCCAAACCGACCTGACTCTGCCTTTGGCACCCGACCATTATCAACAGTCACTGCAAACAGTCATTTGGGGCCAGACGGTCAATACCTGGCATCTCGCCCCGGAATATGACCACTGGTTCAGCCAGGCCTTGCAAACAGACTGCAAACTCGTTTACCAACCCGACAACCAACCGCGTCCGGTAACCGCTCAATACGCCAAGCCCGGCGATGTCACGACCTTAACCGATGGTTTCCCGCTACTGCTGGTGTCTGAAGCCTCTCTCAACCAGCTCAATCGCCACTTCCCCTCACCGGCCACCATGCCGCGCTTTCGGCCTAATTTAGTGGTTAAAGGCAACCCAGCCTTTGCAGAAGACCGCTGGCGCACGCTACAAATAGGCGATTTTGTACAACTGCATCTGGTAAAACCCTGTTCGCGCTGTGTTATTCCCGCGCTCGATCCCGATACCGGGCAATATGACAGCCAATTTGCGCTAACCTTGAAAAAATATCGAAGCTGGCAAGGCCAAATCTACTTTGGCCAAAACGCGATTCATCAACAAACCGGCGTATTGCAGATTGGCGATGCGATAACCATACTAGCGACCGGATCATCGAGGCCCGATATCCGCTGCCACGACTAAAGCTGCCAACCGCTTCCGGGGTTGACCTAGGGGTGGCGATGGTCAGTGATCAATAGCCTTGCGGCGGCCGGTCGTGGCCGTCCTGCTTTGCGGCGGCGACAAACCCTGCCAGGAACGCGATTTCAAAGGTCAGCCTCTGAGTAGAATTGCGCCAAGCGCTTAACAAAAAATCACCATACAGCGCGGTGCGGTGAGACAATAAACCGCACCGATTATGTTACATAATTGACTATTTCTAACAACAACAAATCCAGTATCTTGGCAACTCAGATTTATCTAGACTACGCGGCAACCACCCCCATGGCGCCCGGTTTGCCGTTGACTAAATAGTTCGTTAGCGGCATAGCCAATCAGCTCTATCGGTAAACTCGATTGTAAATTGCCATATGAACGATAAATGCGCATATCTTCTATAGCCGAAACCAGCTTTAGAGAGGCTAACGGCGAATCCAAGCTTTCTTCTATCGATTTAGCATTGCTTTTAGAGGGGCAATACATCCGTAAAATCATTGAGACTTCATGCTCTTCCGTGGGCGGTCATGTTGTCTTTGACGTAGCCCAGCCGCCGCAATGCGCCGTTAATGGTGTTTTTACTCATTGGCCGTTCAGTGCTCCGAACGCTTGGGAATACATAGCGCCCGCGCCCGGTTAATGGCCTGATTGCTTCGAATATCGCCAGGGCTTGGCGTGAAAGCAGAACGATATGCTCCACTGCTCGGCATCGATATTGACTTCTTCCCATTCAGCTAAGTCGCCTTCGTCGCTCAGCTTATACGGTTTGTCTTTTCTGATTTTGGTATCGTTCAACATGTTGTACCTCGTGGGTGTAGGTATCGGTTTCAAGGTATTGCATGAGACAAGATGATACACCGCAAGACATAAAAAAACCCGCCAAGCCTTGAAGCTTGCGGGTTTAGTGCCTTATGAATCGGCTTGATATTGAAAAATGGAGGCTGCGACCGGAATCGAACCGGTGTAAACGGCTTTGCAGGCCGCTGCATAACCACTTTGCTACGCAGCCGTTATACTTGAAACAAAAAAGCCGCTTGAATAAGCGGCTTTGGAATTTGGAGCGGGAAACGAGATTCGAACTCGCGACCCCAACCTTGGCAAGGTTGTGCTCTACCAGCTGAGCTATTCCCGCATCTGAATATCCGCTTAATTATACAGATCAAATTGCATCTGTCAAAATATTTTTAGTGTTTGCGGTGCATTGGCTTGTGAGCACTCAATACACCGCGACACAGGTCAGCGGACGTTAATGCTTAAAGTCCACGATGTGTGACCTTGGCACTCACCTTCCAGAATCTTGACCTGTGAAAATGTCTTGGCTTTGCCATAAGCGTCCTGGAAGCCGAGAACCTCAACAGGTGTGCCTTGTGGTAAATGCTTGCAGTTACCGACTCGATCGTCCTCTTCGGTATCGTCATAAGCTTCTGTGCTACCTGGCACGGAAACCAATCGAACGGTAGCGCTGGCGACCGAGGAGTTCGGGCTTCTCAATTCGTAACGTTGCCCTGCGGTCAGTCGTGAAATATCAATGTGCTCAAGTTTGCCCTTATTGTCACCACCGGAAAAAATCAAAACTAACAAAACAACGACAAAAGCACCGACACCACCATAAAACACCTTGGGGTTTTCGGTTCGCAACGCCAATACTTTGGCGCCTAGATCTAAGGCCTTGTCTTTTCCTGATGTTTCGGGGGCTGCTTCAGACGGCGCCGAAGCCTGGCCTGGCTGTTCGGCAGTCGTTTCTGTAGTTTCTGTAGTTTCTGTCTGGTTATCGTCGCTCATCATTCCTCCTGACTTGTTATTATTGAGTGCTGAGTTTGGCTTGCTGGACGCAAACACTGAACCTAAGAAAGTACCATGTTGCGTAAACTTTTCAAGCGTAAAGTTAAGAAATGGGCGTTTTCAGGCCGCTTAACCTACCCTGGGTGTGCTC
>JAVVEW010000022.1:8890-39243 GCA_032251045.1 Methylococcales bacterium
CTCTCGGACATGCAACGACCCTGGCTTCAGGTAAAATCAAAGCCAGGTCTGTTATCAACAGCATCAGCATTCGGCGGGCCTGAACTGATGCCTTTTTCTTCAATTCGGCGACACTCAAACCCCCAGTAACCTATCCCGATGTTTTCACGATTGCGCAGAATAATTGGAAACTCCTCCTGGTTCAGACGCATCCACAGAACATCGCCTTCTTTCAAGCTATAGGATTCAAGAATCAGACGTGTTTTTTTATCTGGATCGCTATAAACCAGACCGTTCATGCCAGCAGTTTCCCAGTCTGAAACATTCGCCGTCAAACTCACCGGATAGAAAACCGGCGCCAGCTGCCGAATCTCAAAAACCAACTCCTTACCCTTATGAGCATTGCTGATTTTGCTGATAACGCCCAGGTTCGCTTGATTGTGCGGGGTCGCTTCTTTGCGAAAGCCCACCAAGCTACCTATGGCAATCAAGTTGGCCTGATGAGGAACCACGGCCAAGGATCTAGGAGATGCCGAAGTCACTGTCAACTCATGCTGTTCGTCAGCTTCCGCATCGCTGCGTTTGCCGAGATTGGCGTTAACATCAAGCCCAACGGCAACACGCCGAGGCAGACGATCTGCAAACAAGGCAGGCCCTAAATAACGTTTACCCTGCCAGTGTAAAACCAGGCTGTGATAAAGCTCTGGCGCAATCAGACGTCTTTCCTGATTACCCGGCGCAACCGCACCAAAACGAACGCTGTCGCGATCGATGAATTTATTTGCTTGAGCAAGAATTTTCAGAAACTTATGGAAGTTGATAAACAGCAAACTGGTATCGGCGTATTTTGTGCTGTCGTCGCTGAAGAAGGGCGGTAAATCCTCGTCCGTTTGAATCAGACACTGCTTTTCCTGATTTTTAACAGGCGCGCGCTGTAGCGCCAGATACTCACACAACGGCTGCACAAAGCCATGGACATGAAGAATTTCGCGTGGCGTCAGGCTGTCGGGCTGACTGAGACTGAGCAACACGATTTGTAGATAGATTTCCTCGATAGTCGCTGCGGGTTGATCATTATCAAGGCCTGAGGCGGCCACTTTCACGGTTTCTTTTTTGAGCTTGACCGCCAGCAAGTACAGAGAATGCAAATCAATCCAAACCCAGTCAGGGATCGGTGTATTCATCAGATAATGACTGACAACGATGTTGGCAAGACCTAACAAGCTGCGGTGAATGGCAAGACTGACTTGCTTGCTTTTGAACCAACCAAGATCGCGCTGCGTCACCTCCCGGGTCGCAATCCAGTAACCGAGCGTAAACGCCTTTTCAAGCTGCGTTAAGGCAGCAAAAACTTTTTGTTCATTATCGGATTTAGGCAAACCGCCATAGAGCAAGCGTGCACGCAGATTCTCAACAATAGTCAGGTAAGCAGGCCTCAACAGCTCCTGCACATCCAGACGCTTCTCAGCGGGCATGACTAGCTGATTGGCTTGCTGCACCAAATCCAATAACATGCGCGTAGACAGGGCCGGGTTGATAATAGGCAGCTCATCAAGCCAGTGCTTCAGGTTTTTTTCCTGATACCACCGCGCCAGTTCCGGGGCCTGCTGCTGACTGGGAATGACCAAATAAAAAGAATTTTTCACGAACGCTGGAAAAGTTGCTGATACTCACGGTTAGGTTTGCAAAACTTAGTGACCTGTGGGTCTTATCTGGCCGGATAACGCTTACCCGGCAACGGCCCGCGCCCTGACCTGGGTGCATCTATGCGTTTGGCAAGTGCCCTCTTCGCCCACAAAGCCGGTGCAGCGTCTGCCAAGATGACTGTCGCAACCTGCTTGATTGAGGCTTGATCACCTTGCGTTAAAAACTATTTGGCCCAGCTGAGCCTTATAAAGCTATCATCGTACACTATCACGCCTTGAATGCGACGGGACATAAGGGCAACCTGCAAGAGAATAACAGGCTTTGAAGCTGAAAGTGTAATGATATTCACCCACACACCACGCCTTTAGTTTATCTTAAAAATCATCAGAGCCACGCACAGCACACAGCCACTGCGATACCGTTACAGGTTTGTAATATGTCATCTGTAGACTATAGTAAACGAGTGGTTGCGTGGCGGCTCCAGTGAAACCTTACCAGGCAGTACTATTAAGCTCGGCCGCCGAACATATCGCGCACCACCCTTTCCTGAATTTGGCTCACCTACAGGCTTACCATGCTTGAACATATGATCAGCCACAGCGGCATCGTGTCTATTGTTGGACCGATTTTAACTGTGCGTGTCAATTTAGCATCGGCAAACGCCGATTTAGCGCCTCGCTTTGGCGATTTAGCCTGGGTTGAGGACAGCAAAGTCCGCTCCCTGGCGCAAATCATAAAAATCGACGGCGAACAAATCGCATTACAAGTATTTTCCGGAACCCGCGGCATTTCCACCGCAGCGCAAGTGCGTTTTCTGGGGCGAAGTATGCAGGTGCCCTACTCCAGCAATATTCTGGGACGTATTTTCAATGGCCTGGGCCAGCCTATCGATGCCGGTTCTGATTTACAACCAGACCCAAAAGTCACGCTGTCTACCGCATCGGTTAATCCGGTTAAACGGGTTTTGCCTGGCAAAATGATCGAAACCCGGGTGCCGATGATCGATGTCTTCAATAGCCTGGTGGAAAGCCAGAAAATTCCAATTTTTTCTATTTCCGGCGAGCCTTACAACGCTTTTCTGGCACGCATCGGCATTCAGGCTGATGCCGATATTGTAGTCTTCGCCGGCTTGGGGTTGATTTTCGACGACTACCATTACTTCCGGCAGCGCTTTGAACAAGCCGGAGTGTTCGCCCGCACGGTGATGTTCTGTAACCTTGCCTCCGACCCCGTGGTCGAACGCCTGCTGGTGCCAGACCTGGCCCTGACCGTAGCCGAGCGTTTTGCGGTCGAGGAAGACAAGCGTGTTTTAGTGTTGATGACCGACATGACCGCCTTCGCCGATGCCTTGAAAGAAGTCGGCGTCGCCATGGAACATGTCCCATCTAACCGAGGCTACATGGGCGATCTTTATTCTCAGCTGGCGCGGCGTTATGAAAAAGCCTGCGATTTCAAGGGGGCCGGTTCAGTAACTATTATCAGCGTTACCACCATGCCCGGTGATGATGTCACCCATCCGGTGCCGGACAATACCGGCTATATCACGGAAGGTCAGTTTTATCTGCATGATGGCGTGATCGATCCGTTCGGCTCTTTGTCACGCCTGAAGCAGCGCGTGATTGGTAAAGTCACCCGTGAAGATCATGCGCAAATCATGAACACCATGATCCGCTTTTACGCCGCCGCCAAAGATGCCGAGCAGAAACAGGCCATGGCGTTTGATCTGTCCGAATATGACCATCGTTTGCTGAAATTTGGCGACTTGTTCAAGCAACGGTTCATGACGCTGGATGTCTCATTGAGTTTGAATGAAGCGCTTGACTTGTCCTGGAAAACCTTGGCTGAATGTTTTCAACCCGGCGAACTATTGATGAAACAAAACTTGATCGATAAATACTTTCCGGATCGCGATGAGCCAACTAAATATCAGCAAACAAGCGCTGCATAAAGAAAGCGCTCGTCTTAAGCTCTACCAAAAATACCTGCCTTCACTGGACTTGAAGCGGCAACAATTGCTCATGGAGCGCAATAAAGCCGACCGTGAGCTACAAACGCTTCGTGAACGCTGGCAACGTTTGCGCAAAGAGGTTGAAGCGCAGCTGCCCATGTTAGCGGAACCGGGGTTTCCACTAGAAGGCTTGTGTACCCTTGAGACCATGACCACCGAATCAGAAAACATTGTCGGCATCACGGTGCCCAAACTCTCTCGGCTGGAAATCCACTCCACCCACTACTCCTTGCTGGCCCGCCCGCATTGGCTGGATCACGCTCAGGTACTACAGGCCGAGGCCTTGCGCTTGCAGGTAGAAGAACGCATTGCCGTTACCCGTCGCGAAATGTTGGCGGTGGCGTTGAAAAAAGTCACACAAAAAGTCAATCTATTTGAAAAAGTGTTGATTCCAAAAAGTCAGGCCAGTATTCGCAAAATCCGCATTTACCTAGGCGATGCCGAACGCGCCGCCGTGGTACGCGCCAAAATCACCAAACAAATGCGCGAAGCTAAAGTCGCCCTGCAATCATGAGCATTGTCACCCTGAAAAAAGTCAGTTTTTTTGGCTCCATCCATGATAAAAAGACGGTTCTGGCCGGCTTGCAAGCCTTAGGCGGGCTGCATGTTATCGCCCAAACGCAAACGGCCAGTGACCACCCTGATCACGTCCGGGTCATCAACGAAGCGCTGCGTTTTTTAAGTGACTGCCCAAATCGCCGCCACCAACTGCAGCATGATGCCGACTTTGATTTACTCAGTTTTACCGACCGCGTCCAAGCCTTACAGGGCAAGATTCAGGATACCCGCGATCAACACGACGCGGTGCTCAAGCGTATCGAAGAAATTGCCCCATGGGGTAATTTTATCCTGCCCGATGACAAACGCCTGGCCGGCTACAAATTCTGGTTCTATATCATCCCTAACGCCAAGTTTCGGCAATGGCTAAAACAACCTGCCGCCTCGGAGCTGATCTGGCAACAAGCACACCATTCCAGCCTGAATACCTACCTGGTGGTGTTGGCCAAGGAAGAACCGCCAGCCTCGGCACTGCCCGCGCCGCGCACGCATACCGGCAAGCGCCCTTTGTCTCAACTGCGGCAAACGGCGGAACACCTGGCCTTGCAACTTGAAGACCTGCAAGCCGAACGCGAAAGTTTGACCCGTTGGCTGGGTTTAATGTTACAACACTATGCCAGCGCACTGGATCGCTTAGATCTTGACAGTGCCTATCAACAAACCCACGACCAGAAGCCATTTTTCTTCCTGCAAGCTTGGGCGCCCGCGCCTGAATTGGCGCACTATCAACACTTTGCCGAACAACACCAGCTGGCACTCATCATCGAAGACCCGGCCCCGGACGATCATCCGCCCACTTTACTCAGCAATCCGCCGACCTGGTCGGGCGGCGAAGATGTCGTAAACTTTTATCAGACGCCCGGTTACCATGACTGGGATCCCTCTCTGGTAGTATTTGCCTCGTTCGCCTTGTTTTTCGCAATGATTTTGTCCGATGCCGGCTATGCCCTGGTGTTCGCCGCGTTAGTGGCACTCAATTGGCAGCGTATGGGGCGATCGGCGCAGGGGCAAAGACTGAGAACCTTAGCTGCCACCCTGGTTTCTGCGGCGGCCGTTTGGGGGATGTTGGTGGGCAGTTACTTCGGCGTCAGCCCCGCACCCGACAGCCTGTTGGAAGCCTTGAAAATCGTTGATCTCAACGATTTTGATGCCATGATGCGCATTTCCATTGGCGTTGGTGCAGGTCATGTACTGCTGGCCAATGCCATTGCCACTTATCAACATTGGCCGCGCTTAAGCGCATTAAGTCACTTGGGCTGGGCCTTGTTGGCGGGCAGCGGCTTTGCTTTCTGGCTGGGATATGTGCAACATGCAGAACACGTCATGGACATAGCCAAACCGGGCCTGTATGCAGCCGTGTTCTTAATCGTGCTATTTAGCAGCAACCGCCCTTGGCATGGCTTTGGCGCTTTAACGGGCAGACTTTTTGATGGCATCAAAAACAGCTTGAAAATCAGCCAACTGTTCGGCGATGTCTTAAGCTACATGCGCCTGTTCGCTTTAGGACTGGCCAGCGCATCCCTGGCAGTCACGTTCAATCAGCTGGCCGATCAGGTGCAAACCAGCTTACCGGGTTCAGGCTTGTTTTTAAGCTGGTTGATTTTGCTGCTCGGACATGGTCTTAATCTGGTGCTGGCGCTGATGAGCGGCGTGGTACACGGCCTGCGCCTGAACTTTATCGAATTTTATAATTGGAGCTTGTCCGAAGAGGGCTATCCATTCAAGGCTTTTCAAAAACGGAGTTTTCATCATGATTGAACTGTTGTCTGTGTTAGGTTGGTTAGGGATTTACTCGCCGATGGTGCTGGGCGCGATTGGCAGCGCCATCGGCTGTGCCACAGCGGGTCAGGCGGCGATTGGCGCCATGCTCGATACCGAAAGCGGCTACGGTCGTTATGTCGGCGTATCCGCCATGCCCTCATCGCAAGTTATTTACGGCATTGTGATTATGTTTACCCTGAACAAGCCGGTCTCGACAGTGAACGCGCCCGCCTTGTTTGCCATTGGTGTATTGTCAGGCGCGGCCTTACTGGTCAGCGCGGTCAATCAGGGGCAATGTTGCGCCACGGCGATTCATGCCGCTAAAGCCAAGCCGGAAATTTTCGGCCTATCCATTGCTCCTGCCGCCATTGTTGAAGGTTTTGCCGTTTTCGCCTTCATTTTTGCCTTGGTGATTGCCGGCAATGTCGCGTAAAGGTCATTTATGAAATCTGAACAATCCAATGTAACCTCTCAGGGTGTTGAGCAGCTAATCACCAAACTGCGCACGGAAGCCATTGCCGAGGCCCAGGAAAAAGCCGAGAAAATTTTGCTCGATGCACAAACCCGTGCGGAATGGCTGGTTAAAGAAGCCGAGGAAGAGGCCGCACTGATCAAATCACGGGCGCAGGCTGAGGCAGACGCCCACCGCCAAGCTGGTGAGGAAGCACTGAAATTGGCCAGTCGCGATGCCTTATTAAGCCTGCGCGACCGTTTGCTTGGCCATTTCAGTCAGGAATTAAAACGCCTGACACACCAGCAACTAAACAAAATGGAAACACTTAAAAGCCTGATTCTGGCATTGGCAGGGCGGGTACGTGAGCAAACCGGCTTGGATGATAAAAACCTGACCCTGACGCTGCCGGAAAAAGTTTATGGTGTTGAAGAACTCAAACAAAACCCGGAAGCCTTGCATGACAGTCCGTTATCCAGACTGACCGCCAGCATTGCCAGTGATTTATTGCGTGACGGCGTCACTTTAAGCCAGGCTACCGAGCAAACCTCCGGCATTATCATTAAATCCGACAGCGACCAGATTACCATTGAATTTACCGATGAAGCGATTGGCCGATTATTGCTGGAGCATTTACAACCTCGCTTCCGGGCTTTGTTACAGGGAATCGTCAAATAATGAATCCGGCTTATCGCTATGTCATGTTGTTGACCAGCTTGCCCAGACATCCGGCATCGTTGTTTGCTGCCGAGCGCCTACCCATTTCGCGCATTCAACTGGACAAACGCCTAGCACAACTGTGCGCCGAGCATCGTCACCAACTTCAGGTTATCGAGCAACTGCTGCACTGGCGACTGATCGAGACACTGGACGATGACCGGCTGCTAGCTCAGGAAGCGGCGTTAACCGCAGAACTGGACGACCCTAATGTTCGTGATATGGTGCATTGGCGGCTGGAACTGCGTGCGTTGATCGCCGCGTTACGGCTTAAAAAACAAGGCCAGCCGTTGACCGCTCAGCAGGCCAAACTGTTGGGTAAAGACGCCTGGCTCATACAACGGCACTGGCAACAAGCGGATCTTGGGCTGGGACATCGCCATGCCTGGCTCAGCGAAGCCTGGCAATATCTGGACACGCGCCAGTCTTTGGCGCTGGAGCGATTATTACTGTCCCTGGTTTGGGATTACTACACCCGGCTTGGCGAACGCCAGCGTTTTGGCTTTCCGGCAGTCGTGATCTATGTGCTGAAATGGGATGTTTTGCACCGGTACAGTCAACACCACGCGGCGGCGGCCTGGGACACTTTTCAGCGACAGGTTGAACATGTCATTCACACTAACCCACACGTCAATGCGTCGTTAGCTTAAGTGACTGTTACCACCCTTCTGTGACCGCCACCGCCTTCTTCAATTTATCGCATGGGCATTGAACAATGAACAGCAGCAACGCAAGCGCACGTATCGTTTCCGTGCAAGATGACCTGGTGACCATCGAAACACTTCCCGACAGTGACCGCCCTTTGATGCAGAATGAGGTGGTCTATATTCTGCCCAGCCGCAGCGACGTCAAGCATGAAGAACGCTTGAAAGCAGAAATCCTGAAAATTCATGGCCACCGAGCCGATGCCCAGGTTTATGAAAGCACCCAAAGCGTGGGTGTAGGTGATCCTGTGCTGCAATCCGGCGATTTATTGTCCGTGGAATTGGGGCCGGGCCTGCTAGGACAGGTTTACGATGGTTTGCAAAATCCATTGGATGAGCTGGCGGCAGAATTTGGTTTCTTCCTACCCCGAGGCGTGGATTTACCGGCGCTGGATCGCAATGCCAAATGGGCATTTACCCCCAGCGTGCGCAATGGTGACCGTGTGGGCGCAGGCTCGGTGATTGGCACCGTGCAGGAACATCGTTTCAAGCACAAAATCATGCTGCCTTTTGATTTGCCAGACACCGTTGAAGTCACCTGGATTCAGGAAGGCCCGGTAACAGTCACAGAACCTGTGGCTCGGGTTCAGGATCACTACGGCGTCACCACCGATATTACTTTGATGCAGCACTGGCCGGTGCGTAAACCCATACCCAACCACCTGATAAAAAACAATCAGGTCGAACGGCATTACCCCAAACAACCACTACTGACCCAAACCCGGCTAATCGATACCTTTTTCCCCATTGCCCAAGGCGGTACAGCGTGCATTCCCGGGCCGTTCGGTGCTGGCAAAACCGTGCTGCAAAGTCTGATTTCCCGCTACAGCGATGTCGATGTGGTGATTGTCGTCGCCTGTGGCGAGCGAGCCGGCGAAGTGGTGGAAACCATCACCGAGTTCCCGCAAATGAGCGACCCTAAGACCGGCGGTTCGTTGATGGATCGCACCATTATCATTTGTAACACCTCATCCATGCCCGTCGCCGCCCGCGAAGCATCGATTTATACCGGCATCACTTTGGGCGAGTATTACCGGCAAATGGGCCTGAATGTACTGTTGATTGCCGATTCCACTTCGCGTTGGGCGCAGGCGATGCGGGAAACCTCCGGCCGACTTGAAGAAATTCCTGGTGAAGAAGCTTTTCCTGCCTACCTGGATTCTGCCATTAAAACACTGTATGAACGCGCCGGCGTGCTGTATCTGCCCGATCAGAACGCCCATGGCAGCCTGACCCTGATTGGCACGGTCTCACCGGCTGGCGGTAACTTTGAAGAACCGGTCACACAGGCCACACTGGCAACCGTGAAAACTTTTTTAGGTTTAAGCGCCAATCGGGCTTATAAACGTTTTTATCCGGCGGTAGACCCATTGATTTCCTGGTCGCGCTATCGTGAGCAGCTTAAACCTTGGTTTGACCAAAACCTAGGTCCGGAATGGGTCAGCAATGTCGAAGCCATGACAGACCTGCTCAAACGCGGCGATGCCATTTATCAAATGATTCAGGTGGCTGGCGAAGAAGGTGTCAGCCTGGACGATTATGTCACTCACCTGTCCGCAGTATTTATCGACATGGTGTATTTACAGCAGGATGCGTTCGATGCTGTTGATGTCGCCGTACCGTTAACGCGACAAAAAGAACTGTTCGAGCGCATGGTGTCACTGGTCAATCAAAGCTATGTTTTTCAAGATCAAGCCGCCGCCAGGGACTATTTCACTGAACTGACCGGACTGTTCAAAAACCTTAATTACGCACCAACAGACAGTCATGAATACCACGACCTCATCACTAAAATAGACCGGCATTGCACGGCCAGCGCCGCTACATGACGTGAATGCCAATGACCTCCGGTAGAGTTAGAAGCCTGTCATTCAGGCTTCAGCACCCCCAACCATCGGCCAACTCAGCGCTGTTAACGTCAAATTAAACTGTGCAAACCGCCTAGCCAGGTTCAATCCAGGCGCACTTGCAAGCCATGAGCTGTGCCGCCAAAAACACCGCCGCCCTGCTTTTGAGCCATGCTCATATCGTAGAGGCTTACCAGGCAAAAACAGCGATTCAGGCGCTTTAGCGACAAACTCCCGACACTGAAGCCGTATAATAAACACTCTTAACCGCTTCCCGTCTCCCTTGTTTTCATGCCAATTTTACGCACCACCGATTTAACGCTGGCCTTCGGCGTAGCCCCTCTGCTCGACCAAGTCGATTTTCAACTGGAAGCCGGCGAGCGCGTCGGCTTGCTTGGCCGTAATGGCGAAGGCAAATCCACGTTTTTGAAAGTCATCGCCGGCAAAATACCACCTGACCATGGTGACATTCAAAAGGACGCTGGCGCACGCATCGCCTTACTTGCGCAAGAACCTATATTGCCGGAAGGGGCGACCTTATTCGATGCCGTCGCTCAAGGCCTGGGTGATATCGGCACGTTACTGGCGCGTTATCACACCCTGACCGCACGCGTTGCCGAAACCTCAGGTGAAGATGCCAAGGTCATGGCCGAATTCGAAACTTTGGGGCAACAACTGGAAAGCGTGGATGGCTGGTCACTGGAAACTCGGGTCAACAGTGTACTCAGCCGCATGGATTTGCCACCCGAACAGCCAGTGGCAAATTTATCGGGTGGCTGGCGACGCCGGGTAGCGTTGGCGCAGGCGCTGGTCACCGAACCAACCTTACTGCTTTTAGATGAACCGACCAACCATTTGGATCTGGCCGGTATCGGCTGGCTGGAACAGCAATTATTGGCATTTTCCGGGGCGCTGATGTTCATCACCCATGACCGGGCATTTTTGCGCCGCCTGGCGACCCGGATTATCGAGCTGGATCGAGGGCACTTGACCACCTATCCCGGCAATTACGATACCTATCTCAAACGCAAGGCCGACGCCCTGGAACAAGAAGCACGCGCCAACGCCTTGTTCGATAAAAAACTGGCCCAGGAAGAAGTCTGGATACGCCAAGGCATTAAAGCACGGCGCACCCGCAATGAAGGCCGGGTGCGCGCCTTGCAGCAACTCAGGCGCGAGCGTGCACAGCGTCGCTCGCAACAAGGCAGTGTGTCGTTCAAGCTGGCGCAAGGTCAATCCTCGGGTAAGAAAGTGATCGAAGCCGAGCATGTTCAGCTAGCCTACGATGGCCGCGCCATTATCAAAGACTTTTCCCTGACCTTGGAGCGTGGTGATAAAGTTGGCCTGATTGGCCCCAATGGCGCGGGCAAAACCACGTTGCTGAAGTTATTGCTAGGGCAAATGCCGCCTGACAGCGGCACCGTACAACATGGCACGCGGCTGGAAATCGCCTATTTTGATCAACTGCGCGAGCAACTGGATCCCGAACGCACCGTGGTGGACAGTGTGGCCGATGGCCGTGATACGGTGGATTTGCCCGATGGCGGCAGCAAGCATGTCATGTCATATCTGGCCGACTTCCTGTTTGCCCCGGCACGCGCACGCTCTCCGGTGAAAAGCCTGTCCGGCGGTGAGAAGGCCCGCTTGCTGCTGGCCCGGCTGTTTACCCAGCCGGCCAATGTCATTGTCATGGACGAGCCGACCAACGACTTGGACCTGGAAACGTTGGAACTACTGGAAGAAAAACTGGCCGAGTTTAGCGGGACGCTGTTGTTGGTCAGTCACGACCGGGCGTTTCTCGATAATGTCGTGACCTCGGTCCTGGTATTTGAAGGTGGCGGCTTTATCAGTGAATGGGTGGGCGGCTATAGTGATTGGGCTGCGGGCCAGCAAGCAGCCGAAACGCCGACCAAAGCCGCCAGTGAAAAGCCCATCAAAGCTAAACCCAAAGCCGAAAAAGCCAAACTCAATTACAAGGAAAACCGTTTACTGGCAGAATTGCCGAAACGTATCGAAGCCTTGGAGCATGAGCAGATCGCGTTGAACGAAACCATCAATCAGCCTGACTTTTACCAGCAGGGCCATGAGCAGGTACAAGCGACACTGAACCGTCTTGAGCAACTCAACGAAGAACTTGAAAACATCTATCAGCAATGGCTGACGCTGGAAGCCAAGGTGAACTGACCGAAAACCCTGTTAATCGGACTGGTGATGTTTGCTATGTACAGGACGAATCATCAGGTTACAGCAACCACCTAGCAGCAAAATGCCGGACATAATATATAACGTCATGGTATAGGCATCAGCCCGGGCGACACCTTGGTCGAGTTGCCATGCGCGTAGATAATTAACTAACACCGGGCCGAGTACTCCAGCGGTAGACCAGGCGGTCAGCAACCGGCCATGAATGCCGCCGACATAACGCGTGCCGAAAATATCGGCTAAATAGGCGGGTATGGTGGCAAAACCGCCACCATACATACTCAATACCAGAGCATAACAACCCACGAATAACACCATGTTACCGGCCGCACCGGCGCTGGGGATGAACGCATAAAGAGTAGCGCCAAGTAAAAAGAACAGAGTGAAGGTGTTTTTCCGGCCCAGGTAATCCGATAACGTAGACCAGAAAAAACGCCCGGCCATGTTGAACAAGCTCAGCAAACTGACAAAGGCCGCAGCATTAGCGGCGCTGAGCTGGTCTTTGAACATTTCCTGAATCATCACCGCCGCCTGCCCCAGCACGCCGATGCCGGCGGTCACATTCAGGCACAAAACCAGCCACAGCCAATAAAACTGCGGTGTTTTCAGCGCCTGGTCGATATGAACATGGTATCGGGCAATCATTTTGTGGCGTGTTTTAGGCGGCGTCCAGTTGTTCGGTTGCCAGTTGTCAGGTGGAATGCGGATAGTTAATGCGCCTAGCATCATCAGCAGAAAGTACACACTGCCCAACACCTGAAAAGTCGCTTTCACGCCCACCGATTGCGGGCTTTGCAGCAGCTCCATCAAGGCGACTGACAATGGCGCGCCCAGCAATGCGCCACCGCCAAAGCCCATGATGGCAAGGCCCGTGGCCATACCGCGCCGGTCGGGAAACCATTTGATCAGCGTTGACACCGGCGAAACATAGCCCAACCCAAGCCCCATGCCGCCCAGTACGCCATAACCTAAATACAACAGCTCGATTTGGTGGCTGTCAATGCCCAAGGCAGCAACCCAGAAACCGCCGCCAAAACACAGGGCGGCCAGCGTGGTGGTCAGACGCGGGCCGACCTGCTCCAGCCACTTACCGCCTATGGCGGCCGACAAACCTAAAAAGACGATCGCCAGGCTAAAAATCCAGCCTAATTCAGTCAGTTTCCAATCTTCTGGAGTCGAGTGATCGATGCCGATAACCCGGGTTAAAGGCTCATTGAACACGCTGAACGCATACACCTGACCGATACACAAATGCACGGCTAAGGCGGCACCCGGGACTTTCCAACGGTTGTAGTCGGACGATGCGGTTATGCGTTGCTTACTAAAAAATCCGGGCATGGATCAAGCCATGGCCTGAAGCAGTTTCGCCAAGGCGACGGCTTGACGCGAGCGCCGTAAGCGGTTGGCCTGGACAATGGCCTTCAGATCGGCCAAAGCTGTGGCAAAGTCATCATTGACCACGATATAGTCATACTCGGGCCAATGACTGATTTCAGCACGGGCGTCGCGCATGCGCCTGGCAATGATGGCGTCAGTATCCTGACCGCGCCCGCGTAGCCGTCGTTCCAGCTCGACAATACTGGGCGGCAGAATAAAAATGCACACACAATCAGGGCAACGTTGCTTGACCTGCCGCGCACCCTGCCAGTCGATTTCCAGCAGCACATCGCTGCCGCTCGCTAACTGATCCGTCACAGTGCTTTGCGCTGTGCCATAACAATGATCGAAAACCTGGGCGTGTTCCAGGAACGCATTTTGCTCCTGCATGGCCGAAAACGCTTCCCGACTGACAAAAAAGTAATCCTCACCGTGCCGCTCACCGGGACGTTGGGCACGCGTGGTATGGGATATGGACAAGGCCAGTTGATCCGTTTCGGCCAAAAGCTGTCTTACCAGACTGGTTTTGCCTGCGCCGGAAGGGGCGGAAACACTGAACAGGGTTGCTTGGGTCATCAGGCAGAAAAGTGGGTGTGGGATTGGGGAATATTTTGCGTGGCGCCATCGCGCCCGTAGGAGTGCGCGGTACCCGCTTGTCCTTTGAGAATACTTAACGCTTGTTTGTTATGACGCAGCAAGGCTTCGATACGAATGCCGTTTTGGTCGTTGAGACGTTGGCTTTGTTCGCTCAGCCGCACAATCTGCTGCCACAGCTCAAGCGCTTGCGCTGTGTCAAACCCAGCCGCTGCCGCCTTGCTCAAATAACTGGCCACACTCTCTAGGTTATAACTCAGACGCTCACTGGCCAGAACTTGCTGCAAACGACCGAATCCTGTGTTCAACTGACTTAGAGATTGGTTTTTTTGTTGTATCACCAGGTCGAGCTTCGCCGTATCCACTGGAGGCTTGAGTAACGCTTGTTCTTGCTTAAGCTCGCCTAAAAAAGCCGTGCTGTCGGCCAGAAGCTGCTTGAACAAACGCTCGGTCAGTGGAAACGTTTTGTCGATCATGGCTCAAGTAATTGCTCAAAGGATTGTAAACGTTCGGCGATTTTAGCATTATCAATGACATAGGTGCCGGAAGAAAGCGCCTCCTTGATCTGCTTAACCTTGTCACTGTCCACCGGCGGCTGGCTGGTGGAGTCTGGGCTTAGAGTTGCGCTGAGCTGCTGACCTTGCTCGGTCAAGGTCACCCTCTCCGTACTACTGAAAGCCTCAGCTTGGCTTGGCTTGGCTGTTTGAAGCGCCTTGGCGCGTAATGAACCCTCGGCCGGCGGAGATTGCAAACGTGTGCTGATTGGGTCGATAGCCATGGTGAGTCCTCGGTTAATTTTGGTTTACCTTATGTATCGGCATTCCTGGCTATTTCTTTAAGTTTTTCATAAAAAATGGCTCAAGACTTCGTCTATACCTGTTGCAGATCAACTATGACATCAGGATGTTTGTCCAAGGACGCTGTCAATACATCCGTATCAGCACTTATGGCATCCATGCTGGTGGAGCCTTTACCGAACACCCTAAGCCTCCTTGGGCACTGCCGGTATGAAGTGCAAAGGGCCTACTTGACCGGTCTTGGTACCAACGAGACCATTAAGCTCAAGGCACAACGACCAAACCTATACCCTCAACCCGGGCGCTGATCGTACGTCCGGATGAACGATTGCGCACATCGATACGCTGCCCCGCCTTGCCATGAGCGAGTGCAGCGCCGGTCATGCGTACACTAAAGCCTTCGGTTTTACTCAATATAGTAACGGGATCGCCGCGCTGAATCAAAGTAGGCGTAGTCAAATGATTTTGCGCCAGCACCACGCCTGCGCCGAGATTGCGTGTCAGTTGCAGGCCAACAGGGTTATCAGGCATTTTGCTTGAAAGCCTGGATACTTCACGTTTTTCCTGCTTGATATCTTCGACCATGATACGCTCACCGCGCCGTTTACCTCGGGTCAACACCCAGACAGAGCGATATAGACGCAGCTGGCCTGTAAGATACACTTTCCATGGCCGAGGCACCTGACAACTGACGCCAACCGTTAAACGCCCGCCTTGACGCCAGGCTTGATGCGTAAAATGCGTGTCCAACGCCTGTTCACAGCGCACCAAAGTCAGACGCGGGTCGGGTTCGGTCAGCTCAAGCCGATAATCGGCCTCCCCCATGGTCGTGGCAATGGCGTTACGAGCCGCATCAACCAGATTGTGTAATGGCTCATAAGCCATCGATTGCGCAGGTAGACTGCTGACCACTGTACACAGCAAAACGGTGTAGATAACAAATTTATTCATGATGATCGCTGTTTTGGTAAGAAATTACGACTTATAGAACACATCAATGCTTGGCATTGATGCCATGAAAATATATTTTGCAATTTTCACGCCAATAAATTGACAACACCGAAACAAGCATCACAACCCCCGGAAAACGACCATGCAGATATCTAATAACACGCCTATAATACCCATCGGCGTTCACATACCGTGTCAGTTTTATGACACCAACGCCGGCTATTTCATACACTGCATCTAAATCAAAGGCAAAAAGCAGCGTACGCTCAAAAACGACTTTTGCCGCCGTTCTCACTGAAGGCATCTAAGAGGGGTTAAGCGCAGATGTCGGCAGCATAGATGCGGCTTTTGAACTATGCGAACGCAAATTTTATCGTTTTCTATAATGAGGAAGTCATGGCAGGAATTCTCGAAGGTGTCGATAGACGCACCCAACTGGCAGGCCACAATCGTTTTGAACTGTTACTGTTCACCCTCACCGGTAAACAACGCTACGGCATTAATGTTTTCAAAGTCAAAGAAGTTATTCAGTGTCCGTCATTGACGCAAATTCCAAATTCACACTCTGTCATTTGTGGTGTGGCGCATCTGCGCGGCAAGACCATACCCGTCCTGGATTTAGCCATGGCCATAGGACTGACACCCATGCTCAGGGATGGCAGTGGTTATGTCATCGTCACCGAGTATAATCGCACCATTCAAGGCTTTTTAGTGCGCGCCGTAGATCGCATCATCAATATCGGCTGGGATGCGGTTAAAGCACCCCCTAAAGGCATCAGCCAACAAGGCTATCTGACTGCGGTAACCGAGTTAGACAATGAGCTGATCGAAGTTGTGGATGTCGAAAAGGTGATGAAAGAAGTGATTGGCCTGAAAGAAGACATATCCTCTGATGTCATCGACCAAGGTGTGTCCGGAGCGAACACAACCGTTCTGATTGTCGATGATTCCTCCGTGGCGCGCAATCAGATTAAACGGGTTTGTCAACAGCTAGGCGTTGCGTGTGTTGTATTAAAAGACGGGCAAGAGGCATTAGATCATCTGACCGAGCTGAGAGACCAAGGCAGTGATGTCGGCAAACATTACGCCATGTTGATTTCAGATGTGGAAATGCCCCGCATGGACGGCTATACCTTGACGTCCTTGATTCGCAAAGATGCAAAAATGCGCGACCTTTATGTTATTTTACACACCTCTTTAAGCGGCGTATTCAATACCTCCATGGTGGATAAAGTAGGCGCCAATGAGTTTCTGGCCAAGTTTGACCCTGATTATCTGGCCAAGGCTGTGCAAAATCGGCTTCGACAAATAGATGCCCTGACTGTCGAAGCCACTCAATAAAATGAATTGCAAATCTCCTTCTTAATGCCTGTCAGCCATTATACAAAAGTCGGCAACATCCATTCCGCATGTTGCGTTGCCTGTTCAGAAAACCTTGTCAACGCAATAACATTGCGACAAATAATGATCAGAAAACGCCCATGACGGATGCTGAATTTCATTTTTTTTGTGATTTTCTGATCAATAACTGCGGTATTGAACTCGGCTATAACAAGAAATATCTGGCGGAAAGCCGCCTGACGCCTCTTCTCCAGGAGTTCAATCAAGCCTCGATTGCAGATTTGATTCGACAGCTGTCCAGCAATAGTTCGACATCCAGGCACCTTAGAATGCGCGTCATCGATGCCATGACTACGAACGAAACCTTCTGGTTCCGAGAGCAAAATCAATTTGACGAACTAAAAAACCAAACCATCCCTAAACTCTTACACAGCTCACATAGTCTAAAACTGTGGTCGGCGGGCAGCTCTTCCGGACAAGAACCTTACAGTTGCGCGATGCTGCTCGATCATGCCTTCAGTAAAGCCCGGGTTGATATTCTCGCGACCGACATATCCGACACCATGATTGCTCAAGGTCGAAAAGCACGTTATACCGAGTCAGCGCTGGCCCGAGGCATGCCCTTTGAATTCCGGCAGAAATATTTTCAGCGCACCGAATCAGGCTATCAACTCGATGCATCCATTATGCGCAAAGTACACTGGCAAAAAGTCAACCTCCTGGACAGCTATTTAGGTTTAGGCAGATTTCATATTATTTTATGCCGTAATGTTCTGATTTATTTCTCAGCCGAAGCCAAAAAGGATATTGTTCAGCGTTTGTCAGAAAGTCTCTACAGCGGCGGCTACCTTTTTCTGAGTAATACCGAAAATATTCCCGTATCGATGACCGGCTTGCAAGCCATTCGTGGGCAATACTGTCGTTTTTATCAGAAAATCGGCTAACTGTCTCCTTCTTTGCAAAGAGCTTGCCCGCCTCCCCCGCCATCCTGAGCACTGCCCATCATCTGCCTTGTTTTTCACTATTAAGGCGATACCCTTGCTAAGTCAGAAAAATATCCTTGCCCGGTTCCATGGTGTTTGAGTTGCCACCGACAGGCAAGACACGCCGCTTCAGAAGCCTACAGCCCGCTGACCCGGCCAATCCATGACTGAATCGAGCAGTGACGAATTGCTCTACCTATTGACTTACATTTATCGAAGGTTTTTTATGGCTGACCTGGTACCTGGACAACGACGCATCTTGAGTCTGATTCTACAATGCTACTATGTATCTGCCCTGGCGGTTACGGCTATAGCCACTGGCCTAGCCATAATGGACGGAGCCTGGTTCTTTCAGCTTGACCGCGAACTATACGGCCCCCTGGTCAATAACATTACCATGACATTACTGTATGTCTGCTTGGGTCAGTTAATGTTGTGCGGCTACTGTTTCAAGCAAAAAAACTATCAACGCTTGCTACCGATGGGATTATTCCTGCTACTTTTAATCGGCGCGCTTGAATTTTACGGCCAGGTCAATCAGATTCCTATCGATCCCAGTTTAAATCTGTTGTTAGTCTTTACCGGCCTCAGTCATCTGGCCTTAGGCGGCTTCTCAACCTGGCGTAGCCAGCCTAACCGGTTTACCCCATGAAACTCATTATCGTTGGTGCAACCGGATTTTTGGGTCAACACCTGGTTCAGGCTTGTCAACATCAAGGTTATGAAATCAGCATTGTGTCTCGCTCACTCGACAAGGCACGCCGTTTATTTCCCAAACTTGAAATTGTCGACCATATACCCGCACAAGGCTCGGCCGATGCCATCATCAATCTTGCCGGCACCCCCATCTTTGATGCTGCTTGGTCGAAAAAACGCAAACAATTGCTATGGCAAAGCCGCATTGACCTGACCGAAAGCCTGCTCGAAACCACCCGCCACTGGTCACATCCGCCTGAACTGTGGCTGAATGCTTCTGCTATCGGTATTTATGGCGACGGTGGCGACCGCTGGCTTAGCGAAAGCGACCTTGCCACATCCGACCCCGATGACTTTGCCCAGTCTCTATGCTTGGCCTGGGAAAAAGTCGCAGTTCATAACAACCCATCACGCACCCTATTGCTCCGTACCGGATTGGTACTCGGTCACTCAGGTGGACTGTTGTCACGACTGAAGTGGGTCTATTACGCGGGGCTAGGTGGTCGATTAGGCTCAGGCACTCAATGGATGTCATGGATACATATCGACGATTGGGTGAATGCCGTGCTATCCCTGTTAAACAATGGCCAACCAACCGGCCCGGTCAACCTGGTTGCACCGAAGCCGGTAACCAATCAGGTGTTCAGCGATACCCTGGCGCATACCTTAAAAAGGCCGGCACGACTGGCGCAACCCGAATGGTTATTGAGATTTCTATTACAAGAGCGTGCTGATTTGTTATTAGCCAGCCAAAGGGTCAAGCCAGAAAAATTGCTCGATGCCGGCTTTCGCTTTCAATATCCAAACCTTGCCAGTGCACTGAAGCATCTGCTGTTGCAGCCATAAGCGTCACCCACACCGACCCAAAACATCCTTTCCCGGCATGCAGCGGTCGTAACCGTTCACCGGCCTGAAAAATCTCCCTCAATCCCCTTTTTGCAAACGCCTACAGGCTCCCCCCCTTTTTTTCAAAGGGGGGCTGGGGGAGGTTTTTCAACATAACCGCTCAGCCATAACGCTTAAGACTTGTTTGAGCAAGCATGACCGACTGAGTCCGGTGAACGGTTACCATCGGCAGGTGCCTGATCAGGAAAGGCGACAAACACATAAGGCCATTGTGAAGCACCAAGGTTTACCCGTATAGTATTGCGTTTTGCGTGTCTTAGGCATTCATGGACAGTATCAGCATTCGCGGCGCGAGAACCCACAATCTGGACAATATCGACCTCGATCTGCCCCGCAACCGGTTAATCGTGATCACCGGGCTTTCCGGCTCTGGCAAATCCTCACTGGCTTTTGACACCATTTACGCCGAAGGCCAGCGCCGGTATGTCGAATCGTTGTCGGCTTACGCCCGGCAGTTTTTATCGATGATGGAAAAACCGGATGTCGATCATATCGAAGGCTTGTCCCCGGCCATTGCCATCGAGCAAAAATCCACCTCGCACAATCCACGCTCCACGGTTGGCACCATCACCGAAATTTACGATTACCTCAGGCTGATGTTCGCCCGCGCCGGCATTCCGCGTTGCCCGGATCATGATTTGGATTTAAGCGCACAAACCATCAGCCAGATGACCGATGCGCTGCTGGCCGAACCCGACGACAGCCGCTGGATGCTGCTCGCGCCCATCGTCAGCCAGCGCAAAGGCGAATACCGGCAAAGACTGGACGAACTCAAAACTCAGGGTTTCATCCGCGCCCGCATCGATGGCGTGGTCTATGACCTGGACGAAGCGCCCGCCCTGGATGCCAAAAAAAAGCATACCATCGAGCTGGTCATTGACCGGTTCAAAATTCGCGCCGATGTCAAACAGCGGCTGGCCGAATCACTGGAAACCGCACTGCGTCTGGGCGATGGCAGTGTACTGGCAGTGAGTCTGGATAATGACAGCACCCGGGTATTTTCCGACCGCTTCGCCTGCACCGAATGCGGCTACACCTTGCCGGAACTGGAACCGCGCATTTTCTCGTTCAACAATCCCAAAGGCGCGTGCCCGGCGTGTGATGGCTTGGGTTCGCGCCAGTTGTTCGACCCGGACCTGGTGGTGCATAACCCGGACATCAGCCTGGCCGGCGGCGCGATTCGCGGCTGGGATCGGCGCAATGCCTATTATTTTCAGATTATCAATTCGTTGGCCGAACACTTTGGCTTCGACCTGGAACAACCGTATCGGGAACTGCCGGATGAGATCAAACAGGTATTGCTATACGGCAGCGGTAAAACCCGCATCGAGTTCAAGTTCTGGAACGGTAACAAACTCAGCCAAAGCAAGCGTGAACCGTTCGAGGGCATTATCGCCAATATGGCGCGCCGCTACCGGGAAACCGACTCACAAATGGTGCGCGAGGATCTGGCCAAATATCTGTCGCAAAAGTCCTGCGAAGTGTGCGCTGGCGCACGCATCAATCGTGCCGCCCGGCATGTCTTTGTGGCCGAAAAAACCTTACCTGAAATCACCGCCCTGCCCATTCGCGGCGCGCTTGAATTTTTCCAAACGCTTTCACTACCCGGCAAACGCGGCGAAATTGCCGAAAAAGTGGTCAAGGAAGTGCAAAGCCGACTGGAATTTCTGGTCAACGTCGGTCTGGATTACCTAAATCTGGAACGCAGCGCCGGTACCCTGTCCGGCGGTGAAGCTCAGCGCATTCGTCTGGCCAGCCAGATCGGCGCCGGTCTGGTGGGCGTGATGTATGTGCTCGATGAACCCTCCATCGGCCTGCATCAGCGCGATAACGACCGGCTTTTGGCGACTTTGCGCAAACTGCGCGATCTGGGCAATACCGTGATCGTGGTCGAACATGACGAAGACGCCATCCGCGCCGCCGATCATGTGGTCGATATCGGCCCCGGCGCGGGCGTGCATGGCGGGCGCATCGTTGCCCAGGGTACGCCGGACGACATTATCAATCAGCCGGCATCGCTGACCGGAAAGTTTCTGTGCGGCCAGGAGTCGATTGCCATTCCAAACCAAACCACGGCGCCCGATCCAAGCCGACAAATCCGCATTCTGGGTGCTTGCGGCAATAACCTGAATCACGTTGACGTGTCGATTCCGGTCGGCCTTCTGACCTGCGTCACCGGCGTTTCCGGCTCCGGCAAATCGACGCTGATCAACGACACCCTGTACCGTCATGCAGCAAGAGTGCTGAACCGCGCCACCACCCAGGCCGCGCCCTGCGCCAGCCTTGACGGGATGGAACTGTTCGACAAAGTCATCGACATCGATCAAAGCCCGATCGGGCGCACGCCGCGCTCGAACCCGGCCACTTACACCGGCCTATTTACCCCAGTTCGGGAACTGTTCGCCGCCACCCCGGAAGCGCGGGCGCGCGGTTACAGCCCAGGCCGATTCAGCTTTAACGTTAAAGGCGGCCGTTGCGAGGCCTGCTCTGGTGACGGCATGATCAAGGTTGAAATGCACTTTCTGCCTGATGTTTATGTCAATTGCGATGTTTGCCTGGGCAAGCGCTACAACCGGGAAACACTGGAAATTCTGTATAAAGGCAAAACCATTCACGATGTTTTGGCGATGACCGTGGAAGATGCCGCCGATTTTTTCAGCGCGGTGCCGGTACTGGCACGAAAACTGGCCACCTTGACCGAAGTGGGCCTGAATTATCTGACCTTGGGCCAGAACGCGGTGACTTTATCCGGCGGTGAAGCACAACGGGTCAAACTGGCCAAGGAATTGTCCAAGCGCGATACCGGCAAAACTTTGTATATTCTCGACGAACCCACCACCGGCCTGCATTTTCATGACATCCGTCAGCTGTTGAAAGTGCTGCACGCGTTGCGCGATCACGGCAACACGGTGGTGATCATCGAACACAATCTGGATGTGATCAAAACCGCCGATTGGGTGATCGACTTAGGCCCGGAAGGTGGCGACGGCGGCGGCAGGATTATTGCTGAAGGCACACCACGCCAGATCAGCGCCCTGCCCGACTCACATACCGGCCGCTATCTGGCGCGGTTTTTCCAATAACGCTGTAACCTTGGTCTGCGCCTGTCGTGTACAGCCCGGCAGCTCTCACGATGTTTGGCTAAAGGCGGTTTTTACTTCAAACCTAAGAATTAAACCATCATGAACCTGGAAAAAGTATTATTTGGCTTCTTCATTCTGCTCGCGGCGACACTCAACTTCGGATTCGTGATCGGCGACATCGGCAATCCGGAGCACCACGACATCTATGAATTGTTCGGCGCGCTGGTGGTCAGCCTGATTGCCACCGTACTCAAGTTCGGGGATCGTACCCAGATCGGCGCAGTGCATCTTTCCACCAGTCTCACCGCCGATATTCAGCTGATCGCGGCGACGCTGGTTTGGGGGTATGCCGAACATGGCCCGGGTGACACCCTGTCTCAGGAAATGACCGCGACTATCGTTTCACTGGCGGCCGGAGCCTTGCTCGCCAATCTGGTATCGGTGGTGTTCCTGATCGCCGAAACCCTGATGCAACGGCGCTGACCGCCATTGTCAGGCTGTGATGTTCCGTTACCAGAGCGTTTTCTTCCTGGTTCTGCGCCGTCTGCGCATGCCGCTGATTCTGTTGATCGTGATTCTGTCGGTGTCGGTGCTGGGCATGACCCTGGTGCCGGGTGTGCCGGACGAACACGGCCATCCGCAGTACATGAGTTTTTTCCATGCCCTGTATTTCATCAGCTACACCGCGACCACCATCGGCTTCGGCGAAATTCCGGTCGATTTTTCCAACCAGCAACGGTTATGGGTGGTGGTTTGCATCTACCTGTCGGTAGTCGGTTGGGCGTACACGCTGGGCGCTGTGTTCAACCTGCTGTCGGATCGCAACCTGGCGCAGGCGTTCGCCACCCAGCGTTTCGCCCGCACCGTGCGGCGCCTGAACGAGCCTTTTTATCTGGTCTGCGGATACGGTGAAACCGGGCGTCTGGTTTACGACGCGCTCGACCATCTCGGCCACCGCGTGGTCGTCATCGAACTTAACGAGCAACGCTGCGGACTGGTCGGGTTGCAGAATTACGCAGCTGACGTGCCCGCTTTGACCGCCGACGCCAGCGACCCCGAAACGCTACGCCTGGCCGGGCTCACCCATCCACACTGCGCCGGTGTACTGGCCCTGACCGACGACGATAACGCCAACCTCGCGGTCGCGATTTCAGCCCGTCTGCTGGCGCCCAAACTGCCCGCGCTGTGCCGGGCGGTTGGCCGGGAAACAACCGCCAACATGGCCTCTTTCGGCACCCAACACATTATCAATCCGTTTCAGAAATTCGCCGACTATCTGGCGCTGGCGCTGCACACGCCGGCGGCCTGGCGACTGTTGACCTGGCTTACTGGCCTGCCGGGCACGATCATTGTGGAGCATCGCAGTCCGCCACGCGGTGCCTGGATTCTTTGCGGTCATGGCCGTTTTGGCCGGTTCATCGCCGAAGCGCTGGATCACGAGGCCGTGCCTTTGACCATCATCGATCGCGCATCGCCCGACAGTGACGCGCACACTTGGATCGTTGGCGATGGCACCGGCGCGGACGCGCTGACCGAAGCCGGCATCGATCAGGCGGTCGGCATCATCGCCTGCACCGACAGCGATGTCGACAACCTGTCAACGGCGGTCACGGCCCGGGATCTGAACCCTGATTTGTACGTGATTCTGCGTCAGAATCTCTATAGCAACCGGCCGTTGTTCGACGCTTTCGAATCTGATCTGAACATGGTGCCCAGCCAGGTTATCGCCCACGAATGTCTGGCGATTTTGAGTACGCCGCTACTGGTCCCGTTCATCGCCGAGCTCAAGCGTCGAAGCAACGACTGGAACATGGCATTGATGGAACGGCTCACCGAGCACTTAGGCGTCGAGGTGCCGCGGGTCTGGAGCGAGACTTTAGATCGTACCTTGGCGCCGGCACTGTGCCGGCATTTGGCCAGCGGCGCAACGGTGGTTATCGGCCAACTGCTGCGCGACCCGCGTGATTGGAAGCGCGCCTTGCCTTGCACAGCCCTGCTCTTGAAACGCGCTGGCAATATCCAGGTTTTACCCAGCGAAGACACGCCGCTTAAACACGGCGACACGCTGCTGCTGATCGGCCGGCCCGAAGCGCGCGCGGAACTGGAATTACTGCTGCGCAATGAATTCACGCTGCATTATGTGCTGAACGGCACCGAACTGACACGCGGCTGGCTGCTGAAAAAACTGTTTGGGGCAACCACCACGTTGCCCTGAGCCTGAGTGATTTCACGCTGTAACATCAGTCTTTTCCAGCCACACCACCTTGTAACCATCGCCCGAAGCCATTATTTTGCAACATCATGCCAACCAACACTCTCAAATTAACATCACCGCCCCCGATTCCCGCCACACACCGTTTTTGTACCGCACCGATGCTGGATTGGACGGATCGCCATTGCCGCTATTTCTTTCGGCGCATGACTCGAAAAGCGCTGCTTTACACCGAAATGGTGACCACAGGGGCTTTACTCCATGGTGACCGCGAGCGTTTTTTGGCGTTTCACCCCGAAGAAAAACCGTTGGCTTTGCAATTAGGCGGCAGCGATCCCGAGGCATTGGCGCGCTGTGTCGTGATGGCTGAAAGTGCCGGTTATGATGAGGTCAATCTCAACGTCGGCTGCCCTAGTGACCGAGTGCAAAATGGCCGTTTTGGCGCTTGCTTGATGGCAGAACCTAAGCGGGTGGCGGAATGCGTGGCCGCCATGCGCGAACGCTGCCAGATCCCGGTGACCGTCAAAACCCGAATCGGCATTGATACGCAGGATGATGATGCCTTTCTCGACCGCTTTGTAAGCACGGTTGCCGAAAGTGGTTGCGACACCTTTATCATTCATGCCCGCAAAGCCTGGCTCAATGGACTGTCGCCTAAGGAGAATCGGGATATTCCACCACTGCGTCATGACCGGGTGCTACGCCTGAAGCAACGTTTTGGAGACTTGCGGGTCGTCATCAACGGTGGCATCGACACTCTGGATCAAGCTGAAGCACTGTTGGCGGATCTGGATGGGGTGATGTTGGGGCGTGCGGCTTATCAAAACGCTTATATTCTGGCCGACGTCGATCAACGACTGTTCGGGGCAGCCTGGCCCGTCATCAGTCGCGCCGAGGTCATCGAAGCCATGCTGCCTTACCTAGCCAAGGAATTGGCCCACGGCACCCGCTTGAGTACGCTGATCAAGCCCTTGTTCAGTTTGTATCACGGCCAGCCCGGCGGGCGACGTTTCAGGCGCTGGTTAAGCGAACACGGCCATCGTCGTGACGCGGGTCTTGATGTGTTACAGGAGGCGGCGCGGCTGACAGAAACCACGTATGGTCTGACCGACTGAGTTCATAGGTCGTGGTTGATAGAAGCAGAGGGTGGCTGCCTGTTTGGCAACGGCTCGATAGCACAGGACGTTTTGTCTGGGTAAATTCGACACGAGGTAAAAACGCTGACTGGCGTTGCCCGAGATGGCTTGGCATCCAACGGTATCAGCGTGTAACGGCGCTTGATGGCGCGAACCGCATAGGCCGTTGACCGTAAGCTGAAACAGTGCCGTCCACCGGGATGCAAGGTATAACGCGAAGCATCAGCGTAAAAATTCACCACGGTTTTGATTTCAAAATCCATCAAGCGCAACCAATCCAGAATCCGCCCTGGCCGAATGAAATGACCTAACCAGGTATCGGCATGACGCTTTTCCCACAAATACTGATAGCGCACCCAAAAGCTCCAGGGATTTAACCCCAGAATAATGATTTGCCCTTCCGGCTTCAACACCCGCTCTAACTCACGCATGGTCTGAAAGCGATGGGCATCAAACTCCAGTAAATGGGGAGCGATGACTAAATCAACACTCTCGCTGACAATCGGCAAGGCATACGCCCTGGCCCTGAGTTTGGCTGCGTCAGGGGCGCCAAGGCCGCTTAAATCAGCAATCAGGAAGCGACTGTATAACTGAACATCGACAAACTCCGTCTCCCAACCCAGCCCGCCCACTTGTAGCACGGTTTGCTTACAACTCACCGAAATTGAGCGTCGTAAGTATTCCGTTTCTATCGTTTGCAGCAAACGGCCAATTGGGGTGTCGTACCAAGCAAACAAAAACCGACGTTTCATCCTAAAAATCCAGCAGTCAGGTGTTAAAACCCAGGCGTATGGCCTGCGCATGGCCATGACTGATTCAATGCAACACACTTTCGCCTGATTCAATCAGCCATAACTTATAGGGTAAGTTACAATGAAAGCCAGCCAAAACAAGCTATAATTGCCCATTGTTGGAAACCCGCCTCTGCACAGACATAAACACATGCACCCATCAGCCAAACTTTTGCTACTCACTCTCGGCAGCATCGCTATTATGATGACAGGCTGCGCGTCACCGACCAATGAATTACGCCGCGCCGAGCGCCCGCCTGTGGTCAACAAGCATGCTTACAGCATACGCCCTAACGATTTCCAGGCTTACCAAAAACGCGGCAATGTCTCATCGTCCGGCAACATCTGGGAGCGACTGATCGCTTTGTACCAGTTTCCCGAGGTCGAAAATGAGCGAATCAATCAGGAAATCGCCTGGTTCCTGGATCACCGCGGCTATCTTGACCGTGTTCAGGAGCGGGCTGAACCTTATCTGCATCTGATCTTGCAGGAAATCGAAGCCAAAAATATTCCTGGTGAATTAGCTTTACTGCCTGTGGTTGAAAGCGCATTTCAGCCACAGGCAAAATCCCCCGCCAAAGCATCCGGCCTGTGGCAATTTATTCCCGCGACCGGACGACTCTATGGACTCAAGCAAAATCAATGGTATGACGGTCGCCAGGATGTCTATGCCTCTACCCGGGCCGCTACCCAATACCTCAAGGATCTTGGTGAGGAATTTGATGGTGACTGGTTTTTAGCCTTGGCTTCCTACAACTGGGGCAAAGGCAATGTTAAGAAATCCATAGAACGCAACAATGCACGCAACCTGTCTACCGATTACTGGTCGCTGTCCATGCCCAATGAAACCGCAGCCTACGTGCCAAGGTTACTGGCCATCGCTAGAATCATCGCCAATCCCGACAGTTACAACCTGACGCTGCGCGATATTCCCGATGAACCTTATTGCGAAGTCGTGCGCCTTGACGCCGGCGCCCACCTGGACTTCAACAAGGCCGCGCAACTCGCTGATATCAGCGTTGACGAGCTGATTCGCCTGAACCCCGGATTCAAGCAATGGCGCACCACGCCGCAAGCGCCTAATCGACTGCTTATCCCTGTCGATCGGGCTGACGTTTTCAAAGAAAATCTGGCACAGCTGCCCCCGGAAGCGCTTCAACCTAAACCGGTTCAAACTGCCGCCAAAAGCCCGACCCGAAGCAGCCGAAAAATCAACACCCAACGTTACACCGTACAAAAAGGCGATACCTTCAGTCTGATTGCTCGCACCTACAAAGTCTCTATCAAACAGTTACAGCGCATCAACCCCAACATCACCCGCGATCAAATTCGTATTGGTCAGACCTTGAACGTACCTGCACAGGCCATTGCCAAAAACCCAACCCGATACACCGTCAAGGCGGGTGATTCTTTAATCAGCATCGCCAAGCGCTTCAAAACCAACGTCAAAAGTCTGGCTCACCTGAATGGCCTTGATGACCGCGATGTCATTAAAATTGGCCAAACGCTTAAGATCAGCGGCCAAGGTAACCGTCAGGCGGCTAAACCGGCCAAGGTTCACTACACCGTTCGCGCCGGTGACTCGCTGTTTTCCATTTCCCGCAAATTCAATGTTTCCGTGAATGACCTGAAACGCTGGAATACCAAGACGACAATACTGCATCCCGGCCAAACCTTGACCGTTCGCGTTGGCAACGCCACCTGAAGTGCGTGTAGACTTTTTTCACGGTCTGGATAAACTTAGCATCTGCCGCAGAGTTCATGCGGCTGTGATTACTTTCTTAACGTCTACGAGGTTCCCTGATGAAAAAACATTTCCACACGCCTTTCGCCGCCGCCCTTGGCGCGACTTTACTCAGCACTGCGGCCATGGCCGAAAACGGCAACCCTTTTGCCTTGACTGAACTGGACAGCGGTTATTTACAGCTTGCCGAAAGTGACAAAGGCGCTGAAATGGCCTGCGGCGAAGGCAAATGCGGCGGTAACATGGGCGGCGCAACCAAAGCCCCGGAAGGTAACTGCGCCAAGAAAAAAGACGCCGGTAAAGCTTTTGAAGGCGCCTGCGGTGAAGGACAATGCGGCGCGGCACATCCTGGTAAAAACAATAGCTGAACGCGGTGACCTGCACCTATCCCGCCACAGGAGCTGGCCTTGGATTGCGCCGCAGCTTCCTGAAAGACATTGCTGTCACGCCACCGGCCTCGGTGGCGTTTTACGAACTGGCTCCGGAAAACTGGATAAAAACTGGTGGCGCTCTGGCCAAAAACCTTGCTGCGTTAAGCGAACAAGCGCCTTTACTGGCCCATGGTTTGTCGCTATCCGTAGGCAGCTGTGACCCTCTCGACACCACGCTGCTGTGCGACATCAAGCAATTTCTACGCTGTCACAATATCCGTTTGTATAGTGAACATCTAAGCTATTCCAGTTTTGGCGGCCATGTTTACGATTTGCTGCCGCTGCCTTTCACCGAGGAAAGCGTCCGCCATGTTGCCGCTCGTGTGCGCCGAATCCAGGACTATCTGGAACAGCCAATCGCTTTGGAAAATGTGTCGTATTACCTGAAGCCGCCGGCGGACATGACCGAGTGTGCATTCATCAATGCCGTGCTGGAAGAGGCGGATTGTTTGTTATTGCTGGACATCAACAACATTTATGTCAACAGCCATAATCATGGCTATGACGCAGCGGCGTTTCTTGAACAGATGCCCGGTGAGCGTATTGCCTATTACCATGTCGCAGGCCACTTCCAGGACAGCCCCACGTTAATTATCGACACCCATGGCGCGGCTGTGATCGATCCGGTCTGGCGGCTGCTACAACAGGCCTACTCGCTGCATGGCGTTAAACCCACCGTGCTGGAACGCGATTTCAACATTCCGCCACTCACTGAGTTATTGGCGGAAATTGACCAGATCCATGCTTTGCAAACCTTATCATGAACGATTCGCCGCCCACTCGCCTTAGCCACTGGCAGGCTTATCTGACCGGACAGATTCGAGCCACCGGCGATGCAAACATTGCCGACAACCCAAGACTGGCCTGTTATCGTGAGCTGTGCCGGCACAATTTAGAAAGCTTTCTGGCCAACACCTTTCCAATCTGCAAAAATATCTTGCCCGGGCCTGATTGGAGCTATTTGGTACAACACTTTTTTGCCGAAAGTCCACTGACCACGCCGTATTTTGCCAAAATCCCCGAGGCCTTTCTGGCCTATTTACAAAACACCTCCCATAGCATAGCTATGCCGCCTTTCCTGGTGGAACTGGCGCATTATGAATGGGTAGAAATGGCGCTGACGCTGGCCCAGCATGAACTGCCAGCACCCTCGCTCGGTGATGATTTGCTGCAACAACCGGTTCAGTTATCGCCGTTAGCGTGGCCATTGATTTACCGCTTTCCAGTGCAGCGTATTGGCCGATCCTTCCAACCCGACACCCCACTGGAGGAGCCAACCTGCTTACTGGTGTATCGCGACCGCGCCGATCAAGTGCATTTTAACCTCAGCAATCCTTTGACTTATCGCCTACTTACCTGGCTGGAACAGCATCCAGGCACAACACTGGCCAAAGCACTGCACGACATCGCCCCGCAGCTTGATCGGCATAGCCCACA
>JAVVEW010000023.1:0-38028 GCA_032251045.1 Methylococcales bacterium
CACCGAGTGGATAACAGCGCCCCGCCACTTGCTCATATTCGGTCATGCTGGGACTCCTTGTTAATCGGTCAGTTTAGTCGCCAGCGCGCCCATCACCACGGTCGGCACGAAGGCCGAGACATCGCCACCTAATTGGGCGATTTCCCGGATCATGCTGGAGGAGACAAAGGAAAATTGTTCGGCTGGCGTCAAAAACACTGTTTCTAAATCAGGTGACAAACGCCGGTTCATGCCCGCCAGCTGAAACTCAAATTCAAAATCGGACACCGCACGCAAACCGCGAATCACCACCGCCGTATCATGCTGGCGAGCGCAATCAACCAGCAAGGTGTTAAAACCAATCACCGTCACCTTCTGGCTGTCAACTGCCGCCTCGACCATGCGCACGCGCTCGGCCAAGGTGAACCAGGGCTGTTTTTTAGGATTTTCCGCCACCGCCACGATCACCTGATCAAACAGCTTGGTGGCGCGCTGAATAATATCGAGATGGCCGTTAGTGACCGGGTCAAAAGTACCGGGATAAATGGCTTTGCTGTTCATGGCTGATCAGGGGCGTCGGGTTGGTATTGCCATAAATAATAGTGAATTTGGCCGGCACGTTGCTGCTTAATCAATTGCAACGTTTTGGGCATGACCGGCAACACATCGCGCTTGGGCAATTCAAAGTAAATTTTCGCCAAAGGCTGCAAACAACCCTGCCCGGTCAATGCTTGCAAAACCTCCGGCAACAGCCCCGCCGCATAAGGCGGGTCAACGAAGACAATATCGAACGGCGCTTTGGCTTGCGCCAAAAAAGCCAAGGCTTCGCCGGCATGGATGGCAACGCCGGTGGCGGCCAGACGTTCGGCATTGGCGCGTAAATGCGTCAATTGTTCAGGATGACTTTCCACCAGGCTAACGCTAGCCGCCCCCCGCGAGGCGGCCTCAAAGCCCAAAGCGCCGGAACCTGCGAATAAATCCAGACAATGGCTGCCGGGCAGATCAAAGTTCAACCAGTTAAAGACGGTCTCGCGCACCCGGTCTGGCGTGGGCCTAAGCCCTGGCACAGTGGCAAAGGTTAATAGGCGGCCTCGCCAGTGACCGCCAATGATGCGTACTTTATTGCGCATCCGGTTGCCGCTGCCCGACTGTCAACGTATTCAGTCGATCAAGTTGAACATGCCTGGCGAACGCGGCACGCACCGAGGCCACGCTTTGCTGTGCGATAGCCTCGGTAAACGTCACTAAATAGTCCAGCGGCAAGCCATAAAAGCCAATCAGTTCCGCATAACCCGCCAGCTCGGCATTGGAATCAAAGCGCATGACAAAGCCACCGGTGATATTTTTCTTGGCCGATGCCAGCTCGTCGGCGGTCGGACCTTGCTCGATAAATTCGGCCAACGTATTGCGGGCGACGTCAAGCGCACGCTCGGCCTCGCTGTTGCGGGTTTGCAGGCTGATGACAAACGGCCCCGGCTGGGCCAGAGGCATGAAGTAGCTGGAAGCGCTGTAAGCCAAACCACGTTTTTCCCGCACCTCTTCAAACAAGCGCGACACCAAAGCACGGCCGCCGAGAATATGATTACCCAGGTACAGTGCGTAGTAATCCGGGTCAGTACGACCAATGCCCGGCAAACCGGCCATGATATGCGTTTGCGTGGACGCAAACTCAATATGCCGGGTCACGCCCTGTTCGGCGGGTGCCAGCGCCGGCAACGCCGCTACCGCGGAGCCTTCCGGCAGGGCATCGGCCAATTGTTGCGCGACCGCCTCTGCCTGAGTGCGCGGTAAAGCGCCTACTATAACGATCATGGCATTGCCCGCCACATAATGACGGCGATAAAAGTCTTTAACATCCGCCACCGTCAATGCCTGCACGCTGGTGATATCACCTTCCGGCTCGTGCGCGTATGGATGCGATGGGTATAAGGTTTGGTAAAAGGCACGGTTAACGATATTGCCCGGCAAGGCTTGTTGATACTTCAGCGATGCCAGCGTGCGCGCCTGTTCGCGCTTGAAATCCGCTTCGGCAAACGTGGGTTCACGCAGCAACAAGGTCAACGTTTCCAGCGCCGATTGCAAAGAGTCCTCACGACTCAATGTGCGCAACGACAAAGAAGCAAAATCTCGATTGATGGTCTGCACCAGTTGCGCACCAATATTTTCCAGCCGCCGTGCGATGGCATCGGCATCCTCATCACCGGCGCCACTATCGAGCAAGTTCACCGTTAACGCAGCCACGCCCGGATGTTTGCCGTCACGGGCGCTGCCGGCCGCGAAAGTCACTTTGACATCGACCATGGGCAGACTGTCTGCCTCAAGATAATAGACCGGCGTGCCTTGACGGGTTTGCCAGGTGGTAAAAACAGGCGCTGCCTGGGTGCCAATGCTGGTCAACAGTGTTGTCAGCAGCAACACCACCATCCATTTTAACTTACTCATTTTGTTGCCTCCGCAGCCATGGCTTGTGGCTGTAGATAAGCCACGGTCACTGTTGTATCGGTCAGATATTTACTAGCCACTGCCTGTACTTGTTCAGCGGTTACTTGCTCGATGCGCTGGACATACTGATCGGCACGGCTGTAATCGAGGCCAATGGTTTCCAGCATACCCAGCTTCATGGCCTGATAGAACAAAGAATCCTGTTCGTAGACATCGCTGGCCACCACCTGCGCCTTCACTCGCGCCAGCTCCGCCGCTGACACTGGCTCGGTTTGCAGTTGGCGGATTTCCGCCCATAGCGCTTCTTCCAGGGTTTTGAGCGTTTGCGCCTGCGCGGGCACGCCCTCGAGCATGAACAAATCGGCCAGACGGGCGTGCATGTTAAAGCCTGCACCAACCGATACCGCCAGCTGTTGACCGCGCACCAGGCGCGATGTCAG
Source organism: Methylococcales bacterium (assembly GCA_032251045.1). GTDB lineage: Bacteria > Pseudomonadota > Gammaproteobacteria > Methylococcales > Methylomonadaceae > JAVVEW01. The sequence goes on from JAVVEW010000023.1 coordinate 2,862, forward strand.
CCTTGAACTGCGACCACCATCCAGAATGGCCGTCAGCATCTCCAGTGCATAAGGCTCCCAATCCTGCTCGGCGGTCATCAAGGTTGGGACTTTGAAGCCCATCAACAAATACGGCAATTTAGCCGGAATATTCAGCTCCAGAAAACGCCGCCCCAGTTGCGGTTGCTCGGTTTGCGGCTTCATCGGCGCGACTGGCTCGGCCTTGAGCGGGCCAAAATATTGCTCCGCCAATTGAAAAACCTGTGCCGGGTCAACATCGCCAGCTACTACTAATGTCGCGTTATTAGGCGCGTACCAACGCTGATACCAGGTTTTAAGATCCTCGACCTGATACGCCTGGATATCCGCTGGCCAGCCGATAATCGGATGTTTGTAGGGGCTGTTGGTAAACGCCGTGGCCATAAAGTATTCTTGTAAACGGGCATTAGGGTTATCTTCGGTGCGCATTCTGCGCTCTTCATGCACCACCTCCAGCTCCTTGACCAACTCCTCCTTTGTGAGCTTAAGATGACGCATTCGGTCAGCTTCCAGCTTGAAACTGGTTTCCAGGTGGGATTTTTCCAGCGTCTGGAAATAGGCTGTGTAATCGCGGCCAGTGAAGGCATTCTCCTGCCCACCATGCTCGGCAATGATGCGCGAGAACTCGCCCGGCGCCAGAGTTTCGGTGCCCTTGAACATCATGTGTTCAAGCATGTGTGACAGGCCGGTCAGGCCATTGGGCTCGTAACTGGAACCGACTTTGTACCAGACCTGAGACACCACAATCGGCGCTCGTTGATCTTGCTTGACCAGAACTTTCAAACCATTGGCCAGCGTTTTTTGCTTAACGGGAGCCGCCAACGCCACGGCTGTTCCCAGCCACAGCGTTACAAGGCCAAGCGCCCAGCAAGCAGGCGCATGCTTCGGGTTACGACTGTGTTTCATGAAAAACCTCTTTGGTTGGCAACACGCTACTTTAAGATGGTTGTAAATGCCGACCTACCTGGTGACCAGGCCGGTCAGGCACCGACATCGTTTGCAAAACAACTTAACTTCTACCGTCATGCCCCACCCGAGGACGGGACGACGCAGCAATAAGTCTATATCCTGAGCGGAATGTTAGGTATTCTATCACCGAATAAACCTTGCCCCTTAAAGCACGGCATATCGCAATGCGGCGCATCACCTAAACGACTATAAGCCATGACAACGACAACCTTTCCTGCCAAACCCACCTGGCGCGATTATCTGGGACTCTGCAAACTCCGGGTCGTGGCGCTGATTGTTTTTACCGCCGTGGTCGGCATGTTGTTGGCCACACCCGGCCTGCCCCCACTATGGGTGTTGACCGTCGGCACGCTGGGCATCGGCCTGTCCGCCAGTTCCGCGGCCGCGATCAACCATTTCCTCGATCAGCAAGCCGACGCCAAAATGGCCCGCACGCAACATCGGCCGCTGCCGGAAGGGCGTATGCAACCCCGTCAGGTAATTACCTTTGCGCTGGCGCTGGCAGCTTTGTCCATGCTGCTGCTGGGGGTGTGGATCAACTGGCTCACCGCCGTGCTGACCCTGCTGTCCTTGATCGGCTATGCCATTATTTACACCGCCTACCTGAAAACCCTGACACCACAAAATATCGTCATCGGTGGTGCGGCGGGGGCGGCGCCGCCCGTACTGGGCTGGTGCGCGGTGACCGGCGAGGTTCATGCCTTTGCCTTACTGCTGTTTTTAATTATTTTTGTCTGGACGCCGCCGCACTTCTGGGCGCTGGCGGTGGCCAGACGCGAGGAATACGCCAAGGCTAACATTCCCATGCTGCCGGTCACCCACGGCCCGGAATTTACCTACCTGCACATTCTCTTGTATACCATTTTGCTGGCACTGGTCACGCTGCTACCCTATCTGACCGGCATGAGTGGCCTGATTTATCTGGCTGCCATCGTGCCGCTGAACATCGTGTTTTTATATTACGCAGAAAAGCTCAGACGCACTCAATCCGACCGGCTGGCCATGAAAACCTTTGGTTATTCGATTGTGTATCTGATGATTGTGTTCGCAGCCTTGCTGGTAGACCATTACCTGCCCTATCGTCTGTAAGCCATGACTGCCCGTTACGACCTTCCCGAACACGCTTTCGCGCCCTACATTCGCATTCTTGGGCGCGGCAAAAAAGGCCAGGCCGACCTGAGCTTTGACCAGGCTCATGACGCTATGCGCATGATTCTCAACCATCAGGTACAACCGGAACAACTCGGGGCATTTTTGATGCTGATGCGAGTCAAGGAGGAAACCGCCGAAGAACTGGCCGGTTTTGTCGCCGCCGCACGCGCCAGCTTGCCACCATTAAGCCGTCCTGACCTAGTGGACCTTGATTGGCCAAGTTATGCCGGCAAACGCCGCCACCCACCCTGGTTTTTATTAGCGGCGCTGCTGCTGGCCCAACAAGGCACTCGCATACTGCTGCACGGCGCCTCAGGCCATACCGCCAACCGGTTGTATGTAGAACAAGTTCTACCCTATTTTGGCCTGGCCCCCGCCCATGATCTGGCCGAGGCTGAGCGGCAACTTAAGCAGCAGCATTTCAGCTACCTGCCGTTATCCTGCTTGCAACCCCAATTAGCGCAGCTCATTGATTTACGCGCCCTGCTGGGCCTGCGTTCGCCAGTACACAGTCTGGTCAGAATGCTCAACCCGGGCCATGCCAAGGCCACGCTGCTGGGTATTTTTCATCGCAATTATCGCGACCTACACCAACAGGCCGCAGTGCGGCTGGGCGATGCTCGCGTGGCTATATTCCGTGGCGAGGGAGGGGAAGGCGAGCGCAACCCTGACGCCGATTGCGACGTTTTTCGTGTCACCGGATCACAAACCGAAATCGACACCTGGCCGAGACTGTGCCCACAACGCCACACGCCGCCGGCCACGCTGCAACCGGAGGCTTTGGTGGCGGTCTGGGAAGGCCGGCTGCATGACGACTATGGCCTGCAAGCCGTATTAGGCAGCACCGCCCTGGCCTTGGCCACGTTAGACCCCACGCTAACGCAACAAGCCGCCTTGCAGCAGGCCAGACAGCTATGGTCTAAGCGCTCCCGCACAGCGACATACTGACACGGACATTACCGCTCTGCTATGCTATTTGGCTTAGATTTCGTCCAATGTCCCGTTGTTAAGGCAAGCCAGCAAACAATCATCATGACCACAGACATGCCCAAAGCGCCTTCTGTTCTGAACAGATTGGCCGACATCACCCGCATTCGCGATATCGAGATTTTCGAAACCAGTATCTTGAAAACCTTGGTACAATTGCTGAAAGTCCCCTCTGTTTCGCTGTATCGGCTAGGATCGGACAACCGGCCCTTGCATCTGATTCGTTACCAGGAGACCTTATTTGCCGGCAGCCAGCATCAGGTTCGCACCGAAATCAATGAAATCCGACTCACCGATATCGAAATTCCGGAATACATCAAGCTTGTCCAGCAGTGGATTGAAGCCAATCACACTCACTACAACAGCGTTGATGAGCATGGCCACCACACCGTTTATCCGATTTTAGGCATCGTGCGTATCGTCGGTTTTATTGCCTTAAGCACGCCGCATAAACTGAGCGAGACCGAATCTTTAATCATCAGAAGTATTCTGGCTATTACCCATAACTTTCACAGCCTGCTGGAAGAAAATCAAAAAGACAAACTGACCGGCCTGTTGAACCGCAAAACTTTTGAAGACAGCATCAATAAACTACAATCCATCCCCCAACTGCTCGACCCGCCCGAGCAGACTTCAGAACAGGAACAACGCAAACCGACCAGCCAACAAAACTGGCTGGCGGTGGTGGATATCGATCATTTCAAGCGCATTAACGACACGCGCGGCCATGTCTTTGGTGATGAAATCCTGCTACTGATGGCCAACATCATGCGCGCCTCGTTTCGTAAATTTGATTTACTGTTTCGCTTTGGCGGCGAAGAGTTTGTCATTGTGTTGCGCAACCTGAATCGTGAGCAGACCCAGCAATCGCTGCAACGCTTTCTTGACAGCGTCGCCAATTTTCACTTCCCTCAGATTGACACCGTCACCGTCAGCATTGGCGCCACGGAAGTTGATAATCACAATCTGGTGGCCGCCGACATTGTTGGCCGGGCCGACCAGGCTTTGTATTACGGCAAGGAACATGGCCGCAATCAACTGCATTTCTTTGAGGATTTGGTGGCTAGCAACGCGATTGAGAACAAAATCGAAGGCTCTATCGAGCTATTTTGACATCATGAAAGCATTCACTGTGCACATAGGCTGGACATTATTACTGGCTGCAGGCGTTGCGGAAATTGTGTTTGCCGTCAGTCTCAAGCTGAATGAAGGCTTGACCCGGCTATGGCCTAGCGTATTGACGGGCGCATCTGGACTGATCAGTTTTTATTTCTTGATGTTGGCGTTGCGGAGCTTGCCTTTGGGTACTGCGTATGCGGTTTGGACCGGTATAGGCGCTGTCGGCGTGGCCTTGGTGGGCATGGTTTATTTTCACGAAGCGGCCAATTGGCCACGTTTGCTATCGATGAGCCTGGTCATCGCCGGCCTGATTGGCCTGAAACTCAGCCATGCCGATTGACCATGGCCGCACGCGACGCCAAAGGATTTTTACTGGATTGGCAAGCCTGGACGCCAAAGCTGGCCGAAGCGCTGGCGCAAGAGGAAGCGCTGACCCTGACCGACGCTCATTGGGAAATCATCGATTTCATGCGCCATTATTATGCCGAGTACCAGCACCTGCCCAACACCCGGCTATTCAGCAAGGCCATTGCCACGACACTCGGTGAGGCCAAGGGCAATAGCCGCTATCTTAAACGCCTGTTTCCAAATAATGCTCTGTATCAAACTTGCTTGATCGCAGGGCTGCCCAAGCCACCGATCTGCCGTTGATTCAGCCGCGTTTGAAACGATGAATCAGGCGGCGTTCTTTTTTGTTGGGCCGCTGATTAAGCACCGGCGGCAGTAATGCGCTGGCCTCCTTATGCTGGGCAATTTGCAGCGCTCTGGCCGCCCGACTGGCCTCATCTTCCTGATACAACAACGCCGCTTCCGGGGCGGGGCGGCGTTGTTGATTCAAGGCCGTGACGGTGATGTCCCAGCGATAAGGCTCTTTGTGAATGGCCAGCTGACTGCCGACCTGAATTTCTTTACTGGGCTTGGCACGCTGACCGTTCACATGTACCTTGCCACCGGCGATAGCCTCGTTGGCCAAGCGCCGGGTTTTATAAAAACGCGCCGCCCACAGCCATTTGTCCAAGCGCATTGCGGTTAGCTGTTGCGCCATTCAGGCGACCGCCTCCGCTTGCAGCCAGGCTTGATAACCACCGGCCAAACTGACAGCTTGGGTGTAACCCATTTTGTTCAAAGCCTCGGTAGCCAATGCGGCACGCCCGCCGGTCTGACAATAAACCAGAATGGCGGCATCACGTTTGTCCTTGAAATCAGGGTGATTTTCAATCTTGAACTCCAGCATGCCCCGGGCAATATTGATTGCGCCGGGAATGGAGCCGGTAACAAACTCCGCCGGTGAACGCACATCCAGAACGAGATAATTACTCAAACCGGCCTTAGCCTGTGCTACGTCGACTTCAGTGATGACACCTTTTGCTTGCGCCACCAATTCTTGTGCTGACAACCCCATCGATATCCTCCTTTTATAAGTTAAGCGGGAAAGTATACGTTAACTTTTTTCGTTATGCGACAGGGCCACTTGACCGCCGTCGTTCAGAGTCGCCCTCAGGCGATGATTATAAAGCCTTGGTAATCACCCGTTAGGCTAAACAGATGCCGGTACGTCTTTCTGCAAGCCTTTCGGCAATGAAAACACGACTTTTTCTTCAATACCCTGGTTTTCACTAACGGTCTGTCCACCCCAGGCTTGTAGTTGGGCAATGACTTGCTGAACCAAAATCTCCGGGGCCGAAGCACCGGCGGTCACACCTACCGAATGCGCATTGTCAAACCAATCCTGCTGCATATCGGTGGCGGTATCGATAAGATAGGCGGGTTTGCCCAATTGCTCGGCTATTTCCCGCAAGCGGTTGGAGTTGGAGCTGTTCGGCGATCCAACCACCAGAATGATATCGGTTTTTTCGGCCAGATCGTGCACCGCGTCCTGACGATTTTGGGTCGCGTAACAAATATCGTCTTTCTTTTGCTCCTGAATAGACTTGAAACGATCTCTCAAAGCATCGACCATCACCTTGGTATCGGTCATCGATAATGTGGTTTGCGTGACATAAGCCAAATCATGGGGGTTTTTAACCTCAAGGCGCTGGACATCCTCGGGTGTTTCCACCAAATAAATACCCCCTTCCCCATTGCCTTGCTGATATTGCCCCATGGTGCCTTCCACTTCAGGATGGCCAGCATGGCCAATCAGAATGACCTCCCGGCCAATATTGGCATGTTTAGCCACCTGCATATGAACCCGGGTCACCAGTGGACAGGTCGCATCGAAAATCTTCAGCTCACGCGCCTTAGCCTCCTCCTGAACCTGCTTGGAAACACCATGGGCGCTGAAAATCAACGTCGCGCCCATCGGCACGTCATTGACATCCTCGATAAAAATCGCACCCTTAGCTTTCAGGCCATCAACCACAGTCCGGTTATGCACCACTTCATGGCGCACATAAATAGGCGGGCCAAAAGCATCCAGCGCCTGCTCGACAATCTCGATGGCCCGGTCAACACCGGCACAAAAACCCCGTGGATTCGCTAATATAATTTGCATATTTTTCACTCTGTTGCGTTACTAAGCTCTGCTTCCGAGACCAACAAACCATCGGTATCGGCATATAAATAATGACCTGCACGAAACTGGATATTGGCAAAGGTCACGGGCACGCCGCGTTCTCCATCCCCTTTATTGACGCTGTACAAGGGGTGACTTTGCAAGGCCAGAAGGGCAATCGGCAAGGACTTTAAGCGCACGCTATCGCGCACGCAGCCATAAACAATCAGCCCTTCCCAGCCTTGCGCTACCGCCTGCTGTACCAACTGCCAGCCCAGCAGTGCGCAGCGGTGCGAGCCTCCGCCATCGATTACCAATACCCTGCCACAGCCAGCCTCGGCTAAAGTCTGCGCAATCAAGCCATGGTCTTCAAACAGCTTCAAGGTCTGTATTTGACCGGAAAAAGCCGTGGTCGCGCCATAATTGCTGAAGACCGGTTCAGCGATTTGGACATGCCCTGAGCTGGCATGACAATCGCATAATCGCGCCGTGGTAAAATTCATGCCGCCCTCCTTATCATGGCTTGCCCGAGGCCTCTTGCAACCGCCCGCTCTCAACCCAAGCTTAAGCCCTCACTATAACGCTGCATGGCCATGACTGTCATCCATACAGGCTTTATACATCTTTCAGGGCTACTTTACAGATAACGCGCTAACAAACCATGATCGGCCGCGACCGCCGGCGCCGGAATTCTGACCTGATAACCGCCGCCCGGCGCCACTGTCATCGGCTGCCCGGACAAATCCTGCATGGCCTCAACGGTCATATCCTGATTACCCACTGGCAAAATCATTTCCAGACGATCACCGACGCTGATTTTATTCTTCACCGCGATTTCGGCCCAACCGGTCGCCGCGTCATACGCCATGATCTCGCCACAAAACTGCTGCTGATGGCTTTTTGAGTAGCCGGTCAGGTAATTCTGATAATCCTGACTATTATGACGCTGGTAAAAACCACCGGTGTAGCCACGGTTAGCCAGATTTTCCAGCACGCCCAGTAATTCCGGCTGAAAAGGCCGGCCCGCCAGCGCGTCATCGATAGCCTGACGATACACCTGCGCGGTGCGGGCGACATAGTAATGCGATTTGGTTCGACCTTCGATTTTCAAACTGTTCACGCCCATGGCAACCAAGCGATGCACATGCTCGACAGCGCGCAAATCCTTGGAATTCATGATGTAGGTGCCGTTTTCATCTTCCATCACTGGCATCAGCTCACCTGGGCGGTTTTCCTCCTCCAGAAAATACACCTCATCGGCCAACGGATGACGCTCACCGCCGCCACAGCCGGCATTTTGCAAATCCACGACCGACAGTGGCGCACTCTTAGGAACATAATCACCTTCGGCGGTTTCCTGAGCGGGCACGGTGTCATATTTCCAGCGGCACGCGTTGGTGCAAGTGCCCTGATTGGGATCGCGATGATTAAAATAGCCTGACAACAAACAGCGCCCCGAATAGGCGATACATAACGCCCCATGCACAAACACTTCCAGCTCCAGGTCTGGACACTGCTGGCGAATTTCCTCGATTTCGGTCAAGGATAATTCCCGCGACAAGATGATCCGCTCGATGCCTTGCCGTTGCCAAAATCTGGCCGCCGCATAATTGACCGTATTGGCCTGTACCGATAAATGAATACTTAACTCCGGCCAGCGTTCCTTGGTCATCATGATCAGCCCCGGGTCGGCCATAATCAACGCATCAGGCTGCATGGCAACAATAGGCGCCAAGTCATCCAGATAGGTCTTGATTTTGCTGTTATGGGGGATGACATTGGCCGCCAGATAGAACTTTTTGCCCTGCCGATGCGCCTCGGCAATACCAATGCCAAGATTATCCAGCAGAAAATCATTATTACGCACCCTCAGGCTGTAACGCGGCAAACCGGCGTAAACCGCATCGGCGCCAAACGCATAGGCATAACGCATATTTTTCAAAGTACCGGCAGGCGATAATAATTCAACTTTACTCATAAACTTGCGACAATAGAGGTTAAAAATTCGGCAACACCAACAATTCTGACTATTTTACTAGGTAAAACGATTCTCGCGTAATTTTGTTGACCACAACGGCCGTTACCCACCTTAGGTCAACATGCATGATAAGGTGCGCGCAGGAGCCGACTAAGGCCTTTTGCCAGGTCAAATTGACAAACATCAAGGCAGGCCCTTGACAACATGAGCGCGTCGTACTGTTATGATTGACGCTCACTAAACAAATCAGCGCTTTTCAGGAACGAAACATTCATGCGTTTGCTACTGGTTGAAGATGATGAAATCCTTGGCGATGGCCTGAAAGCAGGACTGGCCATGGAAGGTTATGCGGTTGACTGGATTACCGATGGCCGTCAGGCGGAACTGGTCTTGGCAACCCATACCTATCAGCTTATTGTGTTGGACTTAAACCTGCCCGGTGCTTCCGGCCTGGAAATTCTCGGCAATCTGCGCAGACGTAAGGATGAGACCCCGGTGCTGGTATTAACCGCCCGTGATACGGTGGCGGACAGAGTTGCCGGACTGGACAGCGGCGCGGATGATTTCGTGGTCAAGCCGTTTGACCTGTCTGAAGTCTGCGCCCGGTTACGCGCCCTGAGCCGCCGTCAGGCCGGTCGCGGCGCGCCACTGCTGGAACATCGAGGCATCGTGCTGGATCCGGCAGCGCATACTGTGGCCTGCAACGGCCAGCGCGTTGATCTGGCGCTGAAGGAATTTGCCATTTTGCACTTTCTGCTCAGCCATATCGGCAAAGTGGTTTCCCGGGCGCAAATTGAACAAGCCTTATACGCCTGGGATTCAGAAGTCGAAAGCAATACCATCGAGGTGCATATCCATCACCTGCGCAAAAAACTGGACCAACGTTTCATTCGCACTGTGCGCGGTGTCGGCTACATCATCGACGAACACTGATGCAACTGTCCCTGAAAAGTCTGTTATTGTTCGCGCTACTGTCCGCCAGTAGCCTGGTCTGGGCGATCACCGCGCATTTAAGTTACAAAGTCACCCGCGATGAAGTGGTGAAACTGTTCAATGCCGAACTGGAACAATCCGCTCATGTGCTGTATGCGTTGGTACGCCGCCTGCCAACCGACAACCCGTCCCTGCTCACTCCGCCGGAACAGTTGGCGCGAGTATTACCGGAAGCGCCGGAAGGCGTCACGTTCCCGAAAAAAATCGCTTTTCAGCTGATTCACAAACAAAGCGGCTTACTGTTACGCTCGCGCACTGCGCCTGAACAAGCCTTTTCCGACCAGCATAACGGCTTCGCCAAGGTCAAGGTGGACGGTCACAAATGGCATATCTTCAGCCTGTCACAAAAAGACAACCCGTTTATCGTGCATGTTGGCCAACGCGCCAACGCCAGACGCCAGCTCAAAGACGAAATCGCAGCGCACCTGATGCGGCCATTATTGCTCAGCCTGCCATTTCTGGGCGCGATTATCTGGCTGATCGTCGGTTACAGCCTGAAACCTGTCACCAAGCTGGCTCGGCAGTTGGCACTGCGCGAAGCCCATTATCTGAAACCCCTGCCAACCCAGCGCCTACCCAGTGAAATTGTTCCAGTGGTCAAACAAATCAATCTGCTGTTCGCGCAACTAGAGCAAGCATTTGAAGCGGAGCGGCGCTTCACCGCAGATGCCGCACATGAATTGAAAACACCACTAGCCGGCCTGCTCACCCAGGTGCAGGTCGCCTTGCGCACCAGTGATGATGACGTTCGCCAACAGGCATTAACGCGCATCGAACAGGCGGTGAAACGGATGACCACGCTGGTTCAACAACTGCTGACGTTTTCGCGCATTGAATCCGACCCCGGTTATCTCCAGCAGCAGCCTATCGACCTCAGCCTTGAAATCATTCAGGTGATTACCGAACTGGAACCGGAGGCGCGCAAGAAAAACATTGCGCTCAGTTTCGAACAACACCACAGCCAGCCCGTGGTCGCCAACAGTATCCTGATTCAAATTTTGCTGCGCAACCTTTTGGATAACGCGATTAAATATACGCCGCCCGACGGTGAAGTCATGATCAGCCTAAAGCAAGCAGACACCCTGGAGTTGAGCGTTGCCGACTCGGGCACGGGGATCGACCAAGCATTGCACAACACCATTTGCCAACGCTTTTATCGCGGCGTTGAAACCGCCAATAAAGTTGCGGGCAGCGGCCTTGGGCTATCCATGGTCAAACGCATTGCCACCCTGCATCATGCTAACCTGACCTTTCAGCGCGCCGAACCATTGGGCGGACTTGAAGTCAGGGTGACCTTTCCGATTCACTCAACCTTCTAAAACGGACTAAAACGCGTTATGAGCGGCATACAACTGTTCGCGGGCCTAGGCAATCCCGGCAAAAACTACGACACTACCCGGCATAATGCCGGCTTCTGGTGGCTTGATACGCTGGCCGCACAACACGCCATTCATTTCAAAGCCGAGGCCAAATTTTTTGGCGCCCTGGCTAAACACGATTCCACCTGGCTGCTGAAACCTGCCACCTACATGAATGCCAGTGGCCGCGCCGTGGCGGCACTGGCACAGTTTTACAAAATCCCCGCCACACAAATTTTGATCATTCACGATGAACTGGACTTGCCTCCCGGCGTCTGTAAACTCAAAAAAGGGGGCGGCCATGGCGGGCACAACGGCTTAAAAAACATTGCCGCACAATTAGGCAGTAACGATTTCTGGCGCCTGCGTCTGGGCATAGGCCACCCCGGCGACCGCAACCAGGTGGTGAATTATGTACTGCACCCTCCCGGTAAAGCCGACCGGGCACAGATTGATACCGCCATAGCCGACAGCACACCGTTGTTCAATGCCTTGTTACAAGGTCAATTTGACCAGGCCATGCAGACGTTACATAGCAAAAACTAGCCATCCGCCCGACCCTGCGAAAGGCGGAAGAGAAACCATGGCGCTACATCCGTATCCAAAATGTATGTTCCGATTGGGTAGGACAGCCGTTGTTCAGTGACCGACTACTGTAAATTTACCCTGGCTGGTCGTTTCATGCCTGAGCGCAAAACTTCGAGCGTCCGGGGCAATTTTCCGTTTTCACCAACCCATGTCATGACACTGCAACGCAAAAACTCGCTGATTGACCGCATCAACCATTCCACAGCGCTCGGCCTTTTGTTGACGCTGATTGTGGTTGGTTTCATGCTGTTTTTCGCCGCCAATAACACCCAGGCCCTGGTTAATCTGCCGGGGCTGTTTATAGTCATTTTCGGCACCCTGGCCGCGACCCTGCTCAGCTATCCGATGCGCGACATCCGGCAAGGACTGAAATCGGTTCGCGCCGTCTTCTTTTACGAAACCCTGAATCCGCAACGCGCCGCCGATGAAGTGGTCAATGTCGCACGCATGTGGCTCAACCGGGATTTTGTCGCCATCGAAAACCTGATTGGTTCCATCAACAATCCCTATCTGAAAACCGGTTTTCAGCTCATTGTCGATCAAACCCCCACCGAAGATATTTTATCCTTGCTGCGCTGGCGTATCGCCAGGTTGCGCGCCAAGGAACGCGCCGAAGCCAATATCTTTCACAGCATGGCCAGTTTCGCGCCGGCGTTTGGCATGTTGGGTACGCTGGTGGGCCTGATCAACATGCTGCAAATCCTCGAAGCCAAAGCCATGAGCGCGATTACCTACAACATGGGCGTGGCACTGATCACCACCTTTTACGGCCTGGTACTGGCCAATCTGGTGTTCACGCCCATTGCCGTAAAACTGGAAAGACGCACCGAACAACGCATCATGATCATGAGCATGGTCATGGAAGGCATTACCCTGATTGCCGAACGGCGCAGCCCATCGTTTATCCGCGAAACACTGCGCTCGTTCATGGCGCATTATGACAACGAACTCAAATTCGATGACTGATAAAAATCCGTTTCGATCACTGATGGCCACTCAGGCGCTGGAAGAAATTCTCAATGACAGCGGCCAACCCCGGCAAAACTGGGTGCTGTCTTATCTGGATGTGTTCGTACTGATGCTGATGTTGATTGTCACTTTACTATCGCTCAGCGAATTCACCGACTCGGCAGCGCGCAGCCAACAAACCCAACAGCAACCATCGGCGCCGTCCACGCCCCCCATCACAGCGCCTGAACCGGAAAAACCGCTACCCATTGTTAAATTACCTCCCGTTGCGGCAACGCCAGCGCCTAAGGCGCCACCTGAAGTGCGCCCCGCACCGTTGCCACAACAGCCGCCACCCGCAGACAGCCTGCCACCGGCACAACCTGTCATCGAGGCGCTGCCGCTGGATTTGACCGAACGGGTACGCAACTTCCTGCGGCAGCTGGGTCTGGACGAGCAAATCACGGTTCAGATGAACCAGGATTACGCGCAACTGGAAATTCAAGATCACATCCTGTTTGCCTCATCGCAATCAGCATTAACAGAGTCCGGCATGGCACTGCTGGACAACATTGCTCCCTTACTGCAGAAAAGCAGCGGCCTGATCCTGATTGAAGGCCACACCGACAACCGCCCCATCAAGACTCTGCAATTCCCCTCCAACTGGGAGCTTGGTTCGGCCCGCGCCACCGAAGTGCTGCGCTATCTGACCACCCAAGGCCTATCCGGTGATCGTATGCGCGCCATTACTTATGGCGACACTCAGCCGGTGGCGAGCAACGACACCGCCACCGGACGCCAGCAAAATCGTCGGGTCAGTATCCTGGTTAAACTGGCGCCGGAAGCTTTCTAGCGTGCGTCGGTCAGGAACATGGCTGCTAGCCTGCTTAACGCTGGCCACAGGTAGCGCCTTTGCCGAGCCCTTGTTCAGCCAGCGCTGGTTCAGCCTGCAAACCGATGCCGCGACTATTTGTACCGACCACCAACAAGGCCACTTACCGGCCACGCAATTACGCGCCATCATTGACCACTATGAAGCCAATACTCCGACACTGCGCCAGCGTGCGGTTGCCTATTTAACCCGGCACAGCCACCCGGACTGGCAAGCGTTGCTGGCCGAACACAGCCAGGACTGCCGGCAACAAGGGCAAGGCCCGTTATGCCGCCTGACCGCTTATTGGCAAGGCGACCTGGACACCGCACTGCGGGTGCTGGCGTTGTTTTATGACACCAAAACCGCGATCAAACAAGCCGAAACACCTGATACCCCCCGCTTTCAGCGTCATCATGTGCGCCTTTTTGAAAAGGCCCTGCGTAAGCTTCCGCCCTTTATGCGCGACTTTATCACCCGCGCCCGTCCGATTCGAAACCTGGCTGATGTACTCGATCAACACAACATTGAAGGCCCAACACGCACCCTGATTCAGGAAGCGTTCCCCCATGACCTGGACAGCTGGGTTTGGGAAGACGATACCTTACCGTTAAGCCTGACACCCGGCGAAGGCTTTCACGGCAATGTCGTGGCGCAAGTGTTCAGCGGCAGCAACCGTATTGTGTTTACCCTGAAAAATTTTGACCAGGCCATGGCCGGCAATTACTGGAAAGACATTGGCCTGAATTATCTGGTCGATTTTCGCCTACCGCTGGTCATTCATGAGCTAGGCCATGTCATCGATAACTTTCACTTCTGGGATGGCGATCAAACCTTGTACTTTTTTTTCTGGTATCACAAAGTCTCCAACGACATTGTCTTCATGCGCCAAATCAAACACGCCACTTTAGGACTATGGCCATCGCGCTGGTTTGAGGCATTTGAATATCTTTGGGAAGTTAACAACGGCCGCTATAACGGCAAAATCAATGAAAAAATGGCCGAACTGTTTGCGCAATACATGCTCATGCCCGACACCCTGCGCGAACTTTCTCCTGCCGCCTACCACTGGCTGCGCGAAGCTATTTTTCAAGGCATTGAATATCAAGGCTACCGCCATTGCTCCACACCGCTTACCCGCCCCTTAGGTTTCTGGCAACGCCTGATTGCCCGACCCTTAGGTCGCTGACAAACCAGCCTGACAAAAAACACCCGTCTCTAACAGGCCATAGGCTGTCAACCTGGCATCAATCGACACACTGTTTATCTTCTGCACGTCACATCGGCCATGCCGGCAATGCTCAGTTTGAGCATATTCACTGTGCTTTAGACCTTGGAGTGGTCAGCAAAGGCTTCGCCAGCATGGATACCATAAGAGCTTAGGCAGATGTATTGACCGCATTCTTTGACCGACATCCCGATGCTGTCGTTGATCTGTGATGAGTGCAGAATATTTAATACAAATGAGATTGATTCGTATTTACAAATAATATACTCTAACCCTACTGTTCAGCCGGTGAGTCCATTCACCTTTTATCTGCTTAGGGAGAGTATTTATGTTGCATTGGAAACATAGCGCGGTCTGGCTACTGGGCGCCGCCGGGCTTATCCCCATTGTTCGTGCTGCTGAGCAACCGCCAACTGCACTCCTGGATACCGTCAAGGTTATCGGCGATGCCAATCAGGCACGGGGCCTTGCCGCATCGGCACACTATATCGATACTGATGCGATTCGCGACCAAACCTACAGCGACATCAACCGTATTCTGCGCAAAGTACCCGGCGTCAATATCCGCGAAGAGGACGGTTTCGGGCTGTTTCCCAACATCAGCTTTCGCGGCGTGGACACCACGCGCAGTGCCAAGATTACGGTGATGGAAGATGGTATTTTAACCGCACCCGCCCCTTACTCCTCACCGGCAGCCTATTTTTCTCCGGCCGCCGGGCGCATGAGCGGTATTGAAGTGATGAAAGGCGGCAGCCAAATCAACTACGGCCCGCACATCACCGGCGGCGTGTTGAATTATCTATCGACCGCGATTCCGGAAACCGGAAAAGCCTATCTAAAAACCACCTACGGCAGCTATAACGGTGTGCAGTCGCATGGTTATGTTGGCAACACGGTGGAGACAGCACACGGACGCTTTGGCTATTTAGTGGAAGGTTTTTTCCGGCGTTCGGATGGCTTCAAAAGCATCGATGAAACCGCCGATTTTCGCAATGGCGATCAAACAGGTTTTCATCAAGTCGAACCCATGGTGCGCTTGTCCTGGGAGCCGAACACCAACCTTTATCAGCGTTTTGAGGTCAAGTTTGGTTATTCCAATATGGAAGCGGACGAAACCTATCTGGGCCTGAGTGAAGAAGATTTTCGGCGCGACCCATTCCGTCGCTACGCTGCTTCACGGTTCGATAACATTGAAACCGAGCATTTTCGCGGTTTTGCGCGCTATTTTGTTTCACCCACCGATGATCTGGATATCGTCACCACGGCGTATTACAGTGAATTTGCCCGCAACTGGAGCAAATTACAGGACATACGCGCCCGCTCCGGCGGCTTGGCGGGCAACCAGAACCTGTCGCAAGCGCTGGCTGGCGCGGCCTCGCGCGGCGGCTTTGCCGGTGACGGTCTGGCATGTCTTAAAGGGCAACTGGCCTGCGGCCTGAGAGTGCGTGACAACAACCGCGAATATTATTTAGGTGGCGTCGAAACCATGGCCACCTATCGGTTCGAGACCGGAGACGTGCGCCATACCCTGAATGGCGGCTTCCGTTACCACGAAGACGGAGAGCGCCGTTTTCAACAGCAGCTGACGCATTTTCAAAATGCGGATGGCGTTATTGTTGGCAATAATTTCGGCGCGCCAGATACTCTACCCGGCGGCCAGGACAACCGCAGGCAAGACACCCGCGCCTATGCTTTCTTTCTGAAAGACCGTATCGAGTTCGGAGCTTTAGGCTTTACCCCGGGCATTCGTTACGAGCTTCTTCAGCAACGCAACCGCGATGTCCTCAGACCGACCCGAAATGGCAGCCAATCGCTGAATTTGTTTGCTGGCGGCGCCAGTGTCGATTACACATTCGATGACAGGTGGAAAGTCTTTGCCAGTGCTCACCGGGGATTTTCACCACCCGGCCCGCAAAACAGCGTGGTTAATGATCAACGCGAGGAAACCAGCAATGCCTACGAACTGGGCGTGCGTTTTCAGCAAGGTGCTTTATCAGCGGAAGTGATCGGCTTTTACACCCAGTTCGAAAATTTGCTGGTGGTCGATAACATTGGCGGCACTGGCACCGGCGACAGCCAGAATTTTGGCGAAGTTGACTCACGCGGCGTTGAATTGGCGGTGAATTTCGATGCTGGCGATGCGTTTGGTTGGGGTTTCCAGAATCCTTATTTCGTGACTTTCACCTATACCGACACCGAGCAGCAAAATGATGCGTCATCGACCGATCCAGAGTCAATTTTCAGCTTCGGCAAAAAAGGTAACCGTATCCCCTACATACCGGAATACGCACTCAGCTTCGGCACCGGCCTGCATTTCGACCGCTGGGGCATCGATGTGACCGGTAACTATGTTGGCGAAACCTTCACCAGCGCCAGCAATACTTCGTTGCAGCTCAATGGCAATGGTGAGCCGGATGCGCGCTTTGGCAAAACAGACGACTTTATCATCGTTGATGTCGCCGCCTACGTGAACGTAGCCAAAGGCGTCAAGCTGATAGGCGGTGTGCAGAACGCCAACAACGAGCAATACCTGGCCTCACGCCAGCCGCACGGCCCACGTCCAGGGATGCCGATTTTCGCCTACGGCGGGTTTGAGCTGGATTTTGACATTTGAGCCAGGCTACCTTGCCCAGTTCTCTCAGCCTTGGCCAAACGCAACGCGTTTGGCTGAATTTTGACAAACAACGCTTAAAATACCGGACTGGAAGCCAGGTGTTCGCCACTTAAGTTAATGGCGCGCCTGGCAACGGCCAGGTTTAACCGCCCTTTGCACCTTGTAGCCGGCCATTTTCATCAACTCATCCACATACCGTCATGGACAACTATCAACAGCGATTTATCACCTTCGCCCTTAAGCATCAGGTGTTGCGTTTTGGCCAGTTTCAACTGAAATCCGGGCGTCAAAGCCCCTATTTTTTCAATACCGGCCTGTTCGACCAAGGCTCGCAGCTGGCCAGTCTCGGACGCTTCTACGCCCAAGCCCTGGCCAACTGGCCCATCACCATCGATGCTTTGTATGGCCCCGCTTACAAAGGCATTCCCCTGGTCAGCACCTTGGCCATTGCCTGTGCCGACCAGCACGGGCGCGACTATCCATTTGCCTTCAACCGCAAAGAAGCTAAAGATCATGGCGAAGGCGGCCATCTGGTTGGCGCGCCTCTGTCGGGTCAGGTGCTGATTGTCGATGATGTCATTACCGCCGGCACTTCGGTCAACGAATCGGTCGCCTTGATTAAAGCGGCCGGAGCCACACCCGCCGGCGTGTTAATCGCGCTAGACCGGCAGGAACGAGGACAAGGTGCCCTATCCGCCGTACAGGAAGTCGAACAAACACATCAGATTCCAGTTCGTGCCATCATTACCTTGGCCGATATTATTGCCTATCTGGCCGAGCAGGCCGACCAACAACCGCTGCTGGAGACGCTTACAGCCTATCAAACGGCCATGGCGACGACATCTTTCAGTGAATCTTAACCGCGTAGCCCGGATGGGCGTAGCGCAATCCGGGACTGGCTTAAGCCACGCTGCAAAAATCCCCCTCCGCCAAACAGGGAGGCCGGCAGAAAGGTATAAAAGCGCCACCTGATAGCAACCGTCGATCAGCCAGGCCATCACGCCTAAACAGTGACATGACACCTGGCGAGAATGCTCGGCAAGCATCTGGGCCTGATTGACATTGTTAACCGGTAAATTACAATAGCTTGATTTGCTCAGGCTTTGTATAGCAAATCCTGACTTCTCAGACCCCACTAAAAAACCCCCCCATGAGTCATACATTATTTGAACCGGCGCGGCCCCGCGTACAGCGCTGTGAACTGGCCGTTCCCGGCTCCAATCCGGGTATGTTTGAAAAAGCCTTGACCAGCGGTGTCGATGTCGTCTTCCTCGACCTTGAAGACGCAGTCGCCCCTGACGACAAGCTTCAGGCGCGTAACAACATCATTGAGGCGATCAACGATCTGGACTGGCGCGGCCACGGCATTACCTTGTCAGTACGCATCAACGGCCTGGATACCGAATACATGGTGCGTGACGTGGTCGATCTGGTCGAACAGGCCGGCGCGAAAATTGATACCTTACTGATTCCCAAAGTGGGTGTTTACGCCGATGTGTACATGGTTGAAGCCATGGTCAGTCAACTGGAAAAACAGCAAAAGCTGAGCCACAAAATCGGCCTGGAAGCGTTGATCGAAACCGCCTTGGGCATGGCCAATGTCGAAAGCATCGCTGAACACGGCGCGCGCGGGCGGCTGGAAGCCTTGCATTTCGGCGTGGCTGATTATGCCGCCAGCAACCGGGCGCGCACGGTCAACATCGGCGGCCTCAATCCCGATTATCCGGGCGACCAATGGCACGCCGCCTTGAGCCGGATGATCGTCGCCTGCCGGGCTTATGGCCTGAGAGCCATCGACGGCCCTTTCGGCGACATCAAAGACCCGGATGGTTATATCCTGGCCGCCAAACGCGCGGCGGCGTTGGGCTGTGAAGGCAAATGGGCGATTCACCCCAGCCAGATCGAGCTGGCCAACAAGGTGTTCACCCCGCCCGAGTCGGAAGTCAACAAAGCCAAACGCATTCTCGAAGCCTTGCAGGAGGCCGCCGCCCAAGGCAAGGGCGCGGCGGCTTTGGATGGCCGACTGATTGATGCCGCCTCGGAACGCATGGCCAACAATATCGTGGCGCAGGCCGAAGCCATCGCCAACAAGACCCAATCTTGACCCCCTATTTTGATAACTGGAACCTGAGGATTACGAGTGGATATCCACGAATATCAAGCGAAACAGATTTTAAGTGAATTCGGCGTCAAAATCGCCGAAGGCGGACTGGCTTACAGCCCTGAAGAGGCCGTGCAACGCGCCCGCGAAATCGGCGGGCACATCTGGGCGGTCAAAGCGCAAATTCATTCCGGCGCACGCGGCAAGGCTGGTGGCATCAAGTTATGTAAAACTCAAGACGACGTCGCTGAAGCCGCGGAAAGCCTGCTCGGCAAGAAACTGATTACCCAGCAAACCGGCCCTGCCGGCAAACGCTGCTTTCGCCTGTACATCGAAGCCGGCACCGACATTGCCCAAGAGCTTTATTTAAGTTTTCTGGTTGACCGCGCCCAGGAGCGCATTGTCATGATCGGTTCCGCCGAAGGCGGCATGGACATCGAAGAACTGGCGCAAAGCAAGCCTTCCGCTATCACCCGCATTTATATCGAACCGGCGGTGGGTTTGCTCGATTACCAGGCCCGGCAAATGGCCTTTGCCCTGGGCATTCCCAATGACGCTCTCAGCCATGCGATCAAAACCATCAAAGCCTGTTACCGGGCCTTGCGTAATACTGACGCCAATCTGCTTGAAATCAATCCATTGGTACTCACCCAAAGCGGTGATCTGTTAGCCCTGGACGCGAAAATGGGCTTTGACGAAAACGCTCTGTTCCGGCAAAACCGCATTGCCGAACTGCGCGACAAAACCCAGGAAGCGCCACGGGAAACCGCCGCCGCCGACCGGGGCTTGAGTTATGTCGGCCTGGACGGCGACATCGGCTGCATGATCAATGGCGCGGGGCTGGCCATGGCCACCATGGACATGATCAAACTGGCCGGCGGCGAACCCGCCAATTTCCTGGACATCGGTGGCGGCGCTTCGCCGGAGCGGGTGGAAAAAGCCTTCCGACTGGTGCTGGCTGACGATAATGTCAAAGCCATGCTGGTCAATATTTTCGCCGGCATCAACCGCTGTGACTGGGTCGCCGAAGGCGTGGTGCAGGCGGTGCGTAAAATCGACCTGAAATTACCCTTAGTGGTGCGCTTGTCCGGCACCAATGTCGAACAAGGACAAAAAATCATCCGGGACAGCGGCCTGCCGATCATTACCGCCGAAACGCTGGCGGAAGCGGCGGAAAAAGCCGTGGCAGCGCGTAATGCCTCACTTGAGAATGCGGCATAAGGAGACTCAATGGCCATTTTAATCGATCAAACCACCCGCATTCTGGTGCAAGGCTTCACCGGCAAAATCGGCAGTTTTCACGCCCAGGACATGCTCAATTACGGCGCCAACGTGGTCGGCGGCGTCACTCCCGGCAAAGGCGGCCAGACCCACCTGGGCCTTCCGGTGTTCAACACCATGGCCGAAGCGGTGGCGGCAACCGGCGCTGACGCCAGTATTGTATTCGTGCCACCGGCGTTCGCCGCCGACTCGATCATGGAAGCTGCTGACGCCGGTATCCGCTACTGCGTGGCGATCACCGACGGCATTCCCACCCAGGATATGATGCAGGTGAAAAATTTTCTGCGCCGGCTGCCTGAAAGCCAACGCATGCGCCTCACCGGCCCTAATTGCGCCGGCACCATCAGCCCCGAAAAATCGATGCTCGGCATCATGCCCGGCCATATTTATCTGCCCGGTCGAGTCGGCATCGTTGGCCGTTCCGGCACCTTGGGCTATGAAGCCGCCGACCAGCTCAAGCGTTTGGGTTTAGGCATATCAACGTCAGTCGGCATTGGCGGCGATCCGATCAACGGCAGCTCGCACCGGGATATTTTTGAACTTTTTGAACAAGACGACGAAACCGATGTCGTGCTGATGATCGGCGAAATCGGCGGCCCCCAAGAAGTTGAAGCCGGCCTGTTCGCCAAAGAAAACATGAAAAAACCGGTGATCGCCTATATCGCAGGGCTCACCGCGCCGCAGGGTCGGCGCATGGGTCATGCCGGTGCGATTGTCTCGGCCAGTGGCGAAAGCGCGGCGGAAAAGGTCACAATCCTCAAAGACTATGGCGTGACCATCGCACCCACGCCCTCGGCGATGGGCGAAACCGTGGCCAAGGTGCTGAACGCGCTTTAATTTTGCGCGATACCCGACGGCACCATCCGCAAAACCTGAAAGGGCGCGGTTCGTAAATTACCGAACCCTTGCAACTCTAACAATAGCAACACGGTAAATGTAGGCCGGATAAGCGTTAGCGCATCCGGCAAAACCTGATTAGGTTTGTACGCAGCGATACGTTAGGTGGATGCGCTTAAAGCTTATCCACCCTACCCAATTTTCATCGCACCCATACCCAGCTTGACCGGCATCAACACAGCGACAGCAATCGATAAGGAGGCAACTCATGTCCGAAGCTCCCCATCCCGACCAAACCATGTTCGAAGGCGTAATTGGCCAGGAATATGCCATGCTGTCGAAAATCTGCCCGCAGGCGCCAATCATGAGCCAATGTGCGGCCGATGCGGCTAAAGCTTATCGCGACCGACAAAACCGCCCCATCAACATTTATGAACTCGGTGGCGGCACCGGCATCACTACCCTGGCACTGCTTTTAGCCTGCCCTGATAGCACAATTGAATCGGTAGAAATCGCCGCAACCATGCAAAACCAGGCCCGGGAAAGCCTTAAAAACTGGCTGAATGAAGGCCGTTTGCAACTGGTGCTGAACGATGCCTTGAGCGCCCTGCAAACCTTGCCCGATGCCAGCTTTGATGTCATCGCATCCGCCTATACCTTGCATAATTTCGAACACGCTTATCGCGATCAAGTGATGGCGGAAATCTTCCGGGTGTTAAAGCCAGGCGGCTTGTTCGTCAACGGCGACCGTTACGGCTTAGACGACATCAACGCCCACACCGAAAGCATTCAGCTGGAAGTGAGGCGTTATTTCGAGGTTCTGACCGAGATGAACCGGCTGGATTTACTGGAACAATGGATTGTGCATTTATTCAGCGACGAATCGGAAAACCACGTTATGCGCACTCACATCTCGCTGGATTTGCTCAAGTTTTTAGGCTTTACCGACATTCAGCTAAGCCACCGCCAGCAGGTCAATGCCTTGGTGACGGCGCTTAAGCCCTAGCTCCCACACCTCACCAGCCATTCTCAATTTAGAGTCTAAAGCACAGTGCAAATGCTCAAACTGAGAATGGCTGGAAAAACCAATCAAAATAGCATTTCAAATAATTTCAGGTTAAAATAGGCCGCTTGCCTGGGTGGCGAAATAGGTAGACGCAAGGGACTTAAAATCCCTCGGTGGTAACACCGTGCCGGTTCGATTCCGGCCCCAGGCACCAATTAAATCAAAGGCTTAGAAAATTTACCTTAAAAAGTCGGGTTGCCTTTGCCGCCATGCAACACTCATGGCGAAGTTGAAAAACACCCCCTCCAAAAAGCAGTCATGACTTTGGCAGAGTACAAAACACCCTCACTCCAACTGACAATAATAAAATCAAGCGCTGTTAAAGCCTTTTTTATTATTTAGCCAGGTAGCAATGTGCCTCGCGGCGTCGGCATATCCTGTCAATGACAGCCCAGGCGACTGCAAACTTAAAATGGCTGCCTTAAATCTGGCTAATCTGAATCGATCATTACCAACACGTTG
Organism: Methylococcales bacterium; assembly: GCA_032251045.1. Lineage (GTDB taxonomy): Bacteria > Pseudomonadota > Gammaproteobacteria > Methylococcales > Methylomonadaceae > JAVVEW01. The sequence goes on from JAVVEW010000023.1 coordinate 25,926, forward strand.
CCACGGTTTGACCACCGCTGTTGTTCAATAACGATTTAACGCCATCCTGATTGACCTGAAAATCACCACAGCGGTCGCTGGCCTGAGCGCCACCAGCTTTGCGCGTTGCGCGTAGCGTATAACTGTTGGCATCTGCTGCAACAATGGACAAGGTGTAATGCCCATCAGGGGAATCGCCGCCGTGTTTGACGGTAAATGTACCGGTAGTTGAACACGCTGAGTTGGTACCGATTGCACCCGCATATCTAGGACAACTGGCACGAAATTTTGCCTGTGCCATTTGCAGGCTTAATAAGCCCGCCTTGGCATCCGAACGCCGACTTTTGCGCACACTGTCCTGATAGGATGGATAGGCAATACTAGCGACAATGCCGATAATGGCAACCGCAATCATCAACTCAATCAATGTAAATCCGGCTTGTTTTTGCTTCATAAACCCTCCTAATAAAGTTTTTTGACCTGTCGCCGCCACCGTTAATCATAGACGTTTTTCGGCCGCAAGATGCGTGCGCCGGCGCGGCGATGTTTGATGGAACAAGGGGCATAGCCTTAATATCACTGGCTGGCAAGACAGCTTTGTCCACGGCAACCAGTTTCTGTATCTTATGGAAAACCTATTTCGCCAACCAATTAACAGCATTTTGGCACAAACTACTATAATCTAATGTCATAGCTTTACCCTATATTTTCAGGGGGAATGGCTATAACACCCGCATCATGGCCTGTGCCAGACGTTACTTTCATGGCGTCTGAGCGCCCCTTCAGGCTGGAATTGCGTTTGCACTCGCCACAGGCCTTTCAGGTGCCGTATGATGAAACACACTTTCAATGACGGCTTCACCGCACTGGAGCTGATGATTACCGTGAGCATAGCCGCCATTGTCATGGTCGTTGCCGTGCCCTCTTACCAGGGCGTACTGGAGCGCAATCGCCTTAAACAAGTGCTGGAAGGGTATAAAGTCGATTTGCAGCTAACCCGTACCGAAGCCTTGAAACGACAAACGCCTGTTGTCATCAGCCGAAAAGCGGGCGCCGCCGGGGCCTGGTGCTATGGTTTGACCGTCAAAAACGATTGTGACTGCGCGGTCAGCGATTCGACCGCTGCTGATTTTTGCGAGCTTAAACGCATCGACAGCGCCAACTTCGGCGCAATTGCCTTAGCGGCGCAATCTGCAAACACCAATACCTTTGACCCAAGGCGAGGCACCACGGGTGCGAGCGGAGTCACGTTTACATCTGAGCAATATGCAGGTCGCGTTATCGTTTCCAATACCGGCCGGGTCAAGTCTTGTGCGCCGACAGGCGGCCTTCTGCCCAGTGGCAAAAAGGGCTTGCCAAGCCTGTCTGATTGCTGATGCAAAAAGGAGCATTACCCATGAAAACCCAGCGAGGATTGACGCTTTTAGAACTGATGATTTCGATGCTGGTCGGCTTGATTGTCATTGGCACCACCTTGGTTATTTACCAGAGCACGATCACTGCCAACAGCGACATCACCCGCGCCACCCGCCTGAATCATGACCTGGATAGTGTCATGAGCTTGATGATTAACGACATTCGCCGGGCTGGTTTTTGGTTTGGCGCCACCGCACAAGCCAACACCCTGAACAATCCATTCGCCACACCCGCCAACAATATCAATATCGTCAATTTCTCAGGCACCAGCGATTGCATTCTATACAGTTACGACATCAGTAACACGGATGACGACACTGACCCTGATCAATTCAAATTCAATTTTTTCGGCTTCAGGCTGAATGGGGATCGCATTCAAATGCGCCTTAGCGGCGAGAACAGCACCGATTGCAGTAACGGGTCAGATGCCTGGGAATCGTTTACCCTGAACACGGGTCACGAACAAATCAACATTACCGAACTGACTTTCAGCTTTGAAGAAACCGGGCAGCTGGCAGCCACCTCCCGCTGTCGTAATAAAACCGACCCGACATCGTCAACCGACAACATTGACTGCACAACCCCATCCACGGGCGATCAACTGGTACAGCGCCGCCTGGTCAATATCGTGCTGACCGGGACATTTGGCGACGATGCCACGGTCACCAAAACGCTGCGCGCCAGTACTCAAGTGCGCAATGACCGCCTGTATGTATTTTGACGCCTGAGGTGCCATCATGACCACCCTCCCCCCTCCTCGCTATCAACAACGCGGCTTTGCTACCACGCTCATCGCCCTGATCTTACTGATTGGCATCACCTTAGTGGTATTAACCAGCAGCAAAACCATTCTCACCGAAACACAAATGAGCGCCAATCAGTACCGCGACACCCAGGCCGAAGCGGCGGCAAGCGCGGCCATGGATCGTGGCATCGCCTATTTCATGGCAGGTGGCATCGACCAAATCGACAACAGTACCGGCCTCTCCGGCGCCGACAATCAGGTTGATTTTTCCGCACCAGACGCCACGCAACAGCCCACGGAAGCCAGCTGTGCCATGCCCGCCACGCCTGCCGCTCCGGTCACTTTAACCGCCAGCGGCCAAACCAATCTGGCGCTGTTCTACTACGATATAACATCGGGTAACGCCTGTGACTGCCAACCCGGCATGAACTGTTTTAACGCAACCATTTTTGGCGCCATTCCCACCAAACGCGCCATGATTGTCGCCAGAGGCTGGAGCGACGATTGCTCAGCCGTGCGCACAACATTCCAATGCCTGGATTCCTTTGCGATTCTCAACGGTGGCGGCCCTAAACAGCCTTTTGTACTCAAAGCCGGTGTAGCAGCATTTGGTAACGCCACCATCGTTAACCGTTATAACAACAGCAGCATCTGGTCGGGCAGTATTCCGGACACCAGTAGCGCCGCATTCGGCACATACCTGAGGCCAAGCAACACGCGCATAACCGATTACGACAAAGAAGATCTCGATGACCCGGATGAAACGCAGAATACCCAGAAAGTTTCTGACCGCAATGCCGGCGCCGGTATCGATGTCATCGGCAACGACCCTAACCTTGCCAGCCTGACCAATAAGGATTTTTTTGACTTGTTTTTTGCCTTGAGCAAAGGCGAAATACGCAGCATGGCCGATGACCTCAACCAGCTTTACAACGCCGGAACCACCCCGCCCAACACTGTAACCGGACTGGTTTGGGTTGGCCCCTTGAATGCCCCTTCCACGACAACCACCAGCATTGGCGGTGCCGGCACCACCATCGGCAGCCCTAACGTACCGGTGATCATGATTGTCAATGGTGATTTGAAAATCACCGGCGGCCAGGTTCATGGCGTGATCTTCGTTGCCGGCGAATTAAGCATCACCGGTAACCCCGTGGTTAAGGGCAGTATCATCAGTAACGCCGTCAATAACGGCTCAGGCGGCACGCTAAAGTTGGTTTATGTTCCGCTTGGCGACAGCACCGTTGACGACCCCTTCATTCCCGGCACTGGCGCGATCGTGGCCGGTTCCTGGCGTGACTGGACCCCTTAAACTTTCCTGACATGGAGAATCCCATGCGTTCATTATTGATCAGACAACGAGGCGTTGGCCTGCTGGAGGTTTTAATTGCCACCGGCGTTATTGCCTTTGGCTTGCTGGCCGTAAGCTCCCTACAGGTTGGCTTGCTGGGGGAAAGTGGCGACAACAAAATTCGTGCCGAGGCCATTGTGCTGGCCAATCAGAAAAAAGCGGAATTTCGTGATCGCGTTGACGCGGGTATATGGCCTACCAATTCTGCCGATTCTGCCGACCCCCGAAACATTGCCAGCGGCAAGGATCAAATCGATGGCACCAATGCCGTTTTTCAGCGTTTCTGGCAAGTCACCCCGGTCACCAACCCCGACCAACGCCTGGAAGTTGCTGTCTATGTCACCTGGGGCGCCACCGGCGATCTGGTTAAAGCCGCCGGCGACAGCGCCGCCGCGCTGACCGCCATGAACAGCTCCGCCTCGGTGCAGGATGAGCGGGTAAGCGTCCAGACGGAATTGACACTTCAAGATCCCATCGCCTCCTTAAACGCTGCGGCCGGCAGTCTTGGCCTGACCAAAAGCCCGTCACCTGTCGCAGGCTCCTCGGATGAGATTTTTGACGAGCGCAATATTCCGCTGTTCGATGACAACAATCAACTATTGGAAGGTATTGACGCTCACGATGCCAGTCAAGGGCTTTATACGCGTGAGGTCGAGGGTGAAACCCAATATCTCAAAGACCTTGGCGATGGCTTTGGCGAAGTTGTTTTTCTATGCCCGGACGCCAGCGCCAACATCACCGAATTTGAAAATGGCTTGTTTGCCCGCCGGGTCGATGATGATGAGCTTGACGGCAAAGAGTCCATTGAGCTGTTTGTACCCACCGGTGACGGCCTCAGTTGCCGGCGCGAAATTCGCTTTAATGGCGGCATTATCATTCCTATTTCCGGGATTGTGTATTCTCGTGCGACCCAAAAGAACAACGACCCGTTACTGGATGTTAGCCTGTTCACCTTCAATGCCTCTGAAAGTGGCGCGTTTTGTGTCTTCAAACCGGAACCCGACTCAACCTCCGCACCTTATGTCTGCTATGTGGGCGGCAACTGCGCCGATGGGCCTGATGGCATCCACAATCTCGATGGCGATATCGCTACAGCAGGCCAAGACACCTGGTTCACGGAATGCCCGAAACCGGCCATCGCCAAGCAAAGCGTAGGCCCCGGTGGCTGGCGCGGCAATGTTGGCTTGCTGGGTGTGGCCAGTAACGGCGATAACACCTGTTTTGCCGAGGAATTAGCCGGTGCGCCGGCAACCTTGAACACCGCCAGAAACTACTTCACCCGGCGGCAAAATGGCAGCATTATTCGCAACGAGGGCGTCAATAAACCTTATGACTGCCATAACTTTTTAATCATCAATGGCAAAAATACCAAGACCCAGGTTGCCAACGAATGTCAGAAACAGGCGCAATCGATCAGCAACCTGAAACTGGCGTCCAAGTTTATTCAACGCTCTCTGTCCGGCACCACACTCAATGCCGTCGATACCAGCGTTGACAACAGCCTGTGCCCAGGCGTCAGCGCGCCTACGTTCATCTTGTCAGGCAACTTTGATCCTGAAGCCGGAAGCACACCTACGGTCACGATTACCGACGGCAATACCAGCAATACCTGCACCGCCACAACCACTACCTACAGCTGCACCATCACAACCGACCAGCCAAAAGTCACCATCAGCGCCAGCCAAGGGGGAAAAGATGACAGCTGCATTGTGGCACCCTCCTCGACGGGTTGTACCCTGACCTTAGCGACCGCCACAAACCATACCTGGACGATTAATGGCCAAATCACCGGTGGCAAGCGCGACGAGGTTACCGTAGCCATCAATGGCAGTGATTGCAACATGACCCACCCCACTGACGGCAGTCCGTCAACGTACCAATGCACCCTGGAAACAACCGCCAGAACCGCAACCCTGAACGCAACCGGTGGCGGCGTAACCCCATCTGACGTAACCATGGAACTTAATCCGCTGACCGATGATAACGGTAACCTATCGTATGCCATCGAGGGGCCTAATTTCAGTGCCATTATTCCAAGAACCCTCGAAGGTACAATCTCTATCGCCAGGCAAGTTACCGTTACCGAAACTTCTATCGCTGTTCTGGAGGGAAGTTGCAACAGCTTTACCAGCACCACCGGCAATCAAACCTACACCTGTACGGTACCGGATGGCGTTGCCAATACCTTGACCCTGACCATTTCGCCACGCTGCAGTGTCGCACGGCAATCCAAGGCCTTTGAAATTACACAAGGCTCAGACAGCGCCACCGGCACCGGAACCCTGGCGATCGACCTGGGCACAGTCACCAGCAACATCAGCAAAGACTTTGACATCGGCGTATCCAACGAGAAATGTCAGTAGGCGCTATGAGCGCCCCGGCCTGCGCCAGGCCGGGGCAGCTTTGTTGAGCAACGCTAAGGTCAGGGCATAAACCAGCATCGCCGCCACTATCCAGGTGCCTAGCAGGGTCAGTTGCATTAAGCGACGCGGCTCGGCCAGTAACGCAGACGGATCAAAGCCCGTTAACAGCAACGCCATGGCCAGACAAGCCAGCAACACCTTCAGCAACCAGCGCCCCGACATCTGGGCGCTGCAATACCAACCATAACGCTGTGCACAGCGCAGCATCAGCACCGCCTGCAGCAATACACTCACCGAAGCCGCCGCCGCCAGATTTTGATGATTGCCCAAAGCCATCAACAAGCCATTCAATAGCCCATGCAACAACAGACAACCCAAAACCATCGGCAACAACCGCGCCAATTGCCGCGTTGCCGCAGCGGCGCTGATCAACGTCTTGCTGATTAACAAACCCAGCAAGCCCGGCGCATACGCAGCCAAGCTTAACGCCGCCTGACGTGCATCCTGAGCGGAAAAGTCGCCGGCCAAAAACAACACCGTCATGATTGGCCGCGCCAACCAGGCCAGGCCCAGCACTGCCGGCAAGCCCAGCATCACGCAAACCTTTAAGCCGCCCGCCACCCAGTGCTGAAAATCCCGGTCGTGCTGCCCTTGATAGTCCACCAAACGGGTCAGAAACAGCGTACTCAACAGCGCACTGCCCAAGCCCAGTGGAAATTCCAACAGCCGCTCGCCATAATAAAGCCAGGAAACACTGCCCGGCTGTAGATAACTCGCCGCCCAGGTATCCAACAGCCAATGCGCCTGCGCCATGATGGCCAACCACAGCGCCGGACCAAAAGACCAGCCAGACGCATAACCACAGGACAAGGCAATGCCTGAGCGTGCCAGGCCTATGCGATAAACGGCCATCATGACCACACACAACTGCACACCGCCTGCCAGCACCAGGCCAATCGGCAAAGCGTTCATCGGCCGCGCCAAATAAGGCGCGAGTACGAAACCGGCCAGAATCATTCCGAAGTTCAAAATCATAGGCAGCATTGCTGGCAACAGTGGCCGTTCTTTGAACAACAGATAACTGCCCAAGATACCGGTCAAGCACGCCAGCCCGCCATATGGCAGCATCCAGCGCGCCCATTCAATGGCCAAAACCAGGGTGTTTGGCGAGGCCGCAAAACCAGGCACTAAAAGAGCCAAAATCCACGGCATGAACCAGGCCGCCAGCACTGTCCACAGCAGTGCCCAGGCCGCCTGACGGCGCAGGGTGTGGTATAAAAAGGCCGCCAAGGTGTGCTGCTTGGCATGGTATTTCAACTGCGGCAACAGTGCCTGACTGAACGCGCCTTCCAGCAGCAACCGGCGCATCGCGTTGGGCAGCCGAAAAGCGGCGAAAAATGCGTCGCTTTGCCCACCGACGCCAAACCAATAGGCAATCAAGCCATCGCGCAACAAGCCCAGCAGGCGCGACCCTAATGTAGCCAGCGTGATGAACAGCGTGTTTCTAACCATCGGCATCACCGTAACCGTTCACAGCCTGAAAAAATTCCCCTTTGCAAAAGGCTATGTTTGCGTTAACAGTTGAGACTCGGCTGCCCGCCCCATAGCAGTTTGTAAGATCAGTTCGTAGGTTGGGCAAAGCAGCAGCGTGCCCAACAAATGCCAGCGCCTAGATTGGGCACGTCACTTTTTGTTCCTTTGCCCAACCTACAATATTTCTTCAAAAGGCCCAGGATAAATGGAAAGTTCACATTCAACTATTCGTGCGAACATAGCCTTTGCAAAAGGGGGAAGCCAGTAGCAGCTCTCCCTGAAAAAGAGCGACGCCAGTAGAGCAGGCCTTCCGGCAATCTTTGATTGACAGCAATTTCGGTAACAAGGATAATGGCGCGTTTAGTTTTCACCGGTTTAGGAATACAACGATTCATGGCCAATTCATTACAAGCACGCAAAAGAGCCCGCCAAGCGGAAAAACGCAGAAGCCGCAATGCCTCGCAACGCAGTGAAATGCGCACCTTCGTCAAAAAAGTCCGCGCTGCCATTGCCGCCGGCCAAGCTGATGATGCCCGCAACGCTTTTGTTAAAGCTCAATCTGTCCTTGATGCTGCGGTCACTAAAGGCTTGATCCACAAAAACACAGCCGCACGCAGCAAAAGCCGCTTGAACGCCAGCATTCGCAAATTAGCGCAATAACACGCTTCGTGACATGTTAAAGCCCGGATAACGCCAGCTCACGCTGGCGTTGCTCCTTCAAGAGGTGGCAACAATCACCATATTATCGCGATGAATCAGTTCCGCCTCATCGGCGTAACCTAGCAGTTGCGCAAAACGGTGACTGGGCTGACCGGCAATTTTGCGCGTTTCCATCGCTGCATAATTGCTCAAGCCACGCGCAATTTCCCGGCCACCCGCACTCACGCAGGCCACCAAATCGCCACGCTGAAACTCACCCACAACCTGCTTGACCCCCACCGCCAACAAGCTGCGCCCTTGATGCAGCAACACCTCGATCGCACCCTCATCCAGCACCAACCGCCCTTTCACCTGCAACTGCCCGGCCAGCCAGCGCTTACGCGCCATCAGTGGCTCGGTGGTAGCCGCCAGGTAGGTGCCCAACACATCGCCCCTCATCAGTCGCTCCATACAGGCCGGCTCGTTGCCGCCAACAATCACGGTTGCGGCACCAGAACGCGCTGCCAGACGCGCCGCACGAACCTTGGTGGACATCCCGCCCCGACCCAGCCCACTGCGACTGCCACCGGCCATTTGATCCAATTCAGGACTCTCCACCGAAACCTCGCTAATCAAACGCGCTGCAGGGTCCAGACTCGGGTCGGCAGTAAATAAGCCCGCCTGGTCGGTCAGCAGAATCAGCAGGTCGGCCTCAAGCAAATTGGCAACCAGCGCGGCCAGGGTATCGTTGTCACCAAAGCGAATTTCATCGGTAGCGACAGCATCGTTTTCATTGATGATGGGAATAACGCCCAGCGCCAGCAAGGTCAGTAATGTGCTGCGGGCATTCAAATAGCGACGCCGATCGGATAAATCATCATGCGTCAACAACACTTGCGCGGCGATTAAGCCATGCCTGTGGAAGTTATCTTCAAAAATTCGATTCAGCCCCATCTGCCCGATGGAGGCCGCCGCTTGCAGTTCATGCAAGGTTTTCGGACGCTGCGTAAGACCCAACCGGCACATGCCTTCGGCAACGGCGCCGGAGCAAACCAGAACCACCTCCACCGCCCTTTGACGCAATTGACTGATTTGCGCAACCCATTCGGCAATGGCAGCCTGATTCAGGCCGCGCCCGCCATCCGTCAGCAGGGAGCTGCCAATTTTGACAATAACGCGCTGGGCGCTGGCAAATTCAGCTCGGCTCACGGGGTGCTTGTTGTTCAAGAAAGTCCATGACGGCAAATGTCAGTGCGGACGCGCCATGGCCATTGAGCGCGGACAACGCAAAACTAGGCCCTTGCCAATTCAGCGCTTCCAGCACGGCGCAGCGGCGCTGCTCAAGCTCTTGCTCTGGAATTTGATCGATTTTGTTAAATACCAGCCAGCGCGGCTTGTTAGCCAAATCCTCACGCCAGGACTCAACTTCGCCGATCACGGTACGCGCCGCATCAATGGGATCCTCGGCACTTAGATCCAGCACATGCAGTAACAGCCGTGTGCGCGCCAAATGCTTGAGAAAAGTCAAGCCCAGGCCCGCGCCTTCTGCTGCGCCTTCGATAATGCCGGGAATGTCAGCCATGACAAAGCTGCGCAATCGATCCACGCGCACCACACCCAGATTAGGATGCAAGGTGGTAAAAGGATAATCCGCCACTTTAGGACGCGCCGCCGAGACCTGGCGGATAAGACTGGATTTGCCGGCATTGGGCAAGCCTAACAAGCCAATATCGGCAATCAAGGTCAGCTCCAGCTTCAGCTCGCGATGCTCGCCTGGCGAGCCTTTGCTGCACTGCCTGGGCGTGCGATTGACACTGCTTTTGAAGCGAGTGTTACCCAAACCATGGAAGCCGCCTTGCGCGACTTTGATTTTTTGCTCGGGCTTGAGCAACTCGCCAATGATTTCACCCGTGTCGGTAGCGATGATTTTGGTGCCCGGCGGCACAATCACGCAACAATCATCGCCTTTTTTGCCGGTGCAATTACGCGCCATACCATTGCTGCCACGCTCAGCCCGATGCACGGGCTGATAGCGAAAATCCACCAAGGTATTGACATTGCTGGATGCAACCAGATAAACCGAGCCGCCATCACCGCCATCGCCACCATCAGGCCCGCCTCTGGGAATAAACTTCTCCCGGCGAAAGCTGACAATGCCATTGCCGCCATCACCTGCTTCAACGCGGATAATCGCCTCGTCAACAAATTTCATGCAAAGACTGACCTATGATGTCAATAAAAAAGCCCCAGCCGGGTCGGACTGGGGCCTTGGGAGATGCCGAACCGCAACCGCTCAAGCGGTTGCGATGCTGACAAATTTGCGGTTGTTAGGACCTTTGGTTTCAAAAACCACCTTGCCATTCGCCGTGGCGAACAAGGTGTGATCACGACCAATGCCAACATTAGTGCCCGCATGAAAGCGCGTACCACGCTGACGAACAATAATGCTGCCGGCGCTAACTTGCTCGCCGCCATAACGCTTCACGCCCAGGCGTTTGGACTGGGAATCGCGGCCATTTCGGGTGCTGCCGCCTGCTTTTTTGTGTGCCATCAGTAGCCTCCTGGTTATTAAGCTGAAATGCCAGTGATTTTGACTTCGGTAAAATACTGGCGATGCCCCATTTGCTTCATGTGATGCTTGCGGCGTCTGAATTTTATGATTCGAATTTTTTTGTGCCGGCCTTGGTCAACCACGGTACCGGTCACTTTGCCGCCCTCGACAAAGGGCTGGCCTACTTTGGTGCCATCATCGGACTGAACCAGCAGGACTTTATCAAATTCAACTGTATCGCCAGCACCGACGTCGAGTTTTTCTATTTTTAAGGTGAGGCCTTCTTCGACCCGATACTGCTTGCCACCTGTTTGGATTACCGCATACATCTTGCGTAAACTCCGTCAGCTATAGTTAGGTTTGGTAAACGGGACATAGTAACTGAAAAGCCCTATCTGCTCAACTTTAATTTCACCGCACCAACAGCCTACCTGCCAAACCAAGGCACAGCATGCCTCCAGACTGTATCGCCGATGAGCATCAACCACACGCCGACCGCCAAAAAACACACCAGACAGTTGACTTTAATGCGAAACCGGCTAAAAGTTGACTTTTAAAGTCAACTTTTAGCCCATGTCTGGCCACAGTCTTACACGCAGTCAGACTGCTTTTTGCACAAGCGCCCTGCCCTGGCTTGTCGCTTGCCGACACCGACCGCATCGCCAACCATCAAAGGACTGCCTTTCTGCGTGCATGATGATTATAATGCTGGGCACTTTACTTTCAACGTGATCGAATCGACTCGATCTTACTAGGAAAATTTATGAAAACACAGTTTGCAAACATCATTGAAGCCATTGGCGAAGACCTGAATCGTGAAGGCTTGATCGATACGCCCAAACGCGCCGCCAGCGCTTTTCAATTTCTGACCGCAGGTTACCAGAAGAACCTGGAGCAGGTGTTGAATAACGCTATTTTCCAGGCGGACACCAAGGATATGGTGATCGTTAAGGATATTGAGCTGTATTCGTTATGCGAACATCACCTGCTGCCATTCATCGGCAAATGCCATATTGGTTATATCCCGAACGGTAAGGTATTAGGCTTGTCTAAGCTGGCCAGGGTTGTGGATATGTATGCCCGCAGACTGCAGATCCAGGAAAAACTGACCAAGCAAATCGCCGACGCCATCGAGCAGGCGGTCAATGCCAAAGGCGTAGCCGTGGTCATCGAAGCCAAACATCTGTGCATGATGATGCGCGGCGTGGAAAAACAAAACTCGGTCATGACCACCTCGGTGATGACCGGTATTTTCCGCAACGAAATCAGCACCCGCTCAGAATTCCTTAATCTGATTAACCGTTGAATCATGACTCACGAATCCTCCAAAACAACTGTATTGCTGGTGAATCTCGGCTCGCCAGACTCGCCCAGCACCGCCGATGTACGACGTTTTTTACGCAAATTTCTAAGTGACCCGCGGGTGGTTAACTTGCCCCGGGCGTTATGGCTACCCATTTTGCATCTATTCGTCTTGCCATTTCGCCCCAAAAAATCGGCTGAAGCTTATGCCACCATCTGGACCG
>JAVVEW010000024.1:0-37651 GCA_032251045.1 Methylococcales bacterium
CAGCAAGTCGAACGACTCAAACAAAAACAAATTGCGTATTTCAAGCGTTTAATCACCGGCGACTATGATCAGGATTATGTCGAGAACCGGTATCAAGTCGGTATCAAGCATCAACAAATCGGCCTGGGGCCGGAATGGTATATCGGCAGCTATCAATTCTATTTGAGCTGGTTGATTGAGCAATTAAAACACGACGGTGATGCCGGCGAGTGCTACGACAGCTTATTAGCGGTTTTCAAGGTTATTCTGTTCGATATCGAGTTGGTCATCGATGCCTATTTCCATAAGGATCATGACATGCTCAGAATGATGGCTCAGGTGTTTGAAAGCAATGTCGAAGGCGTGTTGATTACGGACCGAGAAGGCAGAGTCGTTCATGCCAACCGCAAAGTTTCCACCCTTATCGGTTTCGATAACAAGCAGCTTTTGCAACAACCTGTGGCCAGGTTATTGCCCGAAACCGAATGGTCGGCGTTTGCCAATTATTGGCAACAAGCCGTAGCGGAAGGTGCCTGGCAGGGCGAAACCTGGATGGTTACAGAATCGGGGCGAAAATTTCCCGCCTGGCTGAATATCAGTTCGGTTACCGATCAAAACCAAGCGATCACCCATTGCGTGGTGGAATTTTCCGATATCAGTCCTTTCCACGAAGCACAAAAAACCTTACAGCAACGAACCGAAGAGCTGGCCCGTTCCAATCGCGAGCTGGAGCTGTTTGCTTATGTGGCGTCACATGATCTGCAGGAACCGTTGCGCATGGTGGCTAGTTTCACCCAGCTGTTGGCGCGGCGTTATAAAGGCAAGCTGGATGCCGATGCCGATGAGTTCATCCATTTCGCCGTCGATGGCGCGACCCGGATGCAGACCTTGATCAACGATCTATTGGCCTATTCCAGGGTCGGAACGCGGGGCAAGCCGTTTGAGCAGGTGGCTCTGAATGCCATACTGCAAAAAGCCAAGGATAATCTGAAAATCGCCCTGGATGAAAGCCATGCTGAAATTGTCAGTGATGACTTGCCGGAAATTTTTGGTGATAGCGTGCAATTGCTACAGTTGTTCCAGAATCTGATCAGTAACGCGGTAAAATTTCGGGGTTCAGAGTCACCTAAAGTAACCATCACTGTGCAGCAGCACCTCGGTGTCTGGCACCTTCGTTTTCAGGATAATGGTATTGGCATCGCCCCGGAATTTTTTGAACGTATTTTTGTGATCTTTCAGCGCCTGCACACCAAAGAAGACTACCCAGGCACTGGTATAGGTCTTGCCATTGCAAAGAAAATTGTCGAACGCCACGGTGGTGACATTCGTGTTGAGTCAGCGCCGGGTGCGGGCGCCGCTTTTATCGTTTCCTTTCCGGTTGTTGATCATGAGGAGTCAGACCAATGAGTTTTGAAGTAACAGGCCGAGCTGCCGAATTTTTGTTGGTCGAGGACAATCCCGGTGATGTGCGCCTGACCAAGGAGGCGTTGGCGGAAAGTAAAGTCAAAAATAATCTGAATGTGGTTCATGATGGCGAGGCAGCCATGGCGTTTTTACGGCGCCAGGGTGTATATGCTGATGCGCCAAGACCTGATGTGATTTTGCTGGATTTGAATTTGCCCAAAAAAAATGGTCGTGAGGTATTGGAGGAAATCAAGGCTGATGCAAGCCTTAAACGCATCCCGGTGGTGATTATCACCTCCTCGGAAGCCGAGCAGGATGTACTGAGAACCTATGACTTGCATGTCAATTGTTATGTCAACAAGCCGGTGGACCTAGAGCAGTTTGTCAGGGTTGTGCAATCTATCGAAACGTTCTGGTTGACCATCGTCAAGCTACCTTCCGAAATCGACAGCTGAATCATGAATCAGACAGCCAAGGTTTTACTGATTGAAGATAATCCAGGTGACGCCAAGCTCGTGGAGGTTTTGCTCGATGCCTCAGGCGACAGCCAGGACAGAACCTTTGAATTGATGCGGGTCGGACAGTTAAGCGAAGCATTTCCGTTACTTGACGATGACAGCATCAAGGCTATTTTGTTGGATCTTGGCTTGCCCGATGGTAAGGGACTGGACACCTTGATTAGGGTGCATGCGCAAGCGCCGATGATTCCCATTGTGGTTTTAAGTGCGGAAGAAGATGAGTTGTTGGCGATTCGTTGCGTGCAAAATGGCGCACAGGATTTTCTGATTAAACATGGCATCTCGGAAATGTTGTTACGCCGGGCTATCTGGTATGCCATTGAGCGCAAGCATTTGTTCGAGCAATTGCAATACATGGCGCACTTTGACATTCTGACTGGCCTTGCCAATCGAAAGCAGTTTTACGATCGCATCAAGCAGGATTGGATTGCTGCGGAGCGCGCTCATACAACGCTGGCGCTTATTTTTATCGACTTGAACGACTTCAAGGCAGTTAACGATAGCCTGGGGCATGTCGTTGGCGATGATTTACTAAAAGAAGTGGCGCGGCGATTGTTATCCAGTGTCCGGGCCAGCGATTGTGTGGCACGGATGGGCGGCGATGAATTTACCGTTATTCTCAATCAGCTTAAAGCACCACAGGAAGCCGCCTTGATCGCGGAAAAAATCATGACCAATCTGAGTGCGCCTTTTTTATTGGCCGGTTGCTCAAGTCAGGTGCGCGCCAGTATAGGGATTGCCACCTATCCGCATGATTGCGACGAACCCGAACAGTTGATCGAGGCTGCTGATGCAGCCATGTACAAGGCCAAAGTAACCGACAGCGACAAAACGACCCGCTATTGCTTTTATTCCTCGGCGCTGTCCAGCAAAGTGCGCAAGAAGCAACAGCGTTTTCAGGAATTGTCCAGCGCCTTGCGACAAGGTCAGTTTGAATTGTTTTATCAGCCCCAGTTTGATTTACATTCAGGCAAAATCGTTGCCATGGAGGCTTTGTTGCGTTGGCGGCACGCTCAAAAGGGACTTTTGGCACCGCAGGCTTTCATGGATGAATTGGAGGAAAGCGGCTTAATTGTGCCCGTGGGCGATTGGGTGCTGGAGCAGGCGTTAGAGCAATGTCAAAGTTGGCGCCGGCATATGCCAACCGAGGTGTCTGTTTCGGTCAATATTTCCAGTCGGCAATTTCGTCAGCCGGATTTTGTCGGGAAATTAACGGCTTTACTGGACCGACTCGCTTTGGAAAGTTCTGCCGTCGAGCTGGATTTTCATGAACAAACCTTATGGGAAAACGAAGCATACTCGCAAACGGTGCTGCAAAAACTGCATATAAAAGGTGTGCGACTGGCGCTGGATAATTTTGGTAGTGGTTTGATTTCCTTAAAATCGCTGCTGAATTTCCCTTTGCATCTGGTAAAAATTGACCCGGTTTTGTTGCAGCAGCAAAGCGATAGCGCCGGTTCCCAAGCAATTGCGAAAGCGGCGGTGGAAATTGCGCATCTATTTCGCATTAAAGGCATGGCAAATGGTGTCGAAACGTCACTGGATCTGGAGCGAGTGCGCAATATTGCCTGCGATCACGTCCAGGGTTATTTGTACAGCAAGCCCTTACCGGCAGAGCAGGCAATGCTGTTGTTGATCGGTAACCAGCAGACTACCTTGCAGTAGTCGTGGCGCTATGGACGTTTTATTGCTAGAGGATAATCGGGCCGATGCTGTTTTGATTCAGCAGCTGTTGGCGGAACAGGATTCAGCCTATCAGGTTTGTCATTGCACGAGTCTGGAGCAGGCTGAGGTGGCCTTGTCGCGGCAAGATTTTCAGGTTGCGCTGCTGGATTTGTCACTACCGGACGCTTTTGGGACTGCCTTGTTCGAGCGTATTGATTGTCTGGCTCCCGACATGCCCATTATTGTACTGACCGGTTGTGATGACCAGGCGCTGGCCATGCGTCTGGCCGAGGCGGGCGCTCAGGATTATCTGGTCAAGAATGAATTAACCGCAGGGTTACTGGTGCGCACCTTGCATTATGCGCGTGAAAGGAAGCGGGTTTCGGTAAAGCTGCAATTAGCTGCCGCAGTGTTTGACAGTACGCTGGAAGGTATTCTGATTACCGATACTAAGCGCCGCATCATCAGCGCCAATGAGGCATTTTGTCAGATGAGCGGTTTCACCTTGGATGCGTTGCTTGGACTGACTCCGCGTTTGTTTGATTCCAAGCGACACAGTCGTGCCTTTTTTCGGCAAATGTGGATCGATATTAACCGCGACGGGCAATGGCGCGGGGAAATCTGGAATCGTCGCAAAAATGGTGAGGTCTTTCCCTGTTGGGTCAATATCAGTGCCGTTCAGCATCCTGTTCAGGCCAAGGTGACTAACTATGTCGCGATTTTCACCGAAATTACCGAACTGAAACTGTCGCAAGAAAAGCTGGATCATCTGGCGCATCATGATCCTTTAACCGGGTTGCCCAACCGTTTGTTATTCAAAGACCGCATGGAGCAGGCGTTGCGTCAGGCATTACGCCAGAAAACCATTATCGCGGTGATGTTTCTGGATTTGGATCGTTTCAAACTGATCAACGACACCTTGGGGCACTGGGTGGGTGATGAGCTGTTGCGAGCGGTGGCAGACCGTTTGCGGCATTGTGTGCGCGACACCGATACCATCGCCCGGCTGGGCGGCGATGAATTCGCCATTATTCTGGCTAATATGCGTCATGAGGCCGGGGTTGAAAAAGTCGCGCAGAAAATCATCAAAGCCCTGGCGGCGATTTTTTGTGTGGGGGGGCATGAGGTTTTTGTGACCACCAGCATTGGCATTACCTTGTATCCCGATGTCAATAGTGATCGTAAAAAGTTGCTGGAAAACGCCGATGTTGCCATGTATCAGGCTAAAGCCCAAGGACGCAATACCTATCAATTTTACACCCAGGAAATGAATGCGGCGGCCTTTCATCGTCTGCGCCTGGAAACGCAGCTGCGCACGGCCCTGGAGCGGGGTGAGTTTCGCCTGTTTTATCAACCGCAAATCGATCTGGAAAGCGGCGAGGCGATGGGCGTAGAAGCCTTGTTGCGCTGGCAAACACCTGAGTTTGGTCTGGTTTCGCCCGGTGAATTTATTCCCATGCTGGAGGAAACCGGTTTGATTATTCCGGTCGGGGAGTGGGTGATTAACACGGCCTGCGAGCAGTTGCACGCCTGGCTGGAAGACGGTTTGCCCAGTATCACTATGGCGGTGAATTTATCAGCACGGCAATTTCGCGAACCGGATTTATTGGCAAAAATCCAATCCGCATTGCAGCGTTACCAGGTGCCTCCTAAGTTACTGGAGCTGGAGTTGACCGAGAGCATGGTGATGGATGATGTCGAGGGGGCGGTGGCGATATTGCAAAAACTAAAGGCGATTGGGGTCAAAGTGGCGATTGATGATTTCGGCACGGGGGTTTCCTCTTTGGGTGCATTGAAACAATTCCCCGTTGATACCTTAAAGATCAGTCATGATTTTGTGCTGAATCTGCCCGAGGATGCCGTTGATGCCTCGATTGCCAGTGCCGTGATTGGCCTGGCGCGCAATATGAGTCTGGGCAGTGTCGCGGAAGGTGTTGAAACGGCTCAACAGTTGGACTTTTTACGTGGCCAGGAATGTGAACGTTTGCAAGGTTTCTTGTTCAGTCGGCCGATTCCCGCAGATGAGTTGACCGAATTATTGCGGCAAGGGCTATTGAATTTGCGCCCTTAAAGACCGATGCTCAGCGCATCTAAAGCCTGGTGCAGACTTTGTAAAATCGCCGGGGCGTTTGGCTGTTTCACGTCAGAGGGTAACGGTTCGCCCTCGGTTAAAGTTTGCCAGCGATTCAATAATTGGCGCAAGGTGATGCGTTCGCTGTGGCTGAAATGACAGCGTTCAGTCAAGGTCTTAAAATCAGCCGGCTCGTCATGCGTCTGTCGCAGCCGGTTCAGTTCCGGCAGCCATCTCTCCAATATCGGTAGCAAGGCTAAGGTCAAGGGTGGCTGGCTTTTGAGCTTTTCGATGTCCACAGGGTGGGCGTGATTATCAGACACCACTTTTAAGCATTGCGCCAAATCCACATTCGTAAAGCGCAGCGCCACGCTGTAAAATCCCGCCCCCTCCATATCCACCAAGCCACTGTCAGGATAGTCTGTTTGCGCATGGGTATGCGTGATCAAGGACTCGGACGGGCAGGGTGCAGGACGGCAGCGGCCGGGATAAAATAATGCCTGAGTGTCGGGATCGGTAATTTGATGTATGGCAAATACCGAACCTGGCGGATGTTCGGCGTGACCGGCCAGACCCATGTTCACCAGCACCGGTTCCTGGCATGGATAACTCGCCAGCGTATAAGCCACGCCGGCAGCCATGGCTGTCTTGCCCATGCCGGTGACCGTGAGCGTCACGGTGTTTTTCCGGTAAACAGTAAAGGCGCGGTGCGTCTGTTGTTTCTGTAAGCGGTAATGGCTGATGAAAGGCTTGGCTTCATGCAGCAGCGCGCAAAATAGAAAAGTATTGTTGGACATGCTCAGGTCAAGGGGGATTCTGTTATAATAGGCGGCTTGATTTTCCGCAGGAAAAGCGGCTTAGCCCCCAATTATGTCAGAATTTGCCAAAGAAATTATAGCGGTCAATCTCGAAGATGAGATGCGTCAGTCTTATCTCGATTATGCCATGAGCGTGATCATCGGTCGGGCCTTGCCAGATGTGCGCGATGGCCTAAAGCCGGTGCATCGGCGCGTGCTGTATGCGATGAGTGTGCTGGGTAACGACTGGAACAAGCCTTACAAGAAGTCGGCCCGGGTGGTCGGTGATGTGATTGGTAAATATCACCCGCACGGCGATACCGCCGTGTACGATACCATCGTGCGCATGGCACAGCCGTTTTCCATGCGCTATCCGCTGATCGATGGTCAGGGTAACTTCGGCTCGGTCGATGGCGACTCACCGGCGGCGATGCGTTATACCGAAGTTCGGATGGCCAAAATTGCCCATGAGCTGTTAGCAGATCTTGACAAGGAAACAGTCGATTTCACGCCTAACTATGACGAATCCGAATCGGAACCTGCGGTGTTGCCGACCAAATTGCCGACCTTGCTGGTCAACGGCTCATCCGGTATCGCCGTGGGCATGGCCACTAATATTCCGCCACATAATTTAACGGAAATCATCGACGCCTGTCTGGCGGTGATCGACCAGCCCGAGATCAGCGTGAGCGAGCTATTGGCGTTGGTGCCGGGGCCGGATTTTCCCACCGCTGCCATCATCAACGGCGCTGCCGGTATTCGCAGCGCGTATGAGACCGGGCGCGGCAAGGTCTATCTGAGAGCGCGGGCGCATTTCGAAGATATCGGCGACAGCGACCGACAATCGATTATCGTCACGGAACTACCGTATCAGGTCAACAAGGCGCGCCTTTTGGAAAAAATTGCCGAGCTGGTCAAAGAAGGCAAGATAGAAGGTATTTCCGGCCTTCGCGACGAGTCTGACAAAGACGGCATGCGCATGGTGATCGAACTTAAGCGCGGCGAAATCGGCGAAGTAGTGCTGAATAATTTGTACAAACAAACCCAGCTGCAAACCGTGTTCGGCATTAACATGGTGGCGCTGCATGAAGGCCGGCCGCAGTGCCTGAGTCTCAAGCAAATGCTGAGGGCGTTCATTGCGCACCGTCGCGAAATCGTTACCCGCAGAACGCTTTATAATCTCAAAAAAGCCCGGGAGCGCGCCCACATCCTGGAAGGGTTGGCGGTGGCTCTTGCCAACATCGACGAAATGATCGAGTTGATCAAAACTTCGCCCACGCCGCCACAGGCTAAACAAGGCCTGTTGGCGCGCAGCTGGCAGGCCGGTTTGCTGGTGGCGTTGCTGGATAGAGCCGATGCCAATCGTTCCAGGCCCGAGCATCTGGCGCCAGAATTTGGCCTGAATGACGGTCAATATCGATTGACCGAAACCCAGGCGCAGGCGATTCTGGATTTACGTTTGCACCGGCTGACCGGTCTGGAGCAAGAAAAAATCGTCAATGAATATAAAGAACTTCTGGCGTCAATCGATGAATATCTGGCAATTCTCGGCAGTGATTTGCGTTTGCTGGAAGTCATTCGCGAAGAATTGGCGCAAATCAGGGTCGATTATGGTGATACCCGGCGTACGGAAATTCTTGAAGACCGGCTGAACCTGACCGAAGAAGATCTGATAACCGAAGAACAGCGTGTGGTCACGGTTTCGCACCAAGGCTATGTCAAGGCGCAGCCGTTGGCCGATTATCGGGCGCAGCGTCGAGGCGGGCGCGGTAAGTCAGCGACCACCACCAAAGAAGAGGATTTCATCGATCAGCTCATGGTGGCCAGCAGTCATGATACGTTGTTATGTTTTTCGTCTGCCGGTAAGGTGTATTGGCTGAAAGTCTATCAACTGCCTAACGCCAGCCGGAGTGCGCGCGGTAAGCCTTTCGTCAATTTGTTGCCGTTGGAGGCGGGCGAGAAAATCAGCGCGTTGTTGCCAGTGACCGAATTCAGCCCGGACTGGTTTGTGTTCATGGCCACCGCCGAAGGCACGGTTAAAAAGACGCCGCTCAGTGAGTTCGAGCGTCAGCGCAGCAATGGCAAAATCGCCCTGGATTTGCATCCGGGTGACTCTTTAGTCGGCGTGGATATCACCGACGGGCGGCGCAATGTGTTGCTGTTCAGTTCCGGCGGCAAGGCGGTGCGTTTTAACGAGGCCGATGTGCGTTCGATGGGGCGCACCGCCGCAGGTGTGCGCGGTATGCGCTTGCCTGAGGGTGAAAAAGTCATTTCCCTGATCATTGCCGACGACGGCGCGGTCTTGAATATCACCGAACACGGCTTTGGTAAACGCACCTTGATCAGTGAGTTCCCTTGTCATAAACGCGGCGGGCAGGGGGTGATCGCGATTCAGACATCGGCGCGTAATGGTCAGGTGGTGAGTGCGGTGCTGGTCAATGACACAGACGAAGTCATGTTGATTACCAACGCCGGAACTTTGGTTCGAACCCGGGCTTCGGAAATTTCCTTGGTTGGACGAAATACCCAGGGTGTGATGGTTATCCGTCTGGACAAAACAGAAAAGGTGGTTGGTGTTGACCGCATTGTTGGCTTGACCGATGACGACACCGACGACGTCGAGCCGGAGATAGAACAAGCATGAGTCGAGTTTATAATTTCAGCGCCGGGCCATCGGCACTGCCGGAAGAGGTGCTGAAACAAGCTGCTGTGGAAATGCTGGATTGGCGCGGCAGCGGCCTGTCAGTGATGGAAATGAGCCACCGAGGCAAGCACTTTCAAACCATTGCCGAGGAACTGGAAGCGGATTTGCGCGCTCTGATGGCGATTCCTGATAACTATAAAGTGTTGTTTTTACAAGGCGGGGCGACTGCGCAGTTTTCTTTCGTGCCCTTGAATCTGGTCGGTGGGCACCCATGTGCGTGTTATGTCGATACCGGTGCCTGGTCAGCCAAGGCTTTGCAAACGGCCAAGGCGTTTACCGAAGTGCATGTTGCCGCCAGCTCAGCCACTCAGAACTATAGCTGCGTTCCTGACCCGGCCTGTTGGCGTTTGGATGTGCGGGCCGCTTATTTGCACTACACCGCCAATGAAACCATTCATGGTGTCGAATTTCCTGAGCTGCCGGATGCGCAAGGGTTGCCGTTGGTGTGTGACATGTCGTCCAATATCCTGTCCCGTCCCGTCGATGTCAGTCGTTTCGGTTTGATCTATGCCGGTAGCCAGAAAAACATGGGCCCATCAGGAGTCACCGTGGTTATCGTACGTGATGATTTATTAGGCAAGGCGCGTGCGGATGTGCCGGATGTCTTCAATTACACCTTGCAGGCTGAACAAAAGTCCATGCTGAATACACCGGCAACCTACAACTGGTATTTGGTTGGCTTGGTGCTGAAGTGGTTGCAAAAGCAAGGTGGTTTAGCGGCCATCGAGGCGCAAAATCAGGCTAAAGCCACCCGACTTTATGATTTTATCGATGCTTCCACACTTTATCGAAACCCGGTTGCGCCAGCTTTTCGTTCGCGCATGAATGTGCCGTTTATTTTGGCTGACCAGGCGCTGGATGCCGAGTTTCTACGTCAGGCTGAAGCGGCGGGCATGTACCAATTAAAAGGCCATCGCTCGGTAGGTGGCATGCGCGCCAGTATCTATAATGCCATGCCTGTTGCAGGTGTTGATGCTTTGCTGGCTTTTATGGCCGAGTTTGAACGAACGCACTAGGCTTTGCCATGACTGATCCGATTATTCCGTTGGCTGAATTACGCGCCCGTATCGACGTTTTGGATGAACAGATCCTGGGCCTGATCAATGAGCGCGGCCAATGTGCGTTAGAAGTTGCCCGTACCAAGACCGCGCAAGGTGAGACCGGACAATTCTATCGGCCAGACCGCGAAGCGGCCGTCTTGCGCCGGATTCAGGAGCTGAATGCCGGGCCGCTATCCGATACAGCGGTGGCGCTGTTGTTTCGGGAGATTATGTCGTTTTGCCTGGGCCTTGAGCAACCATTGCAAGTGGCCTATCTGGGGCCTGAAGGTACCTTTACCCAGCAAGCGGCGCTGAAACATTTTGGCCACGCCGTGATCATGCAGCCGGTGACGGCGATTGGCGACATCTTTTCCGCCGTGGAAACCGGTCGTGCTGATTTTGGCGTCGCGCCTGTGGAAAACTCCAGTGAAGGCATGGTCAGCCATACGCTGGATCGGTTTCTGGAATCACCCCTGCATGTTTGTGGCGAAGTCGAATTGCGCGTGCATCATAATCTGATGGCGCTGACCGATGACCTAAGCGCGATTGCCCAGGTGTTTTCACACCGGCAGTCGTTGGCGCAATGTCGGCGTTGGCTGGATGCCAATCTGCCGGGCGTGCCGCGTCAGGAGGTTGCCAGTAATGCCGAGGCGGCTCGCCTGGCCGCGCAAACACCTCATTCCGCCGCTATCGCCGGTGTCATGGCGGCCGAGCGTTACGGTCTTAAACTGATACATACGAATATCGAAGATCGTGCCGATAACACCACGCGGTTTTTGATTTTGGGGAAAGAAACGGTGGCGCCTACCGGCCATGATCGAACGTCATTATTGGTATCGGCGCAAAATAAGGCCGGCGCTCTGTACCGTATTCTCCAACCCTTTGCCCGTCATGGCATTGGCATGATGCACATTGAATCCAGGCCTTCCCGTCAAGGTTTGTGGGAGTATGTGTTTTTTATCGATATCCAAGGTCATCAGCAAGATGACCGTGTCGCTCAAGCATTGACCGAGCTGCGCGAATGCACGCAGTTATGCCAGGTGCTGGGCTCTTACCCGTGTAGTGCGCTGTAATAACATGACCACATCCATCAACCTTGTCGAGCTGGCTGTCGCCGGTGTTCAGCGCCTGGTGCCTTATCAGCCAGGCAAACCCATCAGTGAAGTGCAGCGTGAACTGGGCCTGACCCGGGTCAGTAAGCTGGCCTCCAATGAAAACCCATTAGGGCCAGGATCTAAAGTCCTGGCCGCGATCACTCAGGCGGCGCAGAACATCACCCGTTATCCCGATGGTTCCGGTTTCGCCTTGAAAGCGGCGTTAGCTTCGCAGTGTCAGCTGGCACCGGAGCAAATTACCCTGGGTAACGGTTCCAATGAATTGCTGGAACTGGTGGCAAGAACCTTTCTGCAACCGGGCTTGGCGGCGTTGTTCTCCCAACATGCGTTTGCGGTTTATCCACTGGTGACCCAGGCAGCAGGGGCTGATGCGATTGTTGTTCCAGCCACAGATTACAGCCATGATCTGGATGCGATGCGCGCCGCGATAACAGACGCCACTCGGGTGGTGTTTATCGCCAACCCCAACAATCCGACCGGCACTTGGTTGGAGGCGAAGGCGCTGGAAAACTTCATCAGCTCGTTGCCGGCGTCAGTGATTTGCGTGCTGGATGAGGCCTACCATGAGTACCAACCGGAAACGCGCCGGCCACATTCATCAGCCTGGTTGGCCAAATACCCGAATCTGCTGATTACCCGCACCTTTTCCAAAGCCTATGGCCTGGCAGGGTTGCGTATCGGTTACAGCCTGTCTTCGCCCGAGTTGGCAGAGTTGCTAAACCGGGTTCGGCAGCCTTTTAATATCAACAGTCTGGCCTTGGCCGCCGCCGAGGCTGCATTGGCCGATGACGCGCACTTGCAGCGTAGTTTGCAGATTAACCGCGATGGTATGTGGCAACTGGAGCAAGGCTTTACGGAATTAGGCCTGAGTTGGTTGCCTTCGGCGGCCAATTTTATCAGTGTGCGCGTAGGTGACAATGCCGGCGTGATTTATCAACAGTTGTTGGCAAAAGGCGTGATTGTCAGACCTGTCGCCAATTATCAGATGCCTGAATTCTTACGTGTCAGTATTGGCACAGCCGAAGAAAATCGGCATTTTCTTTCGGCCTTGACCGCCTTGCTCAAGGCATGACACAGCGCTTGTGTTTGATTGGTGTTGGTCTGATCGGCGGGTCGATTGCCCGTGCGGCGCGGCAGCGTGGGTTGGTCGGCCACATCAATGCCTGGGGCAGGCCCGATGATGAAGCCAATCTGCATCAGGCCGTCGCATTGGGTGTGATTGACAGTTACACCCTGGATATCGCGCAAGCCGTTGATCAGGCGGATTTGGTGATTATTGCAACCCCCGTAGGCGCATTTGCTGATGTGTTTGTCAGATTACGCCCGGTGTGGCGGGAAACGACTTGCTATAGTGATGTCGGTAGCACCAAAGGCAATGTGGTCAGTGTTCTGCAACAAGTCTTTGGTAAGGTGCCGGGTAATTTCGTGCCTGCGCATCCTATTGCCGGTGCGGAACAGTCCGGTGTTGGCGCGGCGCGTGATGGTTTGTTTGAAAATCGCAAACTGGTCGTGACGCCGCTGCCGGAAACCTGTCCACAGACCTTGAGTCTGGTCAGGCAATTCTGGACAGCGTTAGGCGCTGAGGTTAGCGAGATGAGCGTTGCCGAGCACGATGCTATTTTGGCTGCGACCAGCCATTTACCGCATTTGCTGGCCTTCGCGTTGGTTGATTTACTCGATAGCAAACCCGAGCGGACACAAATTTATCAATTGGCCGCCTCAGGTTTCAAGGATTTTACCCGTATCGCCGGTAGCGACCCGGTGATGTGGCGGGATATTTGTCTGGCCAATCGTGACCAGATTCTGCCGCTGCTGGGCGATTTACAACAACAACTCAGTCACATGAGTGACTTGCTGAGGCAGGCCGATGGCTCGCAATTGGTTGATTTGTTTGCGCGTGCGCAAGCCGGTCAACAGCATTTTCAGGATATTTTTCATTCAAGGTCAACATCATGATTGTTTTTACCGTTCAGCCCGGCGGCGCGTTGCGCGGCAAAGTTCGGGTGCCTGGCGACAAGTCCATGTCGCATCGTTCCATCATGCTGGGTTCGCTGGCCACAGGCGTTACCGAAGTCAAAGGCTTTCTGGAGGCGGAAGACGCGCTGTCTACGTTAGCGGCATTTCGTGCCATGGGGGTGACCATCGAAGGACCCCATAATGGCGAAGTGGTCATTCATGGCGTTGGCAAGCATGGATTGAAAGCGCCGAATGCACCGCTGGATCTGGGTAATTCCGGCACTTCCATGCGTTTATTGTCAGGGTTGTTGGCCGGGCAAGCCTTCGATTCGGTATTAGTGGGTGATGAATCCTTAACCCGGCGGCCAATGAAGCGGGTGACCGATCCATTGCGGCAAATGGGCGCGGTGATCGAAACCGCGACCGGCGGCACCGCGCCGCTTAAAATCAGCGGCCAGCATGGCAAGCTTCAGGCAATCGATTATGTCATGCCGCTGGCCAGCGCCCAGGTTAAGTCATGCCTGATTTTGGCAGGGCTGTATGCACAAGGTGAAACCCGGGTAACTGAGCCGGCACCGACCCGCGACCATACCGAGCGTATGTTGCAGGGCTTTGGCTATCCGGTGCGTCGCGAAGGCGCGACCGTCTGCGTCGATGCCAAGGGTGCGCTGACCGCAACCGCTATCGACGTTCCGGCCGACATATCTTCGGCTGCATTCTTTCTGGTCGGTGCCAGTATCGCCACAGGTTCGGATGTCATTCTGGAACATGTCGGTATCAATCCAACCCGAACCGGGGTGATTGAAATTCTAAAAAGAATGGGGGCATCGATTGAATTACTCAATATGCGTGAAGTCGGCGGTGAGCCTGTGGCTGACCTGCATGTAATAGGCCGGCCTCTGACCGGTATCGATATTCCAGAGGAGCTGGTGCCATTGGCGATTGATGAGTTTCCGGTACTGTTTGTCGCCGCTGCCTGCGCCAATGGCACCACCCGTTTGACCGGTGCTGAAGAATTAAGAGTCAAGGAATCGGATCGAATTCAGGTCATGGCTGATGGCTTGGTGGCGCTTGGCGTCAATGCCCAGGCTACGCCCGATGGCATGATTATCAAGGGTGGGCCGATTGGCGAAGGGACGGTGACTTCGCATGGGGATCATCGCATCGCTATGGCGTTTGCCATTGCCGGTTTGCGTGCGCAAGGCGCCATTGTGATAGAAGATTGCAAAAACGTGGACACATCCTTCCCGTCTTTTCGGGATTTAGCGACCACATTAGGCTTACAACTGACCAGCCAGGTACGATGACAACAGCCCCTGTTTTAACTATTGATGGTCCAAGTGGCGCCGGCAAAGGTACGGTCAGCCGGGTGCTGGCGGCACGGTTGGGCTGGCATTATCTGGACAGTGGTGCAATCTACCGGGCGTTAGCCCTGGCCGTGCGTCAGGCAGGTATCGCGCTTGATGATGTGCCGGCCATCGTCGGCGTAGCCGAAGCCATGGTGCTGACGTTTCAGTGCCAGCCTGAGTACCGGGTGTTTTTGGATGCACGCGAAATTACTGACACCTTGCCACTAGAGGCGACCGGTGAAAGCGCCTCGGTGATTGCCGCTTATCCTGAGGTAAGGCAGGCGTTGCTGGAGAAACAGCGCGCGTTCTGTCAGAAACCGGGTCTGGTCGCGGATGGGCGTGATATGGGGACGGTGGTTTTTACTTCTGCAACCGTCAAGGTTTTTCTCACGGCTAGTGCCGAACAGCGTGCGCTAAGGCGCTTTAAACAGTTGATTGAAAAAGGAATTGATGCTAATCTTGCCAAGATAACGGAAGCGATCGAAGCCCGTGATCTGCGTGATCGTTCACGCAGTCACGCGCCGCTGCTCGCAGCAGAGGATGCTATACTGATTGACTCTTCAGCACTGACGATTGACCAGGTGGTCAAGCGTATCTGTGCAGTACTGCAAGAGAAACTTTAATTTTGGGGTCGCCTGCGGGCGGATTTTTTTATTTTTTTGACTTTAGTGACCTGTTTAACAAACAGGCCCGGGAATACATCAACATGAGCGAAAGCTTTGCGGAATTATTTGAAGAAAGCATGGCCAAGACCGAAATGCGTCCAGGCGCTATGCTGAAAGGTACTGTAATCGATATTGAAAATGAGTTTGTTATCGTCAGTACCCAAGCGAAATCGGAAGGCGTTATTCCGAAATGGCAGTTCTTAACCCCTGACGGCGACCTGGAAGTCGAAGTTGGCGATGAAATCGAAGTGGCGCTGGATCTGTTTGAAGACGGTTTAGGCTCTACGTTGTTATCGCGCGACAAGGCCAAGAAAAACAAGGCCTGGGTGGAACTGGAAAAAGCTTTCGAAGACGATGCGACAGTCACCGGTCGTATCACCGGTAAGGTTCGTGGCGGCTTTACGGTCGCGGTTGATGCGCTGCGGGCCTTCTTGCCGGGTTCCCTGGTTGATGTACGTCCGGTGCGTGATATTGCCGCCCTGGAAAACAAGGACTTGGAATTTAAGGTCATCAAAATCGACCAAAAACGCAACAACGTCGTGTTGTCACGTCGTGCGGTGGTCGAAAAAGAATACAGCCAAGAACGCGAAGAGTTGCTGGGCAAGTTGGAAGAGGGCGCGATATTTACCGGTGTGGTGAAGAATCTGACCGACTACGGTGCATTTATCGACCTGGGTGGTATCGATGGTTTGCTGCATATCACCGACATGGCCTGGCGCCGGGTTAGACATCCTTCCGAGTGCGTGGAAATTGGCCAGGAAGTTCAAGTAAAAGTCTTGAAGTTTGATCAAGAAAAGAATCGTGTTTCCCTGGGTATGAAGCAAATGGGCGACGATCCTTGGTTGAATATTTCCCGTCGTTACCCAGCAGGCACTCGCGTGTTTGGCAAAGTCAATAATCTGACTGACTACGGTTGTTTTGTTGAAATCGAAGAAGGCGTGGAAGGTTTGGTGCACGTTTCTGAAATGGACTGGACCAACAAAAACGTCAACCCGAACAAAGTGGTGCAGTTGGGTGATGAAGTCGAGGTTATGGTGCTGGAAATCGACGAAGACCGTCGTCGTATTTCCTTGGGCATGAAGCAGTGTCAAACCAACCCATGGGACGAATTCGCGGCCACTCACAATAAAGGTGATCGCATCAGTGGCAAAATTAAATCCATCACTGATTTTGGTATTTTTATCGGTTTGGATGGCGGCATCGATGGTCTTGTGCATTTATCCGATGTGTCTTGGACTGATGAATCAGAAAACGCTATTCGCGATTACAAGAAAGGCGATGAAGTTGAAACCGTGATTCTGGCGATAGATGCTGAGCGCGAACGCATTTCATTGGGCATTAAACAGCTTCAGCAGGATCCTTTCCAAAGCTATCTGGCCTTGAATGAAAAAGGCGATCTGGTCAAAGGCGTGGTTAAGGAAGTTGATGCAAAAGGCGCCGTAATTACTTTGGCAGATAGTGTCGAAGGTTACTTACGCGCTTCCGAAATTCAGCGTGATCGTGTTGAAGATGCACGAACGTTGCTGAATGAAGGCGATGAAATCGAAGCCAAATTCATTGGTGTCGATAAAAAGACCAAATCTATTTCTTTGTCTATCAAAGCCAAGGATGTTGATGAAGAAAAAGAAGTTCTGAAAGATTATTCGCAAGCTTCAGCAACACCGACTCTGGGCGATATTTTCAAGCAGCAAATCGAAAAGTAATCCAGTAAGCTATCCCAAAAAGAAAGGCGTGTAGAATCAGTATGATGGTCTACGCGCCTGTTTCTTGATCAGGTTTTTAGGACGAAGCGTGACAAAATCGGAATTGATTGAAGCCTTGGCAAGACAACAGCCACATTTGCCATTTAAAGATGTCGAATTGGCAGTCAAATGTATTGTCGAGCAAATGAGCGAAGCCTTATCAGATAATGAAAGAATAGAAATTCGCGGTTTTGGAAGTTTTTCCCTGCACTCGCGTGAAGCCAGAATGGGTCGTAATCCCAAAACCGGTGAATCGGTTCCATTGCCGAAAAAGTACGTTCCACACTTCAAACCGGGTAAAGAATTACGGAACCGCGTTGACGCGGCCCGCCATCAATACCCTATCACGGATTGACTTTATCAGTGACCAGCGAGCTTCATCATGAAACTGCTTTCCATACTGACGTTTGTGATGATCTTTGTCATTGCGTTGGTGTTTTCGGTACTCAATTTTCATTCCGTTGATATCAATTTGTTTTTTTTCTCTCTCTCCATGCCTTTGGCGCTGGCGTTAACCATCGAGTTATTTGCCGGCATTGCCATCGGCTTTGTCGTCGCTTTCTGGCAAGCCACGCGCTTGAAAAAACAGTATGGCCAGCTCAGAAAGAGCAAGTAGTCACCTCAAAGCGTTTAGTCACACTGTACCTCTGTCCCTCCTCTTGCTTTTTCTTTAGACATTAAGTCTTAACCTGCTAAGGCATGACACTTTTTTGAGCAAAAAACCGTTTTGTAGGGTGTTTTGGTAACAGTGAAGACCTGCACGGTTTTTAATCGTTCAAGACTCCTCCTAAGTTTTCCTTTATGGCCAAAAATGTCTGCACCATTATGGCGGTGGGCGCTTGCCGGGCAGATCAAGGTTATAGGCAATCACTTTAAGTGCTGTCTTGCTTGACCGGTCGTTATGATATGGTATTCTAAATGATAATGATTCTTAATTTGCTTGCGGAGTTTGTTTATGTTGATTAACCTGAAGCAGCTTCTGGTTGGCGATGCTGGTATTGTCAAGGGTTTTGCCGCGCAGGATCGGGCGTACCGTAAACGGTTGCTGGCCATGGGACTAACGCCTGGTACGCAATTTCAAGTGGTGCGTTTTGCTCCGATGGGGGATCCGGTGGAAATTCGTTTGCGTGGTTTTTCCTTGTCTTTGCGTAAAGATGAAGCAGAAATGCTGATGGTGCAAAAAGTTATATGACCAGACAAGTCAGCATTGCTGTTGTTGGCAATCCTAACTGCGGAAAAACCAGCCTTTTTAATGTTTTGACCGGTTCTCACCAGCATGTCGGTAACTGGCCGGGTGTGACTGTGGAGAAGAAAACAGGCAGTTTCAGGTTGGCGGGTCTGGATGTTGAATTGGTTGATCTGCCGGGCACCTATACGCTTGAGTCCAGTGACGAGCAAATTTCCATCGATGAGAAAATAGCGCGTGATTATATTGCCGACCAGTCCTCGGATTTGATTGTCAACATCATTGATGCCGGTAATATCGAACGTAATTTGTACTTAACCACTCAGCTACTGGAAATGAGAGTGCCGATGCTGGTGGTGGTGAATAAAATTGACGTACTCAACAGTAAAGGCATTCGCCTGGATGCGCAGCGTTTGGCAGCCTTGTTAGGATGTCCGGTTGTTGTGGTGAGTACGGTTAAGAAAGGTTACAAAAAACATTTACTGGATGCTTTGCAGCATGCCGTGCAGATGCTTCCAGTGCCGGATAAAGATGTGGTTTATGCGCCTGCGTTAGAGGCGGGCATCACTCGCTTGATGGCCAATGCGGCCTTGCAGAAGGCCGCTAGTGATGCGAGGTGTGATTTACGCTGGCTGGCCTTGCGGGTGTTGGAAGAAGATAGCCTGGCATGTCGATTGACCGCGTCTATGCCTGAATACGCGATCGCTGAAGAACGTGCTCGTGTTATCGCCGACGCGGATGAGGATATTGATATTCTGTCCGCAGATGCCCGATACCAGGCGGTGACTGACTGGGTCGCCGAGGTGTTATATAAGCCCAGCCAGGTTGGTAAAGACATCAGTGATCGGCTCGATAGCGTGATTTTGCACCGCTTTTTCGGCATTCCCATTTTTCTGTTGGTGATGTATGCGATGTTTATGTTCACCATCAATTTTGGTGGTGCTTTCATCGATTTCTTTGACCAGGCGACAGGTGCGCTATTCGTCGATCAGTTCGGCATCATGCTTGCATCCTGGGGGTGGCCGGATTGGCTGGTGGTGTTACTGGCCGAGGGCGCAGGTGGTGGTGTGCAGGTGGTGGCGACCTTCATTCCCATTGTTGGTTGCCTGTTTCTGTTTTTGTCAGCGCTGGAAGATTCCGGCTACATGGCCCGGGCCGCCTTCGTGATGGACAGAATGATGCGAGCTTTGGGTCTGCCAGGCAAGTCTTTCGTACCGATGATAGTTGGTTTCGGTTGCAATGTACCGGCGATCATGGCCTCGCGTACACTGGAAAATCCCAAAGATCGGATTCTGACCAATATGATGAATCCGTTCATGTCCTGTGGCGCACGATTGCCGGTGTATGCGTTGTTTGCGGCGGCGTTTTTCCCGGTGGGTGGTCAGAATCTGGTGTTCGGACTGTACCTGATCGGCATTATGGTGGCCATCGGCACTGGACTGTTGATGCGTCATACCTTGTTTCAGGGTAAGGCAACCACTTTTATCATGGAATTACCGCCGTATCATTTACCTAGAATCAGCAACGTGCTGTTGCATACCTGGGACAGGCTGAAAAAATTCGTGTTCAATGCCGGTAAAGTCATTGTGCCCATGGTGCTGGTGCTCAATTTTCTCAATGCCTTAGGTACCGATGGTCGGTTTGGGCAGGCTGATAGCGAAAATTCTGTACTCAGTAGCATTGGTAAAACCTTGACGCCAGTGTTCGCGCCAATGGGTGTTAAAGAGGATAACTGGCCGGCTACAGTGGGCATTTTTACCGGCATTTTGGCCAAAGAAGCAGTCGTTGGTACGCTGGATGCCTTATATGGCCAGATTGACGTTGAGCATGCGGATGGCGCCGAACATCAGCCATTTGCGTTAATGCCGGCGCTGACTGAAGCGGCGCAGACTATCCCTGATAATTTGCTCGAATTAGGACAGTTCATCCTTGATCCGTTAGGTTTGTCCGTACAACAAGCTGCCGCGCAAGAGCTGGATAATCGTACTTATCGTGCCATGCAGACGCGTTTTGACCAGGTCAGTGCGTTTGCTTATTTATTATTCATTCTGCTGTACACGCCCTGTGTGGCAGCCACCGCAGCCATTTACCGCGAGACCGGGCCGCGTTGGTGTGCGTTTATTGTCGCTTGGACAACCGGGTTGGCTTACATCAGCGCGACGGTGTTTTATCAGCTCAGTCGCCTGACCGAGCAACCTGGTGCCGCAGCTAGCGTATTGGCGGTTTGCGCCTTGGTGGTCGTTTTGGTGGTGATTACGCTGCGTGGTTATGCCAAAGCGCAGATTGCTCCTGTTGGGAGGGTTTTATGATACTGTCGGATATTCGAGATTATGTGCAAAACCACCGTAGGGTGGCCTTGAATGATTTGGTGCAGCATTTTCAGCTATCACCCGATGCGCTGCGCGCCATGCTGGCTAAGTGGTTGGAGAAGGGGCGTATTCGTAAGACTACCTTGGAAAAAGACTGCGGCAGTGGTTGTTGTCGTTGTGACAGCGCACTGACCGAGATTTACGAATGGGTTGAGCGCTAAATCAGCGTCGATTAAGGATCAGTTCCAATACCAATTTGCTGCCCAGATAGCCTAACAGCAGCAAACCGAAGCCCAGTAGCGTACCGCGAATTGCCACCGGCCCGCGCCAGCCATAGCGCCAGCGTCCCACTAACAGGCCACTGAACACCAGCCAGGCTACCAAGGTTAATACGGTTTTATGCGCCAGGTGCTGAGCGAACATGTCCTCAAGAAACACAAAACCAGTGCCCAGCGCCAGCGCCAGTAACAGCCAGCCGCCGGCGATGATTTGAAATAACAACGCCTCCATGGCTTGTAAGGGCGGTAGTTTCATGATCAATCTGGACGGCTGATGTCGCCGTAAGTGCCGGTCTTGTATTGCCACCAGCAGGCTTTGTCCGGCGGCCATGGTCAACAGACTGAATGCGGCGATAGAAATCAATACATGTAGCTGCATGGCCCAGCCGGCTTCGCTTAATGGATGGCTGCTCACGGGCATGACCAGGCGTAATGCGATTCCGGTCATGGCTAAAGGAAAGATCACAAGCCCAAGATTCTCCACCGGTTTATCTAATGCTGCCACCATTACTAAGGCTGCCGCAAGCCAGCTAATCAGCGACGCCACGCTGAACAAGCTAAAGTCCAGTTCACCGATCTCCAGGGTCAGCGCCACGATGGACAGCAAGTGCCAGCCTACGGCTAGCCAAGCAGTGATCAGTGCGCCCTTGCGATAAGGTTGCTGATAAAACCATACCAGCCCCAACAAACAACAACTGAAGCCGTAACTGAGTAATGCGGCGCTGGCGGATAAAGTAAACATAAGGCTCATTGGCGGAGCGGATAAACGAAAAACAAGGTCTATGTTAAACTAAATGGCATTGACTCCAAAAAACAATATAACCTTAAGAATACTGATGTTTGACAATCTTTCCGAACGCCTAACAGGCACCCTGCAAAAACTCAAAGGCCAAGGCCGTCTGACCGAGAACAATATCCAGGACACACTCAAAGAAGTGCGTGTTGCTTTATTGGAAGCGGATGTCGCTTTGCCCGTGGTCACGGATTTTATTGAGCGGGTGAAAACCGGTGCCTTAGGCAAACAAGTACAAAGCAGTCTGACGCCTGGTCAGGCGCTGATCAAGTTAGTGCATCAAGAGTTGATTCAGGTCATGGGCGAAACCAACGCCGAGCTGAATTTGCGCACCAATCCTCCGGCAGTGGTCTTGATGGCGGGGTTACAAGGCGCCGGTAAAACCACCACCGTCGCCAAGCTGGGTCGGTTGCTCAAAACCAAGCACAAGAAAAAAGTCGGCGTGGTCAGCGTGGACGTGTATCGCCCCGCGGCGATCAAACAATTGGAAACTTTGGCCGGCGATCTGGACTTGACCTTTTTCCCCAGCGAAGCCAGCCAGGAACCGGTCAAAATCGCTAAACAGGCGCTAGAAGCCGCTAAGCGCAAATTCATCGATGTGCTGATTGTCGATACCGCAGGTCGCTTGCATGTCGATGATGAAATGATGACTGAAATCAAGGCCCTGCATAAAGCCATCAAACCCATCGAAACACTGTTCGTGGTCGATAGCATGACCGGCCAAGATGCCGCTAACACGGCCAAGGCGTTTCACGATGCTCTGCCGTTAACCGGCGTGGTTCTGACCAAAGCCGATGGCGATGCGCGGGGTGGGGCAGCACTGTCCATTCGCCATATCACCGGCAAGCCAATCAAATTTATTGGCATGGGTGAAAAAACCGATGCGCTGGAAGCATTTCATCCAGACCGAATGGCATCCAGAATTTTGGGCATGGGTGATATGCTCAGCCTGATTGAAGAAATCGAGCAAAAAGTTGATCAGGAAAAAGCCGATAAACTGGCGAAAAAAATTCAGAAAGGCAAATCTTTTGATCTGGAAGACCTGCGTGAACAATTCATGCAAATGCAGAACATGGGGGGTGTGGGTGCTATGCTCGATAAATTGCCAGGGATGGGCACCGTGCCGCGTGAAGTTCGTGAAAAAGTCAATGACCAAGAACTTGCCCGTCAGATTGCCGTTATCAATTCCATGACCATGCAAGAACGCCGATTCCCTGACTTGATCAAAACCAGTCGAAAGGAACGTATTGCCAAAGGTTGTGGACAGGACATGATGGCGGTCAATCGTATTCTCAAGCAGCATAAAATGATGGAAAAAATGATGAAGCGTTTCAAAAAAGGCAATATGACCAACATGATGCGCGGCATTAAAGGCAATATGCGTGGTATTGGGCGTATGTAATCGAACCTATCTTGTTTACCCATATTTTCAGGAGAAATTAACAATGCTATTAACAACCCCCAAAATATTTTTGGTTTCTGGTTTGCTGTCGGTCACTTTGGTGGGCTGTGCGCAGACCGCTCAGGACTTGCGTACGGTCAATCAATCCATTCAGGGTACGCAACGTGCTGTAGATAATGCTAATGCCGTAATGCAGCAAGCACCTGCGGTTCCAACAGGCCAGGTGGTCAAGGAAGCGGGGAAGCAAATTATCATGCAAGACCCTACTGTGCGAGAAGCCAGTGATACCGTTGAATCGTCTAAGCGATTGATGGATTCAATGAAAAATTTAGGCAAATAATTAACGGTATGACTATCCCGTTGGCATGTTGTCTTGATAAACGGAGCGAGCGGGTTATCGTGCGCAATTAACAGGTGCGATAAAGTCACCGGGTGAGGCTGGCATGGCTTTGAAGGTTCATAGCAGCTCGCTGAATCAAATCACCTTGCGGGCGGGCGCTGCAGCTAAAGAAGCCGGTGCCAAGATTCAAGACCGGGCAGAGTTAGCCCAGCAACCTTCGCCTCCACTCCAAACTGCTGAAAAAAACCAAACGTCGACACTAAAACCGGTTAACGAGCGTATTCCCGCAGCTGCGGTCGCCAATCATCGGTTGCGTCAGGCTTTGAACGCCTATATCGATCAGGCTAATGGCGATGCTTCCAGCTTCGGTTCCCAAATCGATGAACATATCTAAACTCTGCAAATCTTCATGAATCAACTGTTCGAACTCATCCCCATTGCTCTGTTCTTTATCGTATACAAGCTTTACGATATTTACTATGCCACCGCTGCACTGATGGTAATAACCATGCTGCAAGTCGCTTATAAACTCGTGCGGCGCCGTAAAGTCGAAACCATGCAATGGGTTACCTTAGGGGTGATTGTCGTGTTTGGTAGCGCGACCTTGTTGCTGCGCGATGAGCAATTTATTAAATGGAAGCTGTCGATTATCGAATGGCTGTTTGGAGTGGCCTTTCTGGGCAGTCAGTTTGTCGGTGACAAAACCTTTGTCGAGCGCATGATGTCAGCTAGCTTGACTTTACCGAAAGCGGTCTGGCGACGTTTGAATTTATCCTGGGCGCTATTTTTTATGTCAGTGGGATTTATCAATCTTTACGTGATGTTTGCATATAACACTGACCAATGGGTAAACTTCAAAACCTTTGTCGTGCCTATCCTGATGCTGATTTTTATCGCCGTGCAGATGTTTTATGTTTACCGTCACTTACCCGATAGTGAGAAAGAATAATGTGGTATGCCATTATCAGTACCGATGTCGAGAACAGCTTGCCGCTCAGAAAAACAGCCCGGCCTGCACATCTGGCCCGATTGACTGAATTACAAGACCAGGGGCGCTTGCTGCTGGCAGGGCCTTTTCCCGCACTCGATAATTCAGACCCAGGCGAGGCCGGTTTCACCGGCAGTCTGGTGGTAGCGGAATTCGCCAGTCTGGACGAGGCAAAAAGCTGGGCTGATGCCGACCCGTATCGGCAGGCCGGTGTTTATGCTCAAACGACTGTTAAACCCTTCAAACAGGTATTTCCCCAATGACCGAACAACGTATTAAAAGTCAACTCACCCAGGCGTTAGCTCCAACACGACTGGAAATCATCGATCATAGTCACGCACATGCCGGCCATGCTGGCGCTCAGCAAGGTGGGGGGCATTATCACGTCACCCTAGTTGCCGAGGCCTTCACCGGCAAAACTCTGGTACAGCGTCACCAACTGGTGTACCAGGCCTTAGGTGACTTAATGAAGCAAGAAATACATGCTTTAAGTATCAACGCACTTTCCCCTTCCGAACAATAGGATTATTCATGAACTCCATTATCGCCTCAGCCGTCGTGGCTGCTGTTTTAGTCACCACCGGCTGCGACCAACTGCAACCGACTACCGGACAAGTCGTCTCTTCATCCCAGGCCAATGAAACCATTGCGCCTGAAGACGCGATAGCTAAAGTCAACAATCGTCTGATTGGCAAAGACAGCCTGGAAAAATTGAAATTGGAATTGGCACAACGCGCCCCTGGCCAAAACTTTCCCGAAGACCAATTGGTCGAAGAGCTGGTACAGCGTGAGTTATTAGTGCAAACCGCGTTGAATGCCAACCTGCAAAACCAGGCGGAAACAAAAGAACGCATCGATTCCGCCAGACGCACGATCTTGTCGCAAGCGGCGATGATGCATTATCTTGAAACCAACCCGATCAGCGATGACGAGCTTAAAGCGGCTTACGAGAAGAATCAGCCTACGGGTGAGGAATACAAAGCTCGGCATATTTTGCTGAAAACCGAACAAGACGCCAAGAAAATCATTGCTCAGCTCAACAAAGGGGCTGACTTTGCCGAGTTGGCCAAAACCAAGTCCACAGGCCCGTCGGGACCTAAAGGGGGAGATTTAGGCTGGTTCAACGCTCAGCAGATGGTTGCGCCATTCTCCGAAGCGGTTGTCGCCATGGCCGATGGCGAATATAGCAAGCAACCGGTAAAAACACAATTCGGTTGGCATGTCATTCTCAGAGAATCGGCCCGCCCCATCACCGCGCCACCTTTAGAGCAAGTCAAAGCACGTTTATTGCCACAGCTGCAACGTGAAAAAATTCAAGCCTATCTGGCACAGTTACGGGAGAGTGCGCAAGTTGAAGTGTTACTCAAACCAGAAGCCAAGCCTGAAGCGACGTCTGAGGCGCCAGGTTCCGAATCTTTAGCGGCAGATCAAGTGGCGCAGCCGGCTGACGACACCTCAGCAAACGCTCAATAACAGCAAGCAATGCCCGCCCTGGTCAATTGCTGCTGCCTTTAGGTTAGCGCCGGTGTGGGCGACTGTCGCATGCGTTGCGTGTTATGTGCTATGCCAGTAGTGTTCCAGCCAATTTGGCTGAGCAATGCAGTTTCCACCATCCGCATGACAAGCGCTGCATAGCAGCGGTGCTTCTTCTGCCACAGGGGGGCTGACTTAACTTTACCAACGTAAACATGGCCAAAAACTCACTGACGCGCTACGAACGCCATGCCAGCCTGGCTGCCCTGGCCTTGTTGTTGATTGCCTGTTTTCAGATTCTCGCCCCCTTTCTATTTGATCTGATCTGGGCCGCCATTCTCGCTTCCGTTAGTTGGCCGCTTTATCAACGTCTGCGCTGTTTTGGCTTGAGCGCATCCGCGGCGGCATTATTGATGGTCACACCCATTGGTATTATCCTGCTGTTGCCGTTCGCTGCGGCCGCCTGGACATTAGGCGATGAAATGGGCAACCTGTTGGCCTGGCTACAGGGTCAACCCACGTTACCTGGACCACCTGACTGGCTGGTGCAGATTCCCTATTTAGGTGACGACCTCGTGCAAGGTTGGCGCGCTTTTACCGAAGACACTACGCGCCTGATTACGGCAGTAAGGCCGTATATTGTGAGTGGTAGCCGTTGGTTGTTGCAGCGGGGCTTGAGTTTTCTGACCGAAGTCTTGCTCATGGGCCTGAGTCTTATCGTATTATTCTTTTTTTACCGCGATGGTGAGCCGATGTCGCGGCATTTTGTATTGGTTGTCGAAAAACTGGCCGGTGAGCAAACCCAACGTATCCTGGCTGTAATCAGTTCAAGTCTGAGAGCTGTGGTCTATGGCATCCTTGGCACCGCCCTGATTCAGGCTCTGGTAGCCGTTGTTGGACTGATCATTGCCGGGGTGCCTTACCCATTCATATTAGGTGTTATGTCCTTCTTCCTGACCATTATTCCATCGGCGATGAATGTGCTCTGGATACCCATTGCACTATGGTTTTTGCTGACTGGAGAAACGGGCTGGGCAATTTTTATAGCCGTATGGTTTGTGGTTCTGGTAGGAACGATTGACAACTGGCTCAGACCGATACTGATCAGTCGAGAAATTGAATTACCTTTTATCCTGATCATGCTTGGCATTTTCGGCGGTCTGTTGGCCTATGGTTTTATCGGCCTGTTTCTTGGTCCTACATTATTGGCAACTGGCTTTGCCTTACTGAGCGACTGGATTATACGCAAAGAACAGGAGGCGCCCAGCAATATGCCGTAACCCGTTCACAGTCTGAAAAAATTCCTCTCAATCCCCCTTTTCCAAAGGGGGAGGCCGGTAAAGCAGGCCCGCGCAGGCGTCCACAGGCTCCCCCTTTCTCAAAGAGGGCTGAGGGGATTTTTCACACACCGCGATGCCTCCTTAGGCATTGCCGATGTGAAGTGCAAACGATATAAGGCTGGAAACGATCCTGTTGTTCTAACACGCCTGTGACTGCCCCGAAGGTCATCCCTGTCATCGCACACCACGAATCAGCAATGAATTTTTTAACCTTTTTTTTCATAAAGTTACAGGCCATTGGCAATAAGATACCACAAACAAAACAAGATTGATTCGCAATAGTTTTGACACAAAACCTTTGTTATTGTTTAATAAAACCGTCGAGAGCATTTCTCATCGACGCATAATTCTTATAATTTTTTTAATACGTACAATGTGAGGATAGAAACATGGCAGAAGAACAGCAAAAAGACAATTTCTGGCTCTACATCGGTGGTTTGATCCTGGCCACTATCATCTTGGTATTCATGTTGAAACAGCGTGAAACCGAGCATTTGGCAGATGGTGTTATTCAGCAAAGTCAGGCTGAAATCCAGGCTCAACTGGATGCCAAGCGTGCCTCTACCCGCAATGTAAGAAACTAAAGTTTTAATAGTACCTAAATAATAACAATTAGATACATCTAATCCTCGTTAGCGCCCCAAACAGAGCTTCTGCTTGGGGTTTTTATTGCAGTTTTTCCAGATGCAGCAGTAACAATTGCAACGTGGTCTGGTCGCGATATTCGTTCACAGTCAGTTGGTAGCCTGCGCGGATACGCCGAACCCCTTGCCAATCTTCAGGTCGCTCGCCAAAAAAGGCAATCGCATCGATCAACAGCTGGCTATTGGCCGGTCGCAGCACCAACTTCAAATGCCGATGTCCTACTATCCGGCTTTGCAATACCTCAAAATCACCATGAAACACAGGCTCGGGCATAGCATGCCCCCATACCATCAAGGTTTGCAGGCGCTGGGCAAACGCTAAAGTTAAATGATTGTCGTCCAGTTCGCCATCAGACAATAGCTTTCGGGTTAAATCCAAGTGCTGCAACTGCTCATGCACTGCTTGCTCAAATGCCAGGGTAAATGGCGGCAAGTTATGTTTTTCAAGGCTCAGGCCAGCCGCCATGGCATGACCGCCAAAACGCTGTAACAGATGAGGATGACGGGTAGCCACCGTGTTCAGTACATCGCGGATGTGCACGCCTTCGATTGAGCGCGCCGAACCTTTGACCACGCCTTCCCCGGCATCGGCAAACGCAATCACCGGCCGATGAAAGCGGTCTTTCAGCCGCGACGCGACAATGCCGATCACACCCTGATGCCAATTTGCGTCATGCACGCACAAGCCGGCGGCCAGATGGCGTTCGTCCAATGCCTTCATTTCCCGCAACAAAGCCATGGCCTCATGCTGCATTTGCTGCTCGGTTAGCTTGCGCTCCCGATTGTATTCATCCAACTGCACGGCAATGGTGTGTGCCAGTTCATGGTCTTCGGTAATCAGACATTGAATGCCCAACGTCATGTCATCCATGCGCCCGGCGGCATTCAAGCGCGGCCCAATAGCAAACCCCAGGTCACTGCTTTGTAATGAGTAGACGGCTTTACCGGCAACCGCCAACAAGGCATTGATGCCTGGGCAAGACTGACCCTGGCGCATTTGTAGCAATCCTTGGCGCACCAAAATCCGGTTGCAAGCATCTAGCGGTACCACATCCGCGACGGTGCCTAAAGCGACCAGGTCCAGCAAGCGCGCCAAATTAGGCTCTGGCCAGGGCCGGGTGGCAAACCAGCGCATGGTACGCAACCGGGCGCGTAGTGCCAGCAACACGTAAAACATCACCCCAACGCCAGCTAAGGCACGGCTGGGAAAGACCGATTCCGCAACATTCGGATTCACAATCGCCGCCGCCTCGGGCAAGGTCTCACCGGGCAGATGATGGTCGGTAATCAAGACCTTAAACCCTTCAGCATTGGCGGCGGCAACGCCATCGAGACTGGCAATGCCATTGTCAACGGTCAGCAAGATATCAGGCCTTTGGTGTTTGGCCAAGGCGACAATTTCCGGCGTCAGTCCGTATCCGCAGGTAAAACGATTAGGTACCAAAAAATCAACATGCTGAAACCCCAACAACGTCAGGCCGCGCACCGCCACCGCGCATGCGGTAGCACCATCGGCGTCATAATCGGCGATTACGGTAATGCGTTGTTGATGACGCAGTGCTTCAACCAGACAATCCACCATACGCGCTATGCCCGGCAAACTTTCCGGTCGAGGCAAGTCTTTGAGGCTAAAACTGATTTGCGCCGGAGCAGTCACGCCACGCCGGGCCAGAATACGAGCGCACAGCGGGTCAGTATCCAGACTCCAGGCTATGGATGGCGGATCAGTGCGCAGCTCAATGATTTTTTTTACGCCATGAAAATACATGCAATCCGAATAAACTCGGTTAGGGAAGGGGTAATGAGAACGAACGGCCAGCCACCCTTTGTTCAGGGTGGCTGGTGTTAAGAGTAGCCGTGAACGGCTAGTCGAAGGCCTCCTTAATCCGCCTTTGAAAAAAGGGGCAGGTAGAGAAGGGCTTTGCCAGTCTCATAAGATGTACTGAGCGCAAATGCCTCCATCACGAATGATGGGCCTTCTGGCGTCGGCATACCCTATCAATTGACGTATCCTTTCGGGTTAATCCCGTGAACGCTTAGCGAGAAGCCGCAAAAGTTGTTTAACTCAATTCCAACATTTTTTCCAGGTAATGAATGTTTTTCCGGCCAATGACAAAGCCTTCATCATTCATGATGTCTTTTTGCAACGGAATATTGGTTTTAATACCATCGATCACCAGTTCATTCAACGCGGTGGCCATACGTGCGATTGCGCTGCCGCGATCATCGCCATGAGCAATCAGCTTGCCAATCATTGAGTCGTAATACGGCGGTACTTTGTAGCCATTGTAGATATGAGTGTCGCAGCGGATGCCGGGGCCTCCGGGCATGTGGAACTGGGTAATGATCCCTGGAGAAGGCATAAACGTACGCGGGTCTTCGGCATTCAAACGGCATTCGATGGCGTGACCAGTCATTTTCACCTCGTCCTGCTTGATGGACAAAGGCAAGCCGTATGCGATGCGAAATTGTTCCTTGACAATATCGAAACCGGTGACCATTTCTGTGACCGGGTGTTCGACCTGCACCCGGGTATTCATCTCAATGAAAAAGAACTCACCTTTTTCATACAGAAACTCGAATGTGCCGGCACCGAGATAACCGATTTCCCGGCAAGCTTTGGCGCATAACTCGCCCATTCTCTGGCGCTGTTCCTCGGTAATGCCGGGGGCCGGTGCTTCTTCAACCACCTTTTGATGCCGGCGCTGCATGGAGCAGTCGCGCTCGCCTAAGTGAATGGCATTGCCATGACTGTCGGCCAGCACCTGAAATTCAATGTGCCTTGGGTCTTCCAGGAATTTTTCCATATACACCGTGGCATTGCCAAAGGCTGATTTGGCCTCGGCCTTGGTCATGGTGATGGCATTGAGCAAGGCCGCTTCGGTGTGTACCACGCGCATCCCGCGACCGCCACCGCCGCCGGCGGCTTTGATAATCACCGGATAACCAATTTCA
This sequence comes from Methylococcales bacterium, assembly GCA_032251045.1. Classification (GTDB taxonomy): domain Bacteria; phylum Pseudomonadota; class Gammaproteobacteria; order Methylococcales; family Methylomonadaceae; genus JAVVEW01. The sequence continues at coordinate 30,714 of JAVVEW010000024.1, forward strand.
TGAGCCAGTTTTAGGTTGGTGTCATTATCCTCACCTAATGGATTGCCATCGCCCGGCACACAGGGCACACCGGCGGCCTGCATGGCTTTTTTAGCCGCGATTTTGTCACCCATGGTGCGGATGGTATCGGCATTCGGGCCGATAAAGACAAAACCACTTTTTTTAACTTTTTCCGAAAAATCAGCGTTTTCTGACAGAAAGCCGTAGCCGGGGTGAATGGCTTCGGCATCGGTCACTTCCGCGGCGCTGATAATGGCGGGAATATTGAGATAGCTATCCGTCGATGAGGGTGGGCCGATGCACACGGCTTCATCAGCCAGGCGTACATGTTTCAGATCGCGGTCGGCGCTGGAATGCACCGCGACCGCCTTGATACCCAGTTCCCGGCAAGCTCTTAGGATGCGCAGGGCAATTTCGCCGCGATTGGCGATAACTATTTTATCGAACATACCACCGTCCCTGAGTTACTCGATGACAAACATCGGATGATCGTACTCGACCGGCTGGCCATTTTCGACCAGAACCTTAGTAACCGTACCGGAATGATCGGCCTCGATTTGATTGAGGATTTTCATCGCCTCGATGATGCACAACGGTTCGCCAACCTTCACTTTCTGGCCAACTTCGACAAATGGCTTGGCGTCCGGCGAGGAGGCACGATAAAACGTACCGACCATGGGTGAACGCACGACATGGCCTTGATGCTCTGGCTCGGCATTGCCAGCGGCAGCCTGGCTGTCTGTGTTTGCCTGTGGCGCAGACGGCGGTGTATAAACCGGCGCGGGCGCGACCGGTGCCGCCGTGGCACTGTAGCGATTGATACGAACCGATTCTTCGCCTTCCTTGATTTCAATTTCGGCGATATCGGATTCCTCGATAATTTCGATCAGTTTCTTGATTTTTCTGATATCCATAAGTGTCTTTTATTGTTGTGTTAACAGTCGGTGACTGGCGTCCAGGGCCAGTTCATAACCAACAGCGCCCAGCCCCAGAATGACACCCTGGGCAATGTCGGAAAAGTAGGAATGATGTCGGAACGCCTCGCGGGCGTGGATATTGGACAAATGCACTTCGATAAACCGGATTTGGGTGGCTAGCAAAGCATCGCGCAAGGCAATGCTGGTGTGGGTGTAAGCGGCCGGATTGAGAATGATAAAGTCGGTCTGTTCGGAATAAGCGTGTTGTACGCGCTCGATCAATTCATGTTCGGCATTGTGCTGGCTGAAGCTTAAAGCATGTCCCAGAATGTCAGCTTTTTGTTTAAGCCGCTGTTCGATCATGGGCAAGGTCACCGCACCATAAAGCTTAGGCTCGCGCAGACCGAGCAGGTTCAGGTTGGGGCCGTTGATAACCGCGATGTTTGCCATAAATGTCGGTATTTATAATTGATTTGCCGGTAATTGTCCTTAAATTTAACGGTTTTGTCCAGACTGCGCGTTAATTGCGAAAGCGCAAGGTTAAATCCTGATAAGCATCGATACGGCGGTCGCGCAAAAACGGCCAGATTTGCCGAACCTGTTCGCTGCGTTGCAAATCCAGAGTGTGAGTCAACAGCCGGTCTTGCTGGTGGTCGGCCTGAACCAGCAATTCACCCTGGGGGCCTGTGATAAAACTGTTGCCCCAGAATTGAATGCCTTGTTCGGTGTGTTCCGGCGCAGCTTCAAAGCCAATACGATTGCACGACAACACCGGCAAACTGTTGGCCACGGCATGGCCGCGTTGCACGGTGATCCAGGCGTTAAGTTGGCGTTGTTGCTCATCGGGCGGGTCGGCAGGTTCCCAGCCGATAGCGGTAGGATAAATCAATAGATCCGCCCCGGCCAGCGCCATCAGTCGGGCCGCTTCCGGATACCATTGATCCCAGCACACCAGAACGCCCAGCTTGCCGGCCGAGGTTTCAATCGGCTGAAAACCCAGATCGCCAGGCGTGAAATAGAATTTTTCATAATAGCCGGGGTCGTCGGGAATGTGCATTTTCCGGTAACGCCCGGCTATCTGGCCGTTTTTTTCCAGCACCACGGCGGTATTGTGATAAAGCCCGGGCGCGCGTTTTTCAAACAAGCTGGCAACAATCACCAGGTTCAATTCCTTGGCCAGCGCCGCCAGTCGTTCGGTGCTGGGGCCGGGAATGGTTTCGGCCTGGGCGAATACCTCAGTGGTTTCAGTCTGACAGAAATACGGCACCAGATGCAGTTCAGGCAACACCACCAATTGCGCGCCTTCAAGTTTGGCGGCGCGAATTTGCTGGCAGGAATAATCAAGATTTTTTTCCCCGCTCAGGCCGCAAGGTTGCTGGATCAGACTGACGGTCAAAGTTTTCATCAAGGTTTCTCATAAACAAAGTTAAATGCTGGGTTTCACGTTATTCAACCCAGCCTACGCGACTTTTGTTGGCTTCCTACGGTTGTCTGGTTCCCACGGTCCACCGTGGGAACCCATGTGCGGCCGAATCTGCATTCCCACGCAGAGCGTGGGAACGAGGGAATAAAGCGCTTGAGCCATCAAGGTTGGTTTGAGTCTTCAGTCTGGCTCAGGCTCTGGTTGGATATTGGATCCAACGATAAAGACACCGATTCCGGCAACTTCCACATGGCTCCGGTGGCTGGGTCAATCGCTAAAAAACCTATGGGACCACCAAAAAGCAGGTTGCCGATATACCAGCCATCCATGTCAGCCTCAAGTATTGTGACTTTCTCTTCATAGCCGTCTTTTAAAAATCTGACTTTGTAATCTGCTGATGAAAAATACCCGTCACCCGCTGCTAAGGAAACCGTTGACGGTGTTCTACCGGAATGAATTTCTTCACCTTTAGAGTTTTCGACCAGAAATTTAGCTTCAGAAGGTGTCGATCGAATTGAAACTGGATAATTACTGTCACTGACAATGGATGCGCATCCTGTCAACGTCAGAGCAGACAAGAAGGTGGCCGATAAACGGCTTATTGCTTTGTTCATAAGTTTTTCCTTTTGGTTGAATACACGAGACAAAAAAGTTAAATACGGGATTGAGAGACGTAGGCTGGGTGGAGCGATCAGCGATACCCAGCATTCACAAGGGTTAAATGCTGGGTTTCACGCTGTTCAACCCAGCCTACGCCACAGCCGCATTATTCGACCACCGCAGTCCGTAGCTACGTAGGCTGGATAAGCGGAGCGCATCCGGCATTTCCGCCTAACAGGGAAAATGCACGCCAGCCGGCAACTGCATGGTCATGCAATGCAGGCTGCCGTATTGTTCGACCACTGCCCGACAGGGCACGGACACCACCTCGCGTTCGGGAAACGCTTGCGCCAACTGCGCACGCGCCGCTTCATCTTCCGGACAGCCGTAGGCGGGCACCAGCAACGCCTGGTTGACGAACAAAAAGTTAGCATAATTGGTCGGCAGTGGCTCGCCCTGATCGTTATAAATCGGTTTTGGCAGCTCCAGTGGCAGGCGTTGATAGGGCTGGCCTTGGGCATCGGTGAGCTGAGCCAGTTGTGCTGCCAGGTGCTGCAAATCCTGATGTTCAGGATGCTCAGGATCGCTACAAGCGGTATAAGCGATCAGATCGGGTCGGCAAAACCGCGCCAAGGTATCGATATGGGCGTCGGTATCATCGCCGGCCAAGGCATTTTTCGACAGCCACAACACCCGCTCGACACCGAACGCTTGTTCAAGACGGCGTTCCAGTTCCAGTCGGCTGAAGTTGGGGTTGCGATTGGCATTGAGCAGGCATTGCTCGGTGGTCAATAGCGTGCCTTGACCGTCACTTTCCACGCTGCCGCCTTCCAGCACCCAATCCAGATGCCTGACCGGTACGCCATTGAATACCGGGCCAGCGACAAGATTTCGGCACAAAGCATCATCGAAATCATGCCGATATTTTCCGCCCCAGCCGTTGAAACGGAAGTCCAGAAGCTCAGCCTTGCCGTTGTTTTCAACCGTTAAAAACGCGGTGTCGCGCAGCCAGATGTCGTTGTAGTCGGCGTGTACGAAGTGAATGTTATCCAGCGTTTCCAGTTGCCCGGTAATGTGCTTTTGCTGCGCCTGGTCGGGGCAGATAATCAGCAACGGCTGATAACGGGCGATGGTCTGGGCAATGGCTTGGTAATCGGCCTCGATGCGGTTAAGGTTGGCGAAATCGCCGTCCGGCCTTGGCCAGGCAATCATCACCGCGGCTTGCCGCTCCCATTCGGCGGGGAATCGAATCATAAGGTTAACGCTCCTTGGCTTAGCATTTCCCGGGCGTGGGCACGGGTGTTTTCGGTCAGGGTGACGCCGCCCAGCATGCGGGCGATTTCCTCCACCCGCTGCTCGGTATCGAGCACGCGCACGGTGGAGGTGGTCAGCCGGTCGTTTTGTTGTTTGGCGACAAACAGATGTTGGTGCGCCTGGGCGGCGACTTGTGGCAGATGGGTGACGCAGATCACTTGCCGATGGGCGCTGAGCTGCCGCAGTTTCTGACCGACGATTTCGGCGATGCCGCCGCCGATGCCGGAATCGACTTCATCGAAAATCATGGTTGGCGTGGAGCGGTCGTGGCTGGTGGTGACCTGAATCGCCAGGCCGATGCGCGCCAGCTCGCCGCCGGAGGCGACTTTCGCCAACGGCTTGGCCGGTAGTCCGGGATTTAACTGAATCAGAAACTCAATGGAATCCTGACCGTGAGCGCCGGGCGCTTGTTTCGGGTCATGGTTGATAGCCACTTCAAACAACCCATGGGCCATGCCCAGCTCCTGAATTACCGACGAAACCGCCTCGGCCAGTCGCCGGGCGGCTTGCCCTCGACTGTCGCTGAGCTGCTGTGACAGCTGTTGATAGCGGTCAAAATCACGCGCCACCTGTTCGGTCAGCTCCTGGCTGATCGCCTCGTGCTGGCCAAGTTTGGCCAATTCATCGGCCAGCGTCCGGGCCAGTTCCGGCAGTTGCTCGGGGGTGACTTTGTGCTTGCGGCTTAGATTCTGCACCAGGCCGATGCGTTCGGCCAGTTGCTCCAGGTGCGCGGGGTTGGTTTCCAGGCCGTCCAGATAGCGGCGCAGCTGCTGGGCGGCGTCTTCCACCTGAACCTGGCTTTCTGCCAAAACCGAGGCGATGGCGGACAGTTCCGGGGCGAATTGGCTCAGTTGCTGGAGTTCCTGTTGGCAATGCACCAGTTCCGGATGAATGGCGAATTCCTGATTTTCGTACAATCGGTCAAGCTGACGATGGCCGGTGGCGAGAATTTCACTGACGTTGGCTAAGGTATCGTGCTCTTGCACCAGAGCGGAGTAATCGAACCGCTCCAGATCCAATTGTTGCAGTTCATCGAGCTGAAACCTCAACAAAGCTTCGCGCTCTTGCTGATGGTCGGCGGCTTCGGACAGTTGTTTGAGTTTTTTGTTGTTTTCGCGCCATCTGCGGTGGGTGGCCGCCAGCTCGGTCAATAGCTCGGCATGGTTGGCGTAGCTGTCCAGCAACCAGCGTTGGTGGTCGGCTTTAAGCAGTTGCAAATGGCCGTGCTGGCCATGAATTTCCAGTAAATTCTCGCTCAGTTCTTTCAGTGTGCGCAAAGTCACCGGGGTGTCGTTGACAAACGCTTTCGAGCGGCCATCGGGGTTGATGGTGCGGCGCACGATCAGTTGTTCATCCAGCTCCAGGTCATGCGCGCTGAGCCAGGTTTCCGCATCCTTGGCGTCGCTTAAATCAAACGTCAGGCTGATTTGCGCACGCTTTGCGCCGGGGCGCACCAGACCGGTGTCGGCGCGGTCGCCCAAGGCCAGCCCCAATGCGGTCAAAAGAATCGATTTACCGGCCCCGGTCTCGCCGGTGAGTACCGAAAATCCCTGGCAAAAACTTAAGTCCAGGCTGGCGACAACGGCTAAATCATGAATGGTCAGGTGCGTCAGCATGATCGATTACCGGGTAACCTCCGCTCCAGTTCAGCTTGGCGCGTAAAATGTGGAAAAAATCGTGATCTTCAGGATGCAGGATTGTAATCGGTTTTGGCTGTTTTTTAATCAGAATATGGTCGCTGATCAAAACTTCCGGAATTTCCAGATGATCGCAGGTCACCAGGGCGTTGATTTGCTTGGCCTGGGCGAAGCTGATTTTTATTTCACAGCGGTCATCGATGACCAGTGTGCGGTTGCTCAACGTGTGCGGATTCAGCGGCACCAGCAACAAGGCGCGCAGTGACGGATGCATGATCGGGCCGCCGGCGGACAGCGAGTAAGCGGTGGAGCCGGTGGGCGTGGCCACAATCAGGCCGTCGGAACGCTGCGAGTTCAAGAACACGCCGTCGATATGGGTGATGATTTCGATCATGCTCGGCGTCACCCAGCGGTGCACCACCACTTCATTGACTGCGGTTTGCCGGTGAATCACTCGGCCATCGCGGATAATTTGTGCATCCAGCAAATACCGCTGCTCGCGAGTAAACCGGCCTTTAAGGATGGCATTGAGTTTATCGGCCAATTGCATGGGCGAAATATCGACCAGAAACCCCAACCGTCCCAGATTCACCCCTAACAGCGGCGTGTCGGTATCGGCAATGGCTCGGGCCGCCGCCAGAAACGTGCCGTCGCCGCCGGCGGCGATCAGTAAATCGCAGTTTTGCGCCAGTTGCCCGGGCGCAAACCGGGGCAGGGGCAACTCCGGCAGCAGTTTGGCGCTGTCATGATCGATAATGACCTGCCTGCCGGAGCGGGTCAGCAAGGCGTGCAGCAGCTTCAGCGTCTGGGCAATGGCCGGTTCTGAGTATTTGCCCAGAATGCCGATGGTGGGGAAAAGATCAGGCATGTAAATAAGGGTAGGGGTCGAGTCAGCTTTATTATATACGCTTAGCTGGCCCATAACGGCTTGTTGCATGGTCGCTAACAAATTTCCTCCCCTTCGGCGCTGGTGGTAAAGGCGCACAAAAAGTTCCCCCCTGTTGTAAAGGGGGGTTAGGGGGGATTTCAATGTAGGCTGACACGGCT
>JAVVEW010000025.1:0-37260 GCA_032251045.1 Methylococcales bacterium
GAGCGCAAGGATGCTTTAGGTGGCTCGCGTTTATCGGGCTTCAGCAATCTGCAAGACCGCACCGGCCAGGCCGGACGCCGGTTAGGCCAGACGGTCGAACTGATGGGTCAGTACAAAATCGGCAGCAACATCGATATCTTCGCCGGCTATTCGCACTGGTTCAAGGGCCAGTATTTCGACCGGCTGGCGGCCTTGCCCAATCGCGGCAACTTGCCGGTAAAAGGCGAGAAAGACACCGACTATGTGTTCACGCAGGTCACGTTTCAATTCTGAGGGTTATTTTTTAGTGAGAAACCTATGAACAAAATGCAATCCATTCTGATATCGACACTGGTATTATTGCTGGGCTTCAGTCAGGCCTTTGCCGATGAAATTCATGTCGCCGTGGCCAGCAATTTCACCGATGCCAGCAAGGATATTGCCAAAGCCTTTGAACAGAAAACCGGCCATAAAGTCATTCTGGCTTTTGGTTCCACCGGCAAACATTACGCTCAGATCAAAAACGGCGCGCCGTTTGCAGCCTTCTTCGCCGCCGATGTCAAACGGCCTAAGCTGCTGGAACAAGAAGGTCTCGCGCTGCCGGACAGCCGTTTTACCTATGCCATCGGCAAGGTGGTGTTATGGAGTCCGGAACCTGGCTTGATCGATGCCAACGCCGAAGTGCTGAACCAAGGCGATTTTCGGTACCTGGCGCTGGCCAACCCGAAACTCGCGCCCTATGGCAAGGCGGCGGAACAGGTGATGCGCGCCAAAAGCCTATGGACGGCATTACAAAACCGGATGGTGCGTGGCGAAAACATTGGCCAGACCTTTCAGTTTGTCAACAGCGGTAATGCACAGATCGGGTTTGTCGCCTACGCCCAGATCAAGCGCCCGGGCACTGCCATCACCGGCAGTTTCTGGGAGCCTGCGCAATCACTTTACGACCCGATTGAGCAACAAGCCGTATTACTGAAAGACCAGGCCGCCGCCCGTGACTTTCTGGACTTCGTCAAGAGTGAAACAGCGATAGACATCATTCAAGGCTATGGTTACGCCGCGCCATGATACTGACTGAGCATGACCTGACTGCGCTCGCCATCACCCTGAAACTGGCGGCACTGACCACGGCGATCCTGCTGGTGGTCGGCACGCCGGTGGCCTGGTGGCTGGCGCGCAGCCGCTGGCATTTCAAGTTCCTGGTCGAGGCGGTGGTCGCCCTGCCGCTGGTTCTGCCGCCCACTGTGCTCGGCTTTTACCTGCTGGTCGCGCTGGGGCCACACGGCCCGGTCGGCAGCTTGATGCAGAGCCTGGGCGGTCGGCCGTTGGCGTTTACTTTTACCGGGTTGGTGATCGGCTCGGTGTTCTATTCCATGCCTTTCGTCATCCAGCCGTTGCAGGATGCTTTTGCCGCCATCGGCCAAAGACCGCTGGAAGTGGCGGCCACTTTAAGAGCCTCGCCATTGGATCGTTTCTTTACCATTGCCGTGCCGCTGGCCCGTCCCGGCTTTCTGACCGCCGCCGTGCTCGGCTTCACCCACACCCTGGGCGAGTTCGGCGTGGTGTTGATGATTGGCGGCAATATCCCAGGCCAAACCCAGGTCATCTCCATCGCCATTTACGATCATGTGGAAGCGCTGGAATACACCCAGGCGCATTGGATTTCGGGCGGCTTGCTGCTGTTTTCTTTCCTGCTGTTGATGGTGGTCTACGCCCTGAATCGCCGGTTCATGGTGGTTCAACCATGACCATTGAAGCGCGTTTCAGAATCGATCGCGGCGATTTCAGGCTGGATGTAAAGCTTTCCCTGCCCGGCAGCGGGGTAACCGCCATTTTCGGCCCGTCCGGCTGCGGCAAAACCACCCTGCTGCGGGCTATCGCAGGGCTTGAGCACACAGCCACCGGTTACCTGAAAGTTGGCGAGGACGTATGGCAAGACTCTCAGCGGTTCCTGCCGCCACACCGTAGGCCCCTGGGCTATGTGTTTCAGGAACCCAGCCTGTTTGCCCATCTCAATGTACGAGGCAATCTTGAATATGGCCGCAAACGGCTCAAACACCAGACGCTAACCGTATCGCTGGACCGTGCCGTTGAACTGCTGGGCATCGGTCAGCTGCTGGAGCGCAGGCCACACCAGCTTTCCGGCGGCGAGCAACAACGCGTGGCCATTGCCCGGGCGCTGGCGGTCAGCCCCTCGCTACTGCTGCTGGATGAACCTTTGGCCTCGTTGGACGAAGCGCGTAAACAGGAAATTCTACCTTACCTTGAAGCCTTGCACTGTGAACTGGACATCCCGCTACTGTATGTCAGTCATTCCCGCCAGGAAGTTGCCAGGCTGGCCGATCATTTGCTGCTGTTGACGGCAGGACGAGTGCAGGCATCGGGTTCGGTGGCTGAGCTGTTCTCGCGCCTCGATCTGCCGTTGGCGCAAGGGGAGGATTCGGAGACGGTGATCGAGGCCGTGGTCAGCGGACGTGATGAGACTTACCACATCAGCCATCTCGATTTTCCCGGCGGACGCTTTGCCGTGGCGGGAAAAATACGGCCACTCGGTCAGCCGGTGCGGCTACAGATTATGGCCAGCGATGTCAGCCTTACCCTGGAGCCGCAGCGCAAGACCAGCATTCTCAATATTTTCCCCGCCGTAATCGAGCAGATTGCCGAAGCGGGAACGGCGCAGGTGATGGTGCAGCTAAGCATAGGCTCGGTGCGCTTGTTATCGCGCATCACCCGTAAATCGGCGGTGAATCTTGAACTGAAGCAGGGCATGTTGGTCCACGCCCAGGTAAAAAGCGTTGCCGTGTTGACTTGATACTGGCATGGTGCTGACCAGACGCTGCTTGCAAGTTCAATCATTACCAGGCTTTGACCCAGCCGCCGGTTTTAAGGTTTAACGCATAACTTTCCGCATCCAGTCGGCCACGCGCATAGCGAGGTTTGACATCAGTCAAGGTCATGACTGTGGCCGGTTGTGGGTCAGGGCCGATATATTCTTGCTGATTATTCAAATACAAATCACCACTTTGATCGTGATAAACCACCAGTTGATCACCGACCTGTAAACCCTCCTGAGCGCCGGCATCGATAAAAACCCGGTCAGGTGGCTCGATGCGAATGATGCGCGCCGTGAATGGATAACAGCGTAAGGCGGCGCGAATGTCTTGCGTGGCACGCCTGATCAGCGCGCTTAAGGCGTCACCTAGGGCGTGAGTGGTGATGCCGGGGCCGCCGAGTGGGTATTGTTTGGGTAGCCAAAAGTCGCCGCTAATCTGGTCTTGATATCGAAATTGTGCCAGTAACGCACCGGTCAAGCCATCATGTACGAATATGTCAATGGCAAGACTGCGTTTGCGCCAGAATTTGCGCGTCACACTTTTGAGTTGTTGCCAGGGATCAGCGCCGCTGACTGGCAGGTTCGGTTCAATTTGCAAGTCGCGGATAATGCCGGACAGCACCAGCTGAGCATGGCTGTCGGTAGCCATTTGGCGAATGACGTTGACCTGATCAAGCCGGTAGTCAGGCGGCTCCGGGGCGTTGTTTGCTGACGGATACAGGCTGATAGAGGTTCGGTTAATACCGATAAATTCACCTGATTCGGTCAGCTGATTTAGTAATTCTCGGCTCAGGCCCTGACTGAGGTCGGTGGTTTCCGCAGCACTGACATGTTCAGCATGAGCCAAGGGGAATGCAGTCGCTACCAGGCGCTTGCGGTATAACAGCGGGCATTGCTGCAAGTGGCTTAACTCGACTCGGGCGCGTACATTCAAATACGGGCCTTCTTGCCACTCATCCAGTAGGGTTGTTGAGTTGACCGCAGCGGCGGTTCTGAGCGTGAACAGATCAAACATCACCTGGTTGTTGGCGATGTCGGTACGCCCTAAGAGTAAGGCTTGCTGGCCGAGCGAGGCGTTTTTAATGGCGTCTTGCAAGGCTTGTTTACGCGCCAGCAAGCGACCGCCTGCGCCCAGTTCCGCTTGTCCTTCACTGATGATGACTTGGCTAGGTGGCGGGGTCGTGGGCACGGTGGCGGGGGCACAGGCCACAAGTGCCGCGAGCAGGCTCAGGGAGCGGCCAAAAAGTGCAAATGGTTGCATGGTAAAAGGGCCTTGGGAGTCAGCAAAAGCGCTTGGCTCAACCGGCATTCCGTTGCATCGGCGGTGTGCTAACAGCGTGATGGCTGGTTTCGCCTTCAGGGTGCCTTGCTGTGGCCATGCGATACAAAAAAGGGGCCGTTTGGCCCCTTTTCCGTGTTAGGCGAAGTCGCTTAACGATTGTAGATGTACATGGTTACTTCAAAACCAAAACGCAGATCATTGTAGCTAGGGGTTTCCCATTTCATAGTTTTGTCCTCCGGTTATTAAAGATTTAGCGATTAGCCTGATCAAGCTAAGCCCGTTTTTGAGTATACGATGAAGCCTGAATGGATGCAAGTACAGCGCTTAACCGTTAACTTGCTGAATCCAGTTTTCCAGATTGTAATAATTGGAGATGCGGGTGATGTGGTGGTTGTCTACGTCGAAAAATGCGCCTACCGGTAATCGGTAGGTTTGTCCATTAGCTTCTGGCAGGCCTTCGTCGGTGTGCAGATATTCGCCTAAAACGACAAATTCCGCAGCGGCACGGCGACCGTCAGCGCTGGCCATGATGACAAAATCAACCAGTTGTTCGCGGTAATGGCGGTTCATCTTGTCCATGAATGTCTGGAAGGCGGCTTTGCCAATTTGGCGCTCGCCTTGGTTGATGTCGTGTATGACATCTTCGCTTAACAGGCTTAAAAATGTGTTCATGTCGCCGTTATTGAAGGCATTGTAATAACGTTCGATCAAGGCGATCGTGTTTGCTTGAGTCATACGGGTTTTACCTGGTTGATGAAAAGAAAGAGCCTGGCCGGGTTAAGCGCTTGGCAAGGCGGTTGGAAACAGGGTGGCAAAATTCTGGCGGTTAAGTGTGGCTATGTGTTGAGCCGTTGTCTCTCGTAATGCCGCGACCTGGTCGGCGACTTGTTGCACGTAGTAGGGGTAATTCGGGCGGCCACGATGCGGCACCGGCGCAAGATAGGGGGAGTCGGTTTCAATCAGCAAGCGATCATCCGGCACCTGGCGGGCTACTTCCTGAAGTGCGGTGGCGTTTTTGAAAGTGACAATGCCTGAAAATGAAATGTAAAAACCCAGCGCCATGGCTTGCTGGGCAAAACTCAGGCTTTCGGTGAAACAGTGAATAATGCCGCCTACCTGACTGGCATTGTGTTGTTTGAGCAGCGCCAAAGTATCTTCGCCGGCATCCCGGGTATGGATGATCAGGGGTTTTCCGGCTTGTTTGGCCGCTTCGATATGGGTAATGAAGCGTTGTTGTTGTTGACTGACATCGTGCGGATGAAAATAATCCAGGCCGGTTTCACCGATGGCGACCACGCCAGGTTGTTGAGCCAGGGTGATCAGTTCGTCAATATCAGGTTCGTGGCCTTCCGTGACATTGGGGTGCACGCCGACTGACCTTGAAATCATCGGATAAGGCTTGATTTGGTCAACCATCGCAGGATAGCTTTCCAGGTCGATGGCGATGCACAAAAGATGTTCCAGTCCTTGAGTGCGGCAGTGTTGCAGAAAATGCTCGAAACTGCCGTCAAAAGGGGTCAAGTCAAGGCGGTCCAGGTGACAATGGGTGTCAATCAGCATAAGTCCTTACATGGTGTGGGTGATGCGATCTGATTCCAGTGCGCCAGCCAGGTAGGTTTCGATTTTATCGCGAGCCTGGCCGCCATCCTGATCGCTGAATTGCACGCCGATGCCGGCGGTGCGAAAACCTTCCGCGCCGGGTGGGGTTTTCCAGATGATTTTGCCGGCTATCGGCAGACGCTCGGTTTCTTCCATCAAACTGAGCAGAATAAATACTTCTTCGCCCAGATTGTACGAGCGTTGTGTGGGAATAAACAGACCGCCATTGGTAACAAAAGGCATGTAAGCCGCATACAAGGCATTTTTATCTTTGATAGACAATGACAATATACCTTGATTGGTGGGTTTGGTTTCGGCCATGGGTTTTGGGTCAATGGGTAAATAACTGTTGCCAGGCCAACAAGCAACCTTCCAGAAGTAACAGGGCGTTTAGGCTGGTCTTGGCTTCTTGTCGGGCATTTTGAAGGTGATCGCGCCACTGAAACAGCGATGTTAATTGTAGCGATTTCGTTAACGCTTGCAAGGCAGGCGCCCAATGCGGATGGCGGTAATAGTTGGGGGCGACGCCTAGCTGACAGCGCAATAAATCTTCACACCAGCTTGTCAGCCAGGCCAGGCATTCGTGTACGGGTTGAGTTTGCCAGCTTGCCGCCACGTCCACCGGGTGGCGTTGGCCGTTGGCAATGTCACACCAGTGTTTGAAGGCGTTGATATAGACCAGATGCTGCTGCTTTTCTGCATAATAAAGCGCCTGACGTGGGTGGCCATCGGCCATGGCCAATAAAGTGGTCAGGGCGTCACTAACGCCTTGTTGACGTAACCAGAGAGCGGCTTGTGATGGACTGGGTTTGGCACAGTTCAGTCGCTGGCAGCGGCTGCGAATGGTCAGGGGCAGCGTTGCGGGGGACTCGCTGATGAGCACAATGACCGTTCTGGCACTGGGTTCTTCCAGGTATTTCAGAAAAGCGTTGGCGGCGGCCAGGTTAAGCGTATCTGCAGGATGCAACACCACTAACCGGAATCTACCATGTTGTGGCTTCAGGTTCAGGGTTGGCAGCAGGCTGCGGATTTGATCGATGGCAATGACATTTTTGTCGGCTGGCGGGGTGATGTCATGCCAGTCAGGATGATGGCCGCGTGTAAACAGTGTGCAAGCGGGGCAGTGTCCGCAGGCAAAAAAATCACTCGATGGTTGTTGGCAGAGTAGGCTTTGGCCAAATGTTTGCCCAAGCGATAGCATATTCAAGTAGGCATCGCCGGTGAGTAGTAACGCTTGCGGCAGCCGTGCCAGTGTTTGGTAGCGCTTTAAGGTTTGCCAAGGGGATTGTTGCCAGGGCAGCAGTGGTTCAGGCATGGTGGCTATCCTTACAGCAGGGATTGTGGCGGGCGATGTTTGCGCACATTGCCATGCAGTAATGGCTGGATGGCGCCTAGTAGCTGGTTTTGTACTTCAGCCAGAGGTCGTTCGGCGGCGATAACGGCCATACGTTGTGGCGCCAGCTTGGCCTGAACCAGATAGGCGCGTCTGACGCGCTCCATGAAGGCGGTAGACTCGGCATCAAAGCGGTTTTTTTTGCCGCGTTGTTGCAAGCGTTCAAGACAGGTATCCACCGGCGCATCAAATAACAGTGTCAGATCGGGTTTCAGTGACCCTTGGACAAATTGTTCCAGCCAGGCGATGGGGCTTGAGTTCAGTTGTCGGCCACCGCCTTGATAAGCATAGCTGGCATCGGTGAAACGATCACACAACACCCAGCTTCCGTTGCTTAAGGCCGGTTCGATGACCTGATCAATATGCTGGGCCCGAGCAGCAAACATCAACAGCAATTCCGCTGTTTCGGTGATCGGCTCATCATGATCGGCCAGTACCAGTTCGCGTAATGTTTCGGCCACTTTGGTGCCGCCGGGTTCCCGGGTGACGGTCACCTTCAGTCCCTGGCCAGTCAGGTAGGTGGCAAGAAATTTAAGATTGGTGGTTTTGCCGGTACCTTCGCCGCCTTCCAGGGTGATGAATTTGCCTCGAATCATGGTTGTTGTAGAGTTCTTTGATAGCGTTGCACCGCCAGGTTATGTTCTTTCAGGGTGCGTGAAAAGATGTGACCCCCTTGCCCCGAGGCAACAAAGTACAAACTGTCTCCAGGGGCTGGATGCAAGGCCGCATGAAGGGCGGCACGCCCCGGCAGCGCGATGGGCGTCGGGGGGAGGCCATCAATGGTATAGGTATTGTAGGGCGTGGCTTGACGTAAATGTTCGCGGGTCAGGTTGCCGTTAAACTGCCTGCCCAGGCCATAAATGACGGTGGGATCAGTTTGCAGGCGCATGCCACGTTGCAACCGGCGCATGAATACGCCGGCAATCTGGTCGCGCTCAGCAGCCAGACCGGTTTCTTTTTCAATGATGGAGGCTAGAATCAGGGCTTGATAAGGGCTATCAATGGCCAGATTGTCACCGCGCCGTTGCCATTCTTCGGCCAAAACCGTTTGCATTCTTTGATGGGCCAGCGCCAGCAGGTCAAGGTCGTAGGTGCCTTTGCGAAAAAAGTAGGTGTCAGGAAAGAACCAGCCTTCAGGGTGGGCAAGCCCGAACAGTTCGGCCTGCTCAGGATTCTCGGGCAGGCTGAGGTGAATGGCGGGATGCCGACGCACGGCCTGGTAGAACTGAGCAAATGTCCAGCCTTCGGGAATCGTGAGTTTATGCTGGCGTACTGCACCGGATACCAGTAACGCCAGGATGTCCTTTGGCGTGGCATGGGCGGGTATCAGATATTCTCCGGATTTGAGCTGGCGCGCCTGGTCAGTCTGGCGGGCATACAATTGAAACCAGACCGGATTGAAGGTATCCAGCGCCTGATCAAGCAGGACACTGATTTTTGCCAGTGAGGCGCCATCGGGAATTTCCACCACCACGGTCTGTGCAGTGCTGGCCTGGCCAAGGCTGGCTTGATAATGCTGATAGAGGCTGAATATCAGTATCGCCAGGCTGGCGATCAGGCCAAACAGTAAAGTTTTTAGCATGATATACCTAGCGCTTGTTGCAGACGGCGGCTGACCGGGCCTGCCTGAAAGGTTTGTTGCTCCAATTGTCTGATCGGCCACAGGCCAATCAAGGTATTGGTCAAAAATAGTTCGTCGGCCTGATACAGCTGCGACAGGGTCAGGCGGCATTCAATCGCGGTCAATCCCAGACGCCGGGCGATGTCCAGAATTTTATCGCGGGTAATGCCGGCCACGCCGCAGCGATTCAGTTCGGGTGTGTAAAGTAAGCCATTCGCTACGCAAAACAGATTACTTTGCGTGCCTTCAATGACCCAGTCTTCTATGTCCAGCATAATGCCTTCGGCAATCTGGGTGTCATGCCATTCGGAACGGGCCAGGACATTGTCCAGCCGGTTAAGATGTTTGAGGCCGGCAAGGCCGGGGTTCAGACCTAACCGGGTCTGACAGACGCGAACCTTAACCCCTTGGCTTGACCAGTGGTCAGGGTAGTCGGGGAAAGGGTGCAGGCTGACAATACGGGTGGGTTCAGGTGCTTCAGGGGCGCGGTAGCCGCGACCGCCCGAGCCTCGGGTGAGGATGATTTTGAGCACTGCCCGTTCAGGCAGGGAGAGCCGTGCAAGGTCGGTGCGCAGCGTGTCTGCGCTAGGGCAGGGCAGGCGCAAACGTTGACTGCCCCGTTTTAAGCGTTGCCAATGGGCATCGAAATCAATGGGCTGTGCGGCGTTCACGGCGAGGGTTTCGAATACTCCATCGCCGTAAGCCAGGCCGCGATCGCTAACGGCAATGTGGCAGCCAGGTTCGCCGTTAATCAGCGCGGTGGGCGCCGACATGCTTTACAGGTGTTGCAAAATCAACGTGCCATTGGTACCACCAAAACCGAAGGAATTGGATAGGGCGACATTGATTTTCATATCACGAGCGTGATGTGGTACATAATCCAGATCACATTCCGGACTGGCTTGGTCCAGGTTGATCGTGGGCGGAGCAATTTGATGTTTGATAGCGAGCGCTGTCAGTACCGCTTCGATACCGCCGGCAGCCCCTAGCATGTGTCCGGTCATGGATTTGGTGGAGCTCATGGCAAGCCGTTGAGCGTGATCACCAAAAGCGGATTTAACCGCCAAGGTTTCACCCAAATCGCCTGCGAGCGTGGAGGTGCCATGGGCATTGATGTAATCGACTTGTTCAGGATTCAGTTTGGCATCGCGCAAGGCGGCCTGCATGCAGCGGGCCGCGCCTTCGCCGCCCGGAGAAGGTGAGGTCATGTGATAGGCATCGGCGCTCATGCCAAAGCCAATCAGTTCCGCATAAATGGTGGCGCCACGCTTTTTAGCGTGTTCATATTCTTCCAGCACCACGACGCCGGCACCATCGCTGAGTACGAAACCGTCGCGATCCTTGTCCCAGGGCCGGCTGGCGGCCTGTGGGTCATCATTGCGCCGGGATAAAGCTTTGGCGGCGATAAAACCGCCCATCGCGGTGGCCGAATGCGTACACCATTCGGCACCGCCGGCGATCATGACATCGGCGTCGCCATAACGAATCATGCGTGCAGACTCGCCGATGTTATGAGTGCCTGTGGTACAGGCGGTGACAATGGCAAAATTAGGGCCACGCAAACCGAACATGATGGACAGGTTGCCGGAAATCATGTTGATGATGTTACCGGGCACGAAGAACGGTGAAATGCGCCGAGGCCCTGCGCTTCTGAAAGTTTCATGACAACTTTCGATGCCACAAATACCGCCGATACCGGCACCGATGGCTACGCCGATACGATCGGCATTGGCGTCGGTGACTTCGATTCCAGCGTTGTGAAACGCTTGTATGCCCGCCGCCATACCGTAATGGATGAAGCCATCCATACGCTTGGCGTCTTTGGCGGGGATGTAGTCGCTAATATCAAAATTGCGAATGACACCGCCAAAGCGGGTGGCGAATGCAGACATATCAAAGGAATCAATGGGGGTGATCCCGCTTTGTCCTTTGATAATGCCATCCCAGGTTTCACTGACTGAATTGGCCAATGGGGTGATTGCACCCAGGCCAGTGATGACAACTCGGCGATGACTCAAGATGATTACCTGATGAAAGATTTAGAGACAGTTCCAGAACGTCAGGCGTTCTTTTCGATGTAGTCGATAGCTTGTTGTACCGTGGTGATTTTTTCCGCTTCATCATCGGGAATTTCACATTCGAATTCTTCTTCCAAAGCCATCACCAGTTCGACAGTGTCCAAAGAGTCGGCGCCCAGGTCATCAACAAAGGATGCGTCGTTGGAAATATCTTCTTTAACGCCTAATTGTTCTGCGACAATTTTTTTAACTCTTTCTTCAACATTACTCATTTTAAGATTCCTCAATGAAATGTAAGCTTCGACTTACAGAAGGGTTATCGTTTCAGGCCAGCCGGAGGGGGCTGGCCGAAGCGTTTGGATTATACTTGATATTGTTTGTACGGCTCAACTTAGGGCATGAACAGGCCGCCATTAACATGCAGGGTTTCACCGGTGATGTAAGCGGCGCCTGGTGAAGCCAGAAACGCTACCGTATGGGCAATTTCCTCGCCACTGCCTAGTCGTGCCAGTGGAATGTTGGCCAGTAGTGCGGCTTTTTGCGCTTCCGGCAGGTCGCGGGTCATGTCGGTATCAATGAAACCGGGCGCGACGGCGTTGACGGTAATGCCGCGCGAGCCAACTTCCTGGGCCAGTGATTTGGTAAAGCCGATCATGCCGGCCTTGCTGGCGGCATAATTGCATTGGCCAGCATTGCCCGTCGCGCCAACCACTGACGTGATATTGATGATGCGGCCTGCGCGTGCTTTCATCATGCCGCGTAGAAAAGTTTTGCAAAGACGATAGATGGCAGTCAGATTCGTTTCCATAACCTGTGTCCATTCGTCGTCTTTCATGCGCATTAACAGATTGTCCTGAGTGATGCCGGCATTGTTGACCAGCACCTGTAAGGCGCCGAAATCGGTGGTCAGATTTTTTTGCAGGGTTTCGATAGCTTCGGCGTCGTTAACATTCAGCACTTGGCCACGGCCTTGCTCGCCTAGGTAGGCGCTGATGGCTTCGGCACCTTGCGCCGACGTTGCAGTGCCGACGACAAAAAAATCATCGGCGGCCAGGCGTGTGGCAATGGCACGGCCAATACCCCGGCTGGCGCCGGTGACCAAGGCTACAGAGTTAGGCATTGAATTTCTCCAGAGTTGCGTTAAGCGTGGCAGGACTGTTGATTTGCCAGTGCGAGGCTTGAGGCGCGTTGCGTTTGTTAAGGCTGCTTAAAACCTTGCCGGGTCCGCATTCGATAAAGGCGTTGACGCCTTGTTCGGTAAGAAACTTGATGCTTTCCGTCCAGCGTACTGGCTGATGGAGTTGACAGGTCAGGATATGGCGAATCACTTCCGGTGCGCTGTGATTGCCGACATCGGCATTGTGAATGATGGCGATTTCCGGCATGTTGACTTCAATATCACGCAGATAATCGGCTAATTTCTCAGCGGCCGGCTGCATCAAAGGACAATGCGAAGGCACACTGACCGGCAGCAGCACACTGCGTTTAGCGCCATGTTCTTTAGCCAGCGTCAATGCGCGTTCGATGGCCGCCTTGTGGCCGGCAATGACCACCTGGCCGGGCGAGTTGAAGTTGGCCGGGGTCAGCACTTCATCTTTGCTGGCTTGTTTGCACAGTTCCACCACCACAGGGTCATCGAGCCCCAAAATCGCAGCCATCGCGCCTACACCTTGCGGGACGGCCTGTTGCATCAGGCGACCACGTTCGGCAACCAGTTTGATGGCGTCGCTAAAATCCAGGGCCTTGGCGCAGACCAAGGCGCTGTATTCACCGAGGCTGTGGCCAATCAGCCAGCCGGGGCGAATCGAAGATTGCTGTTGCCAGATTCTAAAGCAGGCCACGCCAGCAGCCAGCAGCGCCGGCTGGGTGTATTCGGTTTGGTTGAGTTGTGCTTCAGGCCCTTGGTTGACCAGGTTCCACAAATCATAGTCCAAGGCGTCGGAGGCCTCGGCAAAAGTTTCCTTGACTATGGGGAAAGTGTCAGCCAGTTCCGTCAGCATGCCTACGGATTGCGAGCCTTGACCGGGAAAGGCAAAGGCCAGATCGTAATAAGGTTCGTTAATCATGGTGTTCCGTATTAAAAGCGAATCAGTGCAGAGCCCCAGGTGAAACCGGCTCCGAAAGCTTCCATCAACACCTGATGGCCAGGCTGGATGCGGCCATCGCGCACCCCCTCGTCCAGTGCCAGTAATACCGAAGCGGATGAGGTATTGCCTTGTTCAGCCAGCGTTAAAATGACCTTGTCCATCGGCAGTTTCAGTTTTTTGGCGGTGGCGGCGATAATCCGGGTGTTGGCTTGATGCGGAACCAGCCAGTCGATATCTCCGGCTTGCAGGTTGTTAGCGGTCAGGGTTTCCTCGACAATTTGTCCTAAAGTGTTGACCGCGACTTTGAAAACTTCATTGCCGCGCATTTTAATATAGCCGGACTCGGCATCGGACATTTGAGTGTTGGGCAGGTATAGCAAATCTTCATAGCCGCCATCAGAATGGATGTGGGTGGAGATGATGCCAGGCTGCTCGCCGGCTTGCAGCAGCACCGCTCCCGCGCCGTCGCCGAACAAAATGCAAGTGCCACGATCCGTCCAGTCGACCACCCGGGAGCATAATTCCGAACCAACCACCAGGGCGGTTGTGGCGGCGCCGGTTTTCAAGTATTGGTCGGCGATGCTGATGGCGAAAATAGCACCGGAACAGGCGGCTTGTATATCGAAGGCTACGGCGGTTTTGTTGCCAAGGCGATGTTGCAGCAAGCAAGCCGTGCTGGGATAAATGCGGTCAGGCGTGCTGGTGGCGACGATGATCAGGTCAATGGCATGGGCGTCGATAGCGGCCATGTCCAGTGCCCGGCGCGCTGCGATGTCGGCCATGCTGGTGGTGCTTTCAGCGGGATCGGCGATGCGTCGGCGCTTGATGCCGGTGCGCTCTTGAATCCAGTTGTCTGAGGTATCCACCATTTTAGCCAGGTCGTCGTTGCTGCGCACTGTTGCAGGCAGATAACCGCCCGTACCGATCACTTTGCTGTAACGACTCATGCGGATTCGGCTCCGCTTAATACCTGTTCAAGACGACTGCTGATTTGTGCAATGACGTTTTTGCTCGCTTCCAGTTCGGCCAGGCGGATGGCGGTGATAAATGCGGTCTGATCGGCGCCGCCGTGGCTTTTAATGACCAGTCCGCGCAGTCCCAAAAAGCTGGCGCCATTGTGATGACGCGGGTCGATTTGAGCTTTGAAATGTTGTAATGCGGGTTTGGCGACCAAGGCGGCCAGCTTGGTCAGCCAGTTGCGGGTGAAAGATTGGCGCAGGGTGTGGGCGATCATTTTGGCGGTGCCTTCAATCGACTTTAGGGCGATATTGCCGACAAAGCCGTCGGCAACAATTAAATCCACCTTGCGTTCACCTGCGGTCAGTGCATCGCCTTCGACATAGCCAATGTAATTCAGTGAGGAATCCGCCAGCAGCTTGGCGGCTTGTTTGACCTGTTCATTGCCCTTGACCTCTTCAGCGCCGATATTCAGTAAGGCGACGCTGGGGTGGTCGATATTATCGACGGCCTTGACTAACTCCGCACCCATCAGCGCGAAATGGTACAAGTGTTCGGCTTTGCTATCGACATTGGCGCCTAAGTCCAGGACATGGGTATGGCCGTAAATCGAGGGCATGGTCGAGATAATCGCAGGGCGGTCGAGACCGGGGATGGTTTTCAGCACAAAGCGTGCGGTGGCCATCAAAGCGCCGGTATTGCCGGCGCTGACGCAGGCGTCGGCAGCACCGTCGCGAACCTGTTCGATAGCCACTCGCATCGAGGAGTCTTTCTTGTTGCGCAGCGCCTTAGAAGGCGCCTCGTCCATGGCGACCACTTGAGAGGCATGATGTAGTGTCAAACGTTCGGGAAGCTCGGGCAGATGCTGACGTAACACGGCCTCGTCACCGACCAGTATCACGCGCAACTGCGGGTTTTGCTCAAGGCAAGTCAGCGTGGCGGGCACGGTGACTGAGGGGCCGAAATCACCGCCCATCGCATCAATTGATAGCGTTATCACATTAACTACTTCGGTTGTAGGTTCGATATGCTCTGGTCTCTCAGTGGGCCGCTTGACTCAGTACTCAGCCCTGGTTGGGCTTCTGCTGTCTGACTGCAATGTGTCCATACAGGTCATGCGCAGGCGGGCCTTAAATTCCAGGATTGTTGAGTTTTGGTCGCTGTAGCTCAAAGCGAGACAAAAGCCGAAAACGAACGGTGCTGCAAAGGGAGTTGCGCGACAGCGACTCCTTCTGCGGGATTATTCTTCGACTTCTTCCGGCAGGCTGACGATTTGCCGGCCACGATAGAAGCCATCAGGCGTGACATGATGGCGCAAATGAATTTCGCCCGTGGTGGCGTCAGTTGACAGGGTGGGTTTTTGCAAGGCGTCATGCGCACGGCGCATGCCGCGTCTGGAACGTGTAACTTTATTTTTTTGAACTGCCATGAGTAACTCCGTTGGTTTTTAATTCTGCCAGTTGGGCAAAAGGGTTGGCCCGTGCGGGTTCTTTAACCGCTTGGGGCGGGATCATTTTCGGCTGACATTCCGTTTCATGTCTGGGGCAATCAGGTATCGCCAGCAGCAATTCATCTTCAACCAGCTCAACCAGGGTAAGCGTGTCTTCGGTCAGCAGTAGCGGCTCGTACTCGGTGGTCAGGGTTTCTGCTTGCGAGCTGTGTTCGATCAGCATCAGATTAACCGCAATGCTGTCTTGCCAGGCCAGCGCATCCAGGCAACGTTGACAAACCAGTTCAAGCGCCGCTTGAACACGCCCCTGAATAACTGGCTTACCGTCAAGCCTGGCAAAGCGCAGGTCGATGTTGACAGTGCCATCAAGGCTATGCAAGTGTTCGGCGAGTCGAAGGCATTGGGCCAGGTCAATTTGCCCTGCTACATGCCCTTGCTTGTTCGCCAAAACCCGGGGGTTGATGCGTGCTGGCAAATGAAATGACATAACCTGAGAATTCTAGCGATAACAAGGTTTCAGGTCAAGAATCTTATGCTTCTTGACGGTAATTTTCACTGTGGGGGAGGTTGTCGTAAAAGTCGAAACAGATCTTTCATACTTCATATCGGCTAAGGACATGAAGAGGTGCCGGGGTGTTCGGCAGAGGCTTTGCTCGCTTAGGATGTCATAAGAGCCTGCGCGGATGTATTCACAGCATCCTTTGACGGCCTCGGTGCCGAATTGCAAAAGATGATGGGTATATAATGGCTGGTTTTTTGGGGATTTGGATGGACTTTAAGGTTTTGGCGGAGTCGGGGGCGGCCCGGCGCGGGCAATTGCAGTTTGCGCGTGGCGTCGTCGATACTCCGGTCTTCATGCCGGTAGGTACGTATGGCTCGGTCAAGGCGATGACTCCGGAGGAGTTAACGCATCTTGGGGCGCAAATCATCCTGGGTAATACTTTTCATTTGTTTCTCAGGCCCGGTATGGAGGTGATTCAGGCGCACGGTGGTTTGCATGATTTCTGTCACTGGCAAGGACCCATTCTGACCGATTCTGGTGGCTTTCAGGTCTTTAGTCTCGGGGATTTGCGTGCCATCGATGAACAGGGAGTGCGTTTTCGCTCGCCGGTCGATGGTCGGGCTATTTTTATCGGCCCCGAGGAGTCTATGGCGATACAGCAGCAGTTGCAGGCGGATATTGTCATGATCTTTGACGAATGCACGCCGTATCCGGCTACTTTTGATGTGGCGGCCAAGTCCATGCGCCTATCATTGCGTTGGGCGCAGCGCAGCAAGTCAGCTTATCAAGGGCAGGGCGCCTTGTTTGGCATTGTGCAGGGCGGTATGTATCCTGAGCTTCGCCAGGAGTCTCTGGCTGGCTTGGTGGAGATGGGGTTCGACGGCTATGCTATTGGCGGTTTGTCGGTGGGCGAGCCAAAGGCGGAAATGCTGGCCACGCTGGCGGCGATAACGCCTAGTATGCCGGTGGACAAGCCGCGTTACTTAATGGGTGTGGGTACGCCTGAAGACTTGGTCGAGGCGGTCGTCCGGGGTGTGGATATGTTTGATTGCGTGATGCCAACCCGTAATGCCCGCAACGGCCATTTGTTCACTTCAACGGGGGTGATCAACATCCGTAATAGTCAGTATACCCAGGCCACCGAGCCGCCAGACCCGGAATGCGCCTGCTACACCTGCCGGAATTATTCATTAAGCTACCTTCGTCATCTGGATAAATGCCGGGAAATTCTCGGTGCAAGACTGAATACCATTCACAATCTGGCCTATTACCAGCACTTGATGCAAGGCTTGCGTCAGGCGATTGCGGAAAACAGGTTAATCGAGTTTCGGCGCGATTTTTATCAGCGGCGGGGTCAGTCTGTGCCTCCTGTGGCATAATAGCCGGTTTGACCTGGCCCATGATTTTAGAGGAGTCGTTATGAGTTTTTTTATTGCTGAAGCCTATGCGCAAGCCCAGCCGGCCGCTGAGCAGCCGGGTATGGAAGGGCTGATTTTTCCACTGGCGATTTTAGCCTTCTTTTATTTTTTGTTTCTCCGGCCACAAAACAAACGCCAGAAAGAACATAAGCAAATGCTGGCTTCGCTGAGCAAAGGTGCGGAAGTGGTGACCAACGGCGGCGTTTTGGGCCGGGTGGCGGATTTGGATGACAATTTTGTTAAATTGGAGATTGGCGAGGGTTTGTTTATTCAGGTGCAGCGTCAAGCCATTGCCAATCTGATGCCTAAGGGTACCTATAAGGCGATTGCTAAAAAAGCAAGGGATTAAGGAAGGCGTTATGCAAAACCGATTTCCATGGTGGAAAAATCTGCTGATCATTGTGGTGTTGGCAGTCGCGGCACTGTATGCGTTACCTAACTTGTTTGGTGATGATCCGGCGGTGCAGGTTTCCGGCCCGGATGTGACCGAGCCGGAAAGCATTCGTCGTTTGCAAGCTGTGCTGGCGGAGCAGAATTTGCCGGTTAAGTCGATTGATAGCCATGAGCATTATGTGTTGCTGCGTTTTGCCGATATTGACACCCAGTTGAAAGCTGCTGACCGGCTTAAGCCGGTTTTACAGTCGGATCAAACGCTGGCCTTGAATCTGGCGCCGGCTACGCCGTCCTGGTTACAGGCTTTAGGTGGTAAGCCCATGTATTTAGGGCTGGATTTGCGCGGTGGCGTGCATTTCTTATTGGAAGTCGATATGGATGCGGCCCTGCAGCAAGCTCAGGAGCGCTTTTATAACGATATCAAGGCAGAACTTCGCGAAAAACATATCCGTTATCGCACGGTGCGCCGTGATGGTGACGCCATTGTGGTGAAGGTTCGTGATGCCGAGTTGGCCGAGGCGGAAAATGCGTTGGCCGGTGCATTCAGCGACCTGACTTTCCAGGCTGGCCGGGAGCCAGGTCAATTGTTGGCGCGGTTGCGTGAGCCGGCTAAATTGGCGATTAAGAAATTCGCCCTGGAGCAAAACATCACTACGCTGCGCAATCGGGTCAACGAGTTAGGCGTGGCTGAGCCGGTGATTCAGCAGCAAGGTGACAGCCGTATCGTGGTGCAATTGCCAGGCGTTCAAGACACGACCCGGGCCAAAGATATACTCGGTACCACCGCCACGCTGGAATATCGTTTGGTCGATGTCGGTCATGACCCTTACAGCGCGCAAACGACAGGCTCGCCGGCAGGTACCAGGCTGTATCAGGATAAAACTGGTAGTCCGGTGCTGCTGGAAGACAAAATCATTGTCACCGGTGATCAGATTGTCGATGCCTCCTCCGGTTTGGATCAAAATGGCTCGCCCTCTGTGTTCATCACCTTAAACGGCCTGGGTGCGCGCAAAATGGGCAAAATCACTCAGGATAATATCGGTCGCCCGATGGCAGTGGTGTTTATTGAATACAAAACGCAAACCGAGCTGCGTAACGGACAGCGCGTTCGCCACAAGGAAAAACACGAAAAAGTGATCAGTGTCGCCACCATTCGCGATGCCTTTAGTAAGCGCTTCCAGACCACCGGTCTGGATAGCCCGCAGGAGGCGCGTAATCTCGCGTTGTTGTTGCGTGCGGGTGCCTTGGCCGCGCCGGTGGATATTATCGAAGAGCGTACCGTAGGCCCTAGTCTGGGTCAGGATAATATCGATCAGGGTATGCGTTCAGTGCTGGTTGGATTTGTGGTGGTCCTGGTATTTATGGCGTTGTATTACCGCGTGTTTGGGTGGGTGGCCAATCTGGCCTTGATGTTTAATCTGGTATTGATTATCGCCGCATTATCGTTGCTGCAAGCCACCTTGACCTTACCGGGTATCGCCGGGATCGTGCTGACCATCGGCATGGCTGTGGATGCGAACGTATTGATTTTTGAACGTATCAAGGAAGAATTGCGCAACGGCAACTCGCCACAGGCAGCGATTTATTCGGGCTATGAAAAAGCGTTTGCGACCATCTTCGACGCCAATATCACCACTTTGCTGGTGGCTACCATCCTGTTTGGTTTTGGTTCAGGGCCGGTGAAAGGCTTTGCGGTGACATTGTCGCTGGGTATTTTGTCATCCATGTTTACCGCTGTGACCGGTTCCAGGATGGTGGTCAATGCGCTTTATGGTCAACGTCGGGGCGCGGATTTGAAATTGTTGAGGAAATCATGAACACGACAATCGATTTTATTAGCAAGCGCCGAATGGCGGTGATTGTTTCCAGTCTGCTGTTGATTATCGCAATCACATCTTTGTTGGCCCGTGGTTTGAATTTGGGCCTGGATTTCACCGGCGGTACCTTGGTCGAACTGGGTTATCCGGATTCGGTTGAATTGAATCCATTGCGTAGCGCTTTGGCTGAGGCCGGTTTTGCCGGTGCTAGTGTGCAGCATTTTGGCAGCACTCAGGATGTGTTGATCCGGTTGCGTCCCGATGATAGCCAAAACAATGCTGAACTCAGTGAGCGCGTTCTGGCGGCTGTTAACCGGAGTCAGGCAAAAGCGACATTGCGCCGAATTGAGTTTGTCGGTCCGCAGGTGGGCGATGAGCTTACGGAAGATGGCGGCCTGGCCACCTTATACGCCTTATTGGGAGTGTTGATTTATGTCGCTTGGCGTTTTGAATGGAAATTTGCCTTAGGGGCGGTGGCGGCGTTATTTCATGACGTGCTGATTACCTTGGGTGTGTTTTCAGTCACGGCGTTGGAATTTGATCTCACCGTACTGGCCGCCGTGCTGGCAGTCATTGGCTATTCGTTAAATGATACGATCGTGGTATTTGACCGCATTCGTGAGAACTTCATCAAGCTGCGTAAAACAAGCCCTGAGGAAACCATCAATATCTCTCTTAACGAAACCTTAAGTCGAACGTTGATGACCTCGTTGACTACCTTGCTGGTGTTGGTGGCATTGGCGACTTTAGGGGGCGAAACCATCCGTTATTTTGCCATTGCCCTGATTATCGGTATCTTCATCGGAACCTATTCATCCATTTATGTTGCAAGCCCGGTGACCTTGGCGTTAGGTATCAAGCATGAGGATATGTTACCGCCGGTCAAGGAAGGCGCGGATTACGACAATTTGCCATAGCGGTTAGCTTGTGACAGGTCGAGATTTCGGCTGAGAAGATTTGAGAGCGGCCTCTATGTCGCCCTCATCTTCGCTGGCTGTTTACCTGGTGGGCGCTTAGGTGATTTCAGGGCTGGCAAGTGCAGGTAGCATTTTACTTGTCAGATAAAATCTGGTATAAAGTTTGGTTTTTTATTAACGCTTAAGTCCAAGGGCTGTCCGCCTTGGAAGGCTTGCTGAGGAATGTCATGTCAAGAGTCTGTCAAGTAACTGGGAAAGGGCCCGTTACCGGTAATAATGTTTCCCACGCCCATAACAAAACTCGCCGCCGTTTTTTGCCAAACTTGCACTATCGCAGGTTTTGGGTGGCCAGTGAAAACCGCTGGGTTCGTATTCGGGTTTCTGCCAAGGGAATGCGTATCATCGATAAGTTAGGCATCGATAGCGTGTTGAAAGATATTCGTGCTAAAGGTTTCAAAGGTTGAGGTGAGTCATGCGCGATAAAATCAAGTTAGTGTCCAGCGAAGGCACCGGTCATTTTTATACCACGACCAAAAACAAACGCACCATGCCGGAGAAAATGGAAATCAAAAAATTTGATCCGGTTGCCCGTAAGCACGTCATCTATAAAGAAGCGAAAATTAAGTAAGCTTCTCCTGTTGTTAACGCCTCATGCAAGGCTTGTTCCTGGCATGAGGCGCAAATGCTCAAATCCCCCTTCAAAATACCTGCCAAGGTTTCACTAAGCTCAGTCTGTCCGCAGAGTCCCGGACGAATAAGGTCAACAACCTGTTTTTAAGACAACCAGCCTTCTGCCTAAACGTTCTCTGGTCCATTTGAAAAGCTAAAGCCATCACCTCCGATCATGACGCCGACGCCATGGCTGCGACCCGAGTGGTCATTGGCGAGGCGGGACATTGCATGCCGGTTAAACACAGTGTTACTTTAGAGTGTCTGGGCATTGGTGTACTATTGCTATCCCGTTGTTAATCGCTTTGCAGCCCTCAGGTGGCCGTCATGAAAGAGTATTTGCTAATTCTGGTCAGTACCATTCTGGTCAATAATTTCGTCTTGGTTAAGTTTTTAGGCTTGTGTCCCTTCATGGGCGTGTCGCGCAAGCTTGAGTCTGCGGTCGGCATGGGCTTTGCCACCACGTTTGTGCTGACCTTGGCCTCGATTTCCAGTTATCTGGTCAATGAATACTTGTTGCAGCCTTTGGGTTTGGCGTATTTGCGCACCATTGCGTTTATTGTCGTGATTGCCGTGGTGGTGCAATTTACCGAATTGGTGGTCAGAAAAGCCAGTCCGTTGTTGTACCAGGTGCTGGGGATCTTTCTACCCCTGATTACCACCAATTGCGCGGTGCTGGGTGTGGCTTTGTTGAATGTGCAAACCGAACATGGCTTTATTCAATCGGCACTTTATGGCTTTGGCGCCGCGGTCGGTTTTTCTATGGTATTGAGTTTGTTTTCGACTTTGCGTGAGCGAATCGATGCCGCCGATGTACCAACGCCTTTTCGTGGTAATGCCATTGCTTTGGTGACAGCGGGTTTGATGTCCATGGCTTTCATGGGTTTTAGCGGTCTGGTCAGGGGGTAGTGATGAGCTTTTTACTGATTTGCGGCTTATTTGTTTTGTTTGGTATTTTGCTGGGCTTTGCCTCGGTGAAGTTTCGAGTTAAAGGCGACCCGGTTGCTGATAAAATCGAAGCGATTTTGCCGCAGACGCAATGTGGACAATGCAGTTTTCCCGGTTGTCGACCTTATGCCGAGGCCATTGCGTCGGGGCAGGCCGATATCAACCAGTGCCCGCCGGGCGGACAAGAGGGTATTGAGGCTTTGGCAGACTTGTTAGGGGTTGAGTCTAAACCGTTAAACGCTGAATTTGGTGTTGAAAAACCGAAGCGGGTGGCTATTATTCATGAGCAGGATTGCATTGGCTGTACCAAATGTATCCAGGCCTGTCCGGTCGATGCCATTGTCGGTGCGGCCAAGCAAATGCATACCGTGGTAGCCAACGAATGTACAGGTTGTGAGCTTTGTATCGAGCCTTGCCCGGTGGATTGTATCGTGATGGAGCCGATTCCTGAGGACTTGAGTAACTGGCAATGGCCAGCGCCTGTCGTGGTTGCTAAACCGGCGGCGCAACCCGACTTGAATGTACAGCATGCTTAAATTATTCAATTTTCATGGTGGCTTGCAGCTGCCAAGGCATAAACAGGTCTCGTTAGAGCGCCCTGTGGCAACGGCAAGCTTGCCTGAACAGTTGATTTACCCCTTACAGTTGCGTCCGGGCGTACGCTTGACCGCGACGGTGCAGCCGGGCGAGCGCGTGTTAGCCGGGCAG
The DNA here is from genome assembly GCA_032251045.1 of Methylococcales bacterium. Lineage (GTDB taxonomy): Bacteria > Pseudomonadota > Gammaproteobacteria > Methylococcales > Methylomonadaceae > JAVVEW01. Next base: position 22,592 of record JAVVEW010000025.1, read on the forward strand.
GTCATCGCCGATAGCGAGCATTTTCTGGCCACGCCGGTGCATGCCGCCAGCTCTGGCGTGGTGCGTGGTATTGTCGATTGGCTGGCGCCGCATCCTTCGGGCTTGCCTGATCATGCCGTGGTGATCGATACCGATGGTCTCGAACAGGCAGTAGCACCGATGCCAGGGTTGGATTACCGCCATGAAACCCCAGCGACCATTAAGGCTCGCATCCGGCAAGCAGGGGTCGTAGGCTTGGGCGGGGCCGCTTTCTCAACGGCTGTTAAACTGAACCCTGGCCCTAATCGTGTCATCGATACCTTAATTCTGAATGGCGCTGAGTGCGAGCCTTATATCACTTGTGATAATGCGTTAATGCAGACAAGAGCGCGTGCGGTCGTTGAAGGTGCGTTGATCTTACTGCATGCTTTGCAAATTGGCCGTTGTCTGATTGCCGTTGAAGATCATATGACCGAAGCTCTGGCAGCGCTGGATGCGGTATTGGCCGAAGTCAAAGACCGGCGTCTGTCGCGGGTGGCGGTACCGTCAGTTTATCCTACCGGTGGCGAGCGTCAGCTGATCAAGGTGTTGACCGGCAAGGAAGCTCCGTCTGGCGGCATTCCGGCCGATGTCGGTATTGTGTGCCAGAATGTGGGCACTGCGGCGGCGATTTATGATGCGGTTGTCAATGGCTTGCCACTGACCTGGCGTCTGGTGACGGTGACCGGGAAGGGCGTGGCCAGACCGAGCAATTGGCTGGCGCGTATCGGGACGCCAATAGCCGACTTGATCGAGCAAAGCGGTGGCTATACGCCCGACGTGCGGCGTTTGATCATAGGGGGGCCGATGATGGGCTTTGCCTTGCCCGATGATGTGATTCCCATTGCCAAGGCCAGTAACTGCATTCTGGCCGCTGCCCTGTCCGAAGTGGATGTCGATCGGGAAACACGCGCTTGTATTCGCTGTGGCGAATGTGCCAATGCTTGTCCGGTGAACTTGTTGCCGCAGCAGCTGTACTGGTATAGCCGCGTCAACAATCTGGATAAATTAAAGCAGTTCAGTTTGTTCGATTGTATCGAATGTGGCTGTTGTGAAGTGGTGTGTCCCAGTCACATTCCGTTGGTTAACTATTATCGAGCGGCGAAAAGCAAAACACTGACCAAAGCCAAACAGGCGGAAAAAGCCGCTATTGCCAAACGTCGTCATGATGCCAATCAGGAGCGAAAAGCCCGCGAACAAGCGGAAAAAGCCGAGCGCGCCCGTGCCCGCAAAGCGGCTTTGGCCGCCGCCAAACAACAAGAACAACCCTCTGAATCATGAAATTTGAAACCGCGATCGCGCCACATTTATTGCCCGTGAATCGGGTGGACTGGGTTATGGCCAAAGTGCTATTGGCGCTGTTGCCTGGCATTATTGCCTTGACGGTATATTTTGGGGTGGGTGTTTGGGTCAATATTGTCATTGCCGTGATCACCGCGTTGGTCCTGGAAGCTGTGCTGCTGAAATGGCGCGGCTTGCCGGTCGTGCCGGCTTTGAAAGATTTGAGTGCTATGGTCACCGCAGTATTACTGGCCATTTCCTTGCCGGTGATCGCGCCGTGGTGGCTGGTTTTACTAGGGACGGCGTTTGCTATTGTCATCGCCAAACACCTGTATGGGGGATTGGGTTATAACCCGTTTAATCCGGCCATGATGGGGTATGTGTTTTTGCTGGTGTCATTTCCGGTGCCGATGACCGCTTGGATCGCGCCAACACCGGTTGCCGGTTTTGACTGGACAGTGCTGGAGCAGGTGGCGTTTAACCTGGGCTTAGGTTTGCCTGAACAGGTGCAATTTGACGCTATCACCTTGGCAACGCCTTTGGATAGGCTGAAAACCGAAATTGCCTTAGGGCATCCGATCAGCGCAATCCAAAACGCCCCGGTTTTTGGCTATATCTCCGGTAAGGGCTGGGAGTGGGTGGCGTTAGGTTATTTACTGGGCGGTTGTTGGCTGTTGTGGCAAAAAGTGATTGGCTGGCAAATTCCTTTGGGATTGATGCTGGGGCTGGCGTTACCGGCCGGGCTGGGTTATTTACTCGATAGCGAGCAATTTGCCAATCCCGGTTTTCATCTGGCTGCCGGCGCGACCATGTTGGGCGCGTTCTTTATCGCCACCGATCCGGTCACGGCAGCGACTTCATCTAAAGGGCGTTTGTTTTATGGGGCCTTGATTGGCTTGTTAACCTATCTGATCCGCACCTTTGGTGGTTATCCCGATGCGATTGCTTTTTCAGTGATTCTGGCCAATCTTTGCGTACCAACCATCGATTATTTGACGCGGCCTCGTGTTTTCGGACAACGTTCATGAAAGAAATTATCAAAAAATCCCTGACCGGCGCCCAGGTCTTGGGTTTGTTTTCGTTGCTGGGATTGGGGCTGGTGGTGCTGGTTGCGGGATTGACTGAAGGACGTATCGCCGCCAATGAGCGTCAGGCATTGTTGGATAATCTGGTCAAGGTGGTGCCGGCTGATTTATATGACAATGATATTGCCTCAGATGTCACCACCATTACCGACTTAACGCCCGAGCTTCCGGTGACAGTTTATCGTGCCAGGCAGCAAGGCGAACCGGTGGCGGCAGTTTTTACCATAATCGCAACCAATGGTTATAACGGCGACATCAAACTACTGGTGGCGGTGCATCGAGCCGGCTATGTGACCGGTGTACGTGCTGTTGCCCATAAGGAAACGCCAGGCTTAGGCGATGGTATCGAGGCTAATCGTAGCCAGTGGATTTACGCGTTTGATGGCAAATCATTGGCCAATCCCAAGCCTGAACAGTGGGCGGTCAAGCGTGACGGTGGTGTTTTCGATCAATTTACCGGTGCGACGATTACGCCTAGAGCCGTGGTCAATGCGGTGAAGAAAGTACTGATTTATTTCAAACAACACCAAGATAAGGTGTTTTCTCCAGAGCAGGGGGCATGATGGCTTCAGAATATGGCAAGATCGTTAAAGATGGCTTGTGGACCAACAACCAGGCCTTGGTGGCACTATTGGGTTTATGCCCGTTGCTGGCCACCAGCAACACGATTATCAACGCTCTGGGATTGGGGCTGGCGACGTTGACCACGTTGGTTTGTACCAATACCTTGGTTTCATTATTGCGTCGGGCGGTACCGCCGGAAGTGCGTCTGCCGGTGTTTGTGTTAATCATTGCCAGCGTGGTGACCATGATCGAGCTGGCGATGAACGCCTGGTTTTACGATCTGTACAAGATTCTGGGCATTTTCATTCCTTTGATTGTAACTAACTGCACCATCATCGGTCGTGCTGAAGCCTATGCCTCCAAACATTCGGTGGGTAAGGCGGCTTTAGATGGCTTATTCATGGGGCTTGGCTTTACCGCCGTGCTGGTGGTCTTGGGCGGGTTACGTGAATTGGTGGGTGCCGGCACCTTGCTGGCGCGAGCTGAGTTAATGTTCGGCGAAATGGCTAGGGATTGGTCCATTATCGTGTTTGAGGATTATTCCGGCATGTTGTTGGCGGTGTTGCCCCCCGGGGCTTTTATTGGTTTGGGCTTTTTGATCGCCTTGAAAAATGTTATCGACAAACGCCTGGCGCAAGCTAAGCCCGCGCAGGCCATTGATATCGCCGTGGTGACCGAATCGTCGTGACCAAACCAGAGCGGCTTGAATTTTTCCGGCGTCTGGCAGCGGCCATTCCCGAACCTAAAACCGAGCTGAATTATCAAACGCCGTTTGAGCTATTGGTGGCTGTGGTACTGTCGGCCCAGGCCACCGATAAAAGTGTCAATAAAGCGACCGCGCTGTTATTTAAGGTTGCCAACACGCCTGAGGCGATACTGGCCTTGGGGGAAGAGGGTCTTAAATCCTATATCAAAACCATTGGCCTGTTTAACAGCAAGGCCGCTCATCTGATCAAACTTTGCCAGCAATTGCTGGAGCACCACGAAGGTCAGGTGCCGGGCAATCGCGAGGCTCTGGAGGCCTTGCCCGGCGTGGGCCGTAAAACGGCCAATGTCATACTCAACACTGCATTTGGCCAGCCCGAAATTGCCGTCGATACCCATATTTTCCGCTTGGCCAACCGCACCGGTCTGGCGCCGGGTAAAACCGTGCTGGCAGTGGAGAGAGCTTTGCAAAAAAACGTACCTGAGGCCTTTCTTAAAGATGCGCATCACTTGCTGATCTTGCATGGACGCTATACCTGTCTGGCGCGAACACCGCGCTGCGGATCATGCGTGGTAGCCGAGTTGTGCGCGTATCCCGATAAGCGCTCATCATGAACACGGGCTGGTCAGGCGAAAGGCTGGACACAATAGCTCGTGATTGTATGACAGTAACGGCAAATTCATTAGCTATGGTATAGCCATGGTTGTTTGAAAGTCGGTGCCGGTGTCCGTCAAAGGACGCCGCAAAGACATTTCTGCGGGCTCTTATGGTCTCCTAAGCATTTGCCGAACAGCTCAGCACCTCTTTAAGTGTCCTTGGCCGATGTGAAGCATGAAAGAATACAACGCTGTAATGACCTTAAAGCCTGGAGCAGGGAGGCGGCCTGGGGCGGGTTAAAATTGCCATCGGTTCGTGTTATGCTGAAAAATCACAATACAAACTTTTAAGGAGCAACAAAAATGAGTGATCGCATTGTACTGAGAACAGGTGAAGCCTTGGTTGCAGGTGGCCCACCGGGAACCGCAGCCGAGCCGGAAGTGATTATCGGCGAGCTGGACGGTCCGGTTGGCACTGCGCTGGCGACATTGACCGGCGATCAGGCCAAAGGCCATTCCAAGGTTTTCGCCATTCTGAATACCGATATTCAGGTGCGTCCGGTGACCTTGATGGTCAGTAAAGTGACCGTCAATAACAATCGCTATACCAACATTCTGATGGGTACGGTGCAGGCCGCAATTGCCAATGGCGTACTCGATGCCGTGCGTGTCGGCGATATTCCTAAAGACAAAGCTAACGAGCTGGGTATTATCTGCTCGGTCTGGCTGAACCCCAGTGTAGCTAAGGACGACAACCTCGATCACAAAATCCTGTTTGAAATTCATCGTAAAGCGATGGCACAGGCTATTCACAAAGCGATGAATCATCAGCCGGATATCGACTGGTTGTTGGACAATCAGGATAAGATCGTGCACAAGTATTACCAAATGGGCCTGGATGGCAAAATCTGATCCTAACCCTTTTGCAGCGCTCCGCTCTGCGGGGCGCATCTTTTCAGTTGACGCATAAGGCGTAGCTATTCAAGGCACGAAAAATCATGTTCAAAGCCCTGTTCAAAATCGTTGCCGGCATCGTGGGTATGGCCGTAGTTTTGCTGTTATTGTTAACGCTGACTTTCCATTACCTGTGGTCGCCAAATCAATTCAAGCCACAGATTGAAGAGTGGGTATTACAAAAAACCGGCCGTGAACTGGTGATTGAAGGCGACCTTAAAGTCTCTTTATTGCCCTGGCTGGGGCTTGAAACAGGGCGTTTGGCAGTCAAAAATCCTACAGGTTTTGCAACACCTTATTTGGCGGAAATTGAACACAGCCAATTACATGTGAAGCTGGCACCGTTACTACAGAAAAAGCTGGAGTTGGCCCGTGTGGTTGTGCAGGGCTTCAAAATTCAATTGGCAACCAATCGATTTGGCGAGAAAAACTGGCGCATGCGTCAGCCGGTTCCAGTTAAAACAGCCGTGTCCGAGCCGGTTGCGGCAAACCCCTGGCTGGCCACGCTCAATGTGGCGGGGCTGGCGTTAAGTGAAGGCGAGGTTATCTGGCATGACCAGCCTAATAACCGACATATCATAGTTTCCGACCTGGTGTTGAACACAGGCCCTTGGCAACCAGGTAGCAAAACCCCGATCGAACTTTCCGCGCAATGGCAGGATGTCAGCCTGGCCCAGGCGCTGCCCGTGGCTTTAACAACGGAATTTTGGGTCGATGAGGCTTTCCAGCATTATCAATTAGCGCCGTTTGCTTTGTCAGGTCAAGGCTTGCAGCAGCAGCCCTACGCACTACGCACTCAGATCCATTTTGACCTGCCCAAGCAGCAGCTCAAACTGGCAGAATTATTTCTTGACTTCGCACCACTGCAGATGGCGGGCGAGATTCAGGTCGCCCGGTTATTGACCGAACCGGCGTTGAGCGGTCAGTTGAGTACGCCGACCTTCAATCTGGCTCAGGCATTGCAGCAATGGGGCGTGGCGATGCCGCTCTTATCGGCGTCCGACAGCCTGAGTCAGTTTAGTGCACGCTTGGAATTTCAAGCCGACTCAACCGGTATCGAGCTGCCCAGCATACAATTGAGTGTTGATCAAAGTCAGCTCACCGGTACGCTCAAGCTGGTCAATTCGGCTCAGCCTAAGCTCACCTTCAATGCGGCGATCAATCAACTCGATATTGCACGTTATCTGCCGGCTGAAACACCCGTGGACAGCGCCACGAGCCAAATAGCCAAGCCATGGCTGGCAGGATTACACCGGCAATACATGCCATTGAAGCCCGCACGCTGGCTGCGTACTGCCGCCCAGCGTCACCTGCCAACGCCAAACCTGGCGGTGGAGGGGCTTATTGAAATTGCCGATGTCCGCTTCAAGCAAATTCAAGGTCAGGGGCTGACCTTGAATCTGGAGGGGCAAGACGGCAGCTATCGCAGCGCACACAGTTTGGCCCGTTTTTATCAGGGGCAGGCGGCAGGGCAGGCGGCCATCGATTTACGCCGCGCCGATAGGCCGATAAAGGTTCAGGAGACGCTGAACAATGTACAGATAGAGCCACTTTTACAGGCTGCGACCGGCAATGCCTTGGTCGATGGTATGTTTGGCGCGATGCTGGAGTTTGACGCTCACGGCGAAAGCGGTGACCAGTATCTGGCCAACATGAACGGCAAGTTCAACTTTGCCCTGCAAGACAGCGTGATCAAAGGCATTAACTTTCAGCAAATGATCGATCATGTCAAAAGTTTGATCGACGGCAAAACCTCGCCGCCTACGCATCCGGATCAGCAGACAGTGTTCAAAACCATTACCGGCAGCGGCCCAATCAAGCAAGGGGTTTGGCACAATCCAGATTTGGCCGGCGATGCCAGCCGGATGAAAATCACCGGCGCGGGGCTGGTCGATTTGATCCAGCAGCGCTTGAACTATCAGCTCGAAGGCCGGTTACAGGCGAAATCCGGCGACAGCGAAGACGTTAAAAAAGCCAGTCAGATTCCGTTATTACTGAATGTGGAAGGGCCGTGGCAAAAACCTGAAATCAAGCTGGATTTGGCGCGCATGGCTGTGGCTGCCAAACAAGGTGAACTCAAGCAAAAGGCCGATAAATTGCTGGACAAGCTGGAACAAAAAGTCGGCCCCGGTGCCGGCCAGTTGCTGAAGAAACTGTTTTAAGCGATGACCGATGCTGATTGGTTTCAGCGCCGTGTGCTGGCATGGTACGACCAACATGGCCGAAAGCACTTGCCCTGGCAACAACCGGCCAGTCCATATCGGGTCTGGGTGTCGGAAATCATGCTGCAACAAACCCAGGTGGCCACGGTCATTCCTTATTTTCAGGCATTCATCGCACGTTTCCCTGATGTCAACAGTCTGGCGGCTGCCGAGCTGGATCAAGTGTTATGTCATTGGGCAGGTTTAGGCTATTACGCCCGCGCGCGCAATCTTCATAAAGCCGCCGGTATAATCGCGGCGCGGGGCGGCTTTCCCGATACGTTGGCCGAACTTTGCCAACTGCCTGGCATTGGCCGTTCCACGGCGGGTGCGATATTGAGCCTGGCATTCGGTCAATCTGCGCCGATTCTGGATGGCAATGTCAAACGGGTGCTGGCGCGGTTTTCCGGTCTTGATGTCTGGCCGGGCAGCGGCGAGGGCTTGCAACAGCTTTGGCGATTGAGTGAACACCTGACCCCAAGCATTCGGGCCGGTGCTTACAGCCAGGCCATGATGGATTTGGGCGCGTTGTGGTGTACTCGAAGCAAACCGAACTGTCAGTGCTGTCCTGTGACTGAGCGCTGCATTGCCCGGAGTCAAGGCTTGACTTCGGTGCTGCCGGTCGCTAAACCGAAAAAAAACCGGCCTGAGCGACGTAAAGTGTGGTTGTTTTTAACCGACGCCAAGCGGCAGGTCTGGTTATGGCAGCGTCCGCCGGTAGGGCTATGGAGCGGATTGTGGTGTTTGCCGGAATTTGACGATGCCGCACAAGCGCGGGCGTTTTGCCTACATCATGGAATAAAGGTAGCTGAATGGACGATGTTGCCGGAAGGCAAGCACGATTTCAGTCATTTTCGGCTGTGGTTCACGCCACTGTCAGGCCGGCTGCGACAATTGCCTGATACAATTCAAGAGCGGCCGGATTGGCGCTGGTGTGCGGTGGATGACGGCCAGGCGCTGGCCATGCCGGTGCCCGTCAAGCGATTGTTACAAGATGTTTCTACTTTAAGCTAAGGATTGAATATGAGAACTGTACAGTGCGTAAAATTGGCTGCCGAGGCGGAAGGTCTGGAGCAGCCACCCTTCCCAGGCCCTAAGGGTGAGCAAATCTATCAAACCATTTCCAAACAAGTCTGGCAGGAATGGTTGGCGCATCAAACCATGCTGATCAACGAACATCGTCTGGCCGGTTTTGACCCCAAGGCCAAACAATTTCTCGATCAAGAGCGGGAAAAGTTCCTGTTCGGCGAAGGCGCGGCCAAGCCGGAAGGTTATGTGCCGCCTACCAAGTAAAACATGGCAGGCCGCTCTGTTCATAACGGCTTGCTTTATGGGACTTTAGTTTCTTAGGCCGGGTTGAGCGATCAGCGATAGCCAGATAATGCTTACCTATCGATGCCCCCTTGTTCTAGCCATTCAGCGTTCTGAACAAGATTTCTTTGACAGTTTGCGGGTCAAAAGGCTTGTCGAAAATGGCTGCAACACCGTCTTGCTGAACCTGGTTGAGGCGAGCCCGATTGGCTTCGCTGGTGACCATTAAAATGGGTATGTAATTGTTGTGCATATCATGGCGAATGTGGTTGACCAGCTCCTGCCCATCCATTTCGGGCATGTTGTAGTCAGTCACAATGAGATCAAAAGCCTCTTCCTCGGCCTGGAAGATATCCAATGCCTGCTTGCCATTTTCAGCCGTGGTAATCTGTTCGATGCCCATGTTGTTAAGAATGCGGCTAATGTGTTTGCGTGATGTGGTGCTGTCATCGACCAGCAGCACGCGCAGCGATTCAACGTCATAATTTTCGAGCAGCAATTCCTCAGGGTCGATGTATTCTAAGGTCGCCAGCAAGGCGCGGCGCAGGTCTTCACGGTTGAATGGTTTTGGCAGAATCGCGACCACGCCGGCCTGGCGAATCGGATTGAGTACGGAAAACCGTGTTTCACTGGAAATCAGCATGAATGGAACCTGACTCAGCGTTTCGTTTTGTTTGAGTTCTACAATCATTTCCGCCGCAGTGGTGTCGGGCAGATAGAGACTGCTGATAATCAAGTCGGGTTGGTAATGAGCCAAGATAGCTAAAGCCTCCTCGCCAGAACCAACGCCTTCGATATTGGTCACGCCTTGCTGTTCGAGATGATTCAGGATGATTTTAAGTTGAGGTAAGGAAGGTTCGATCAGCAAAATCGACAGATCTTCGATATTGATAGAGTGCATCGTATAAGTCCTTAGCAACGAGTGTGCTGTTATTCTAAACCGTTTTTGTGCTTATGCTTCTTGCCAGCCAAGTTTTGAGTGCGGGGACTGCCCTGAAAGGACGCCGTCAATACATTCATGTCGGTGATAATAAACAGTACAGAATAAGACGCCTTGTATTGAGGTGACTGAAAAGCGTGCGCTATTTATTTGGAAAAGGCGTGAGAGTATTGTGGCGATACCCACAAAAATACCCTAATTCCGGGGGTATTTTATGACATGGAATGATACAACATAAGACATAAAAAAACCCGCTAAGCCTTGAAGCTTGCGGGTTTTAGTGCCGTGTGAAACGGCTTGATAGTGCTATTTGGTGCCCAGGGGCGGAATCGAACCACCGACACGAGGATTTTCAGTCCTCTGCTCTACCGACTGAGCTACCTGGGCTTGAATCTGAAAGACCGCTATTAAAACACAGGCAGGGTGTCAGGTCAACTGAATGCGCGAATTTTGTAACAACAAACTGGGATGGTTGGTAAAAATTGTTTTGCTCAAAGGTTTTATGAGGGCGTGAGTGAACGCTGACTACAGCGGTCGGCTTTGCAGCGCATCAGTTTGCCGGCGCGTTACTTGAGGATGCCGAGCTTTTTCGGCATCGCAGAATGGGTAAAGTCCAGGCAGATGCCGGGAATTTGCTCAGGGTCGGTGTTATTGGCTGTGGTGGCGGATTGACTGTGTGCGCTGCGCGGCATGGCCGCCAACAGCCGAGCGGCTTCGGGCAAGGCGAATTGTTCGCCAGCCTGGCCTTGGACAAAACGGCCACTGTGGATTTCCCCCGCAGCTTCCAGGCGCCTGAGCGCATAGAGTAAATTCCGCCAACTCGGCGCCAAGGGTTCTTTATCCAGCAGTGTGCGAAACACCACGCCATAGCGCCAGAGCAAGGCTTTGGCGCGATGCAAGGCGCTGTCGAAGCGTTGTGTCGGTGTGTCCGGCGCGCTTTTCAGCGCAAACCAGCGGCCTTGATCGTCGGGATAGCGAGGTTTGCCAATGATGTTGCGCAGGCCCTGGAAACTGTCGCAGCTAATCAGTCCTAAATTGACCAGTTCAGCCAATCCTTGCGCCATTTCCGCCGCCAACAAGCCCGTTTCGGTCTGTAACTCAAAGCGAAAACACGCGCCCTGATCGCACAACACAGCCAGTAGTTTGTGTGCGGGTCCTGTCAAACAGCTATCGCTGATATCAGGAGTGCGTCCATAACGCCAGGCTGCCAGGTGTTGGCGTTGAATCAATGTGATAGCGGTGCGTTTATGCGTCCCGGTGGGGCGTTTTCCGGGCGAAGGTGGCTTGGCATTCAGTTTCAGCCACAGCCATTGGCCTTGCATGAACAAGGTATCGATCATGCCGGGGCGGTAACGCTGGATACGTGCCGGTAACACCGCTTGTTCCCAGAGTTGCGCGGGCAGCGGCAAACCTTCCAATCTGGCCAGTACGTCAGGAATATCCAGGATTTGCTCCGGCAGGCCATGCCAGTGTTTGAGAAACTGCTGAAACACGGCCAGTGGCACAGGCGTGAACCGGGTTGTCCGGGGTTGTGGTCTGGAATAGCGTTGCAATCGGGCCAGCAAGGGCACGGTCGCACCAGGCACCCTCATGGCGCATGGCCACGCCCTGTTGTTCCAGCGCCAACAAGCCTGCTTCGATTTGCCTTTCAGGCAGCGCCAGCATGGTGGCCAGTTGTCCGGCTGTGATCAGCACGCTCACTTCCAAACGGCTGCGTAAAAGTTCCTGCAAGGCGGTTTCAGGCGTTAACGCCGCCGGCGCGCTACAGTCGCCGGTCATCCGGGCTTCGGGCTGCAACACCCGCCATTCCGGCGCACGTTCGTTGGCCAGCCAAAGGCTACGGTCAGCCATCGAACATTGAACCGCCCGGCCTTGCTCGACCAGACCGGCCAACAACCTCGGCCAGTGTTCCGACATCGGGTCAAAATCGCTGAGCACGCCGATCAAGGTCAGGGCATCGAGCAGCTCATCGGGCGTGTCCGCTTTCGGCCAGATTTCCTGACGAACGCGGCTGATGGCCTCGGTGGTGATGGCCGTAGAAAATGGCATCGAGCGGGCGCGGCTGGCGATATTGCGGGTGCGACGCTCTTCAGCTTCGCCATCATCGAGAAAACGGTAAGCCTTGGCGGTGATGATTTCCTCGGCCAACGGCGAGGGTGCGGGCAGATCCCGGGTGATGAGTTGAATGTGTCCCTGGCTGAGTTCGGTTAACAGCCGTTCCAAACCGGCAATATCCATGAATTCTTCCAGACAATCGGACAAGGCTTGTTGCACCAGAGGATGATCGGGAATGTCACGCTCGCCGGACAGATTTTCAAAACAGGCCAGTTGATCGGGAAAAATCACTGCCAACAAATCCTCGGCCCGGCTGCGTTGCCATTGTGGCGGCACTTTGCGTTGACCGTGCCTACGCGGCACGGCCAGGGCGATATTGCACACCCAGCGCCAGCGCGGTGGGAACATCGGCGCGGTCAACAAAGCCTGAATCACCATGTTTTTCACGGTAGGTGCTTTCAGGTAAGTAGCAGGTTCCGCAAGCGGAAAACTGTGCGTCGCGCCTAACGACAGAATGATGGCGTCTTCGTTGGCCGAGGCTTGCAATTCAAAATTGAATTTGCGGCAAAAGCGTTTGCGCAGCGCCAGCCCCCAGGCCCGGTTCAGGCGGGCGCCGTAACGCGAGTGAATCACCAGATGCTGGTCGCCGGCGTCATCGAAAAAGCGCTCAAACACCAGGGTTTTCAGGCTGGGCAAACAACTCAAGGCGTGTTTGCCGGCAGCGAGATACTCGGCCAGTTGTGCAGCGGCTGAAACGGGTAGGCCGACGGATTGCATTAAATAGTCGGCCGCAAGTGCTTCCCCCTGAGCCAGATGTTGATCGAGTATCTGGCATAAGTCCGACACCGCTTCCGACAGTTCATCACTACGGCCTTGCGCTTCGCCCAGCCAGAACGGCACATTGGGAGCAAGGCCGGGCGCGGCTTCGACCAGCACTTTGCCGCCTTCGGCTTTCAGAAACCGGTAGGCTTGATTGCCCAGCTGAAAAATATCGCCGCCGGAGGTGTCAAAAGCGAAATCTTCATTCAATGTGCCGATCATCAAGCCTTCCGGCTGCAAGATCACATCCAGATCAAATTGCTCAGGGATGGCGCCACCGTTGAGCAGGGCAGTCAAGCGGGCGTTTTTACGGGCGCGAATGATGCCGGTGGCTGTTTCAAAGCTCACATAAGCTCCACGCCGACCCAGGCGGGTAGCAAAACCTTGCGCCAGCATGGTGACCAGCCGTTCCAAATCGGCAAGGCTTAGGTCACGGTATAGCCAGGCGCTTTGCACCCAGGCGTAAAGCTCTGTTAAGGTTTGTTCCCGGCACACCGCCTCGGCGACGATCTGCTGGGCCAGCACATCCAGCGGCGGCTTGGGCAGGGACAGACTGTCCAACCGGCCTTGCGCCACCGCCCACAGCAGTGCCGTGCATTCCAGCAAATCATCACGCGACAGCGGAAACAGCCGGCCTTTGGGCGTGCGCCCAGGGCCGTGCCCGGAACGGCCAATGCGTTGCAGCAGCACGTTGATGCGGTGGGTGGAACCAAGCTGGCAAACCAGTTCCACATCGCCAATATCAAGCCCCAGCTCCAGCGAGGCAGTGGCGACCAACACTTTAAGCTGGCCTTGTTTCAGGCGTTGTTCGGCGGACAATCGCTGTTCCTTGGCCAGACTGCCATGATGCGCGCCGACTTGGGCGTCTCCCAGGCGTTCGCTGAGCGCGGCGGCGACCCGTTCAACCCGTCTTCGGGTGTTGACGAAAATCAACGTGGTGCGATGGCCTTCAATCAATTGCACCAGGCGCTGGTAAATTAACTCCCAGGTTTCATTAGCCATAACCGCAGATAACGGCACATCAACCACGTCCAGCGCCAGATCGCGGCGGCGCTGGTAGCCTTGATCGACCATCACGCATTCAGAGGCAGGGCGGCCGGTCAGATAACGGGCCATCAACGATAATGGCTTTTGCGTGGCTGACACGCCGATGCGTTGCACGCGACGTTGGCACAAGGCATCCAGCCGAGCTAACGTCAGCAGCAAATGCGCGCCGCGTTTATTTTCCGCCAGGGCATGAATTTCATCGACCATCACAGTGTTCACTGTGCTCAGCAATCTCCGTCCCGAGGCGCTGGTTATCAGCAGATAAAGCGATTCCGGCGTGGTCACCAGAATATGCGGCGGCTTGCGCACCATGGCCTGGCGTTCACTGGCCGGGGTGTCGCCGGTGCGGGTCTGGCTGGTGATGGCGACGCCACCTAGTTGATATTCCAGAAGGCGTTTGGAGATATCCGCCAAAGGCTGTTCCAGATTCAGGCGGATATCGTTGGCCAGGGCTTTCAGCGGCGAGATGTACAAGACTTGGGTTTGCTCAGGCAAAGGCCCGCTCAGACCTTGCTGGATCAGCCGGTCAATCACTGCCAAAAACGCGGCCAGGGTTTTGCCGGAACCGGTCGGCGCGGCGATCAAGGTGTCGCGACCCTGGCGGATGGCCGGCCAGGCTTGTTCCTGCGCGGGCGTAGGCGCGCCAATCCGGTGTTGAAACCAGTCGGCCACGGCGGGATGAAAGTCTTGCCAGCAATCGGTCATGGATTCAACCTATCATCCGTTATGGATGACGGCGCATTTTTCGGCAATGAAAAGACCTATTTTGAATAAGGGACTGACGGCTTAGTTTAACAGGTAGGGCAGGGGTTGTTTTTACTGGGCTTGCATCATCAAGCTGGATTGCAGTTTTGCATAGCCTGGTAAACTCGCACTCATGGCAAATGATCCAATGGACTGGTCACGCCCTTGCCGCCCTTATTCAGCACATGGGTATAAATCATCGTGGTACTGACATCGGCATGTCCGAGCAATTCCTGAACCGTGCGAATATCATAACCACCCTCCAGCAAATGCGTGGCAAACGAATGGCGAAACGTATGCGGGGTTGCCGCCTTGGTTAAATCCGCATCACGCACCGCCTGTTTAACC
>JAVVEW010000026.1:0-36280 GCA_032251045.1 Methylococcales bacterium
TATTGCCTTAACCCTGGCCGCAGAAAGGCCAAACTGGCACATCACGGCCACCGATATCAGCCCGCAAGCCCTGGCTCAGGCGCAGCAAAACGCCCAGTGCCAGAGTATTGACCACATTACCTGGCTACATAGCGATTGGTTTTCCGCGCTTAGTACACAACGATTTGACATCATCGTCAGCAACCCACCGTATCTGTCCGAACACACCCCGCACTGGCAACAAGGAGACTTGCGTTTTGAGCCTTATCAGGCACTGGTCAGCGGCCCCGACGGCCTTGATGCCCTGCGCACCATCATCAATCAAGCGCCCGCGCATTTATCCTCTCAAGGCTGGCTGCTGTGCGAGCATGGCCATGACCAACAAGTGGCGGTAACCGGCTTAATGCACGAGGCCGGTTTCACTGCCATCCAAACAGTAACCGATTATGCACGATTGCCGCGGCTTAGCTACGGGCAATTACCGGCTTAACCTGCCAAAACCACCTCCAACACGAGCCTATGAACAACAGCGACCTTCCCTTGATCTTGCCCCGCAAACTCACCCAACAACTGCTTGCGCTGGCACAGATGACCCCCGACCAGGAAATTTGCGGCTTGATTGGCGCACGCAATGACATACCCTGTCAGTGTTATCCGGTGCCCAATCAAGCCCATATCCCAGAAACACAGTATCAAATGGCACCGGACGCCCAGATTGCCACCCTAAAAACACTACGTGAGCGCGGCGAAACCCTGTTTGCCATCTATCATTCCCACCCGACCAGCCCGGCCTGGCCGTCCAGCAAAGACCTCAGGCAAGCCAATTATCCCGACTGCCTGTATTTGATCATTTCTTTGGCTACTAAAGGCGTGTTGGAAATACGCGGTTTCTGGCTCAATGAGGGCACGGTCACCGAACAACGCTTAGCGTTTGGCCATTAACCGGCTGTTTATAACATCGTCCAGTCGGCAAAGCGAGCCGCCTGGCCAATCTGGACGCCTTGACTGTCAACCACATTCCAGATAATGGCCTGTTCGATGCGAAAGCGTTGACCACTTTTGGCAATGCGTACACCAGTGTAATCACGGATAAAACCTTGGTTGTGCGCTTGCGCCAGCATCGCCGCTCGCGCTTCGCGCAGCCCCGGTTCTGCGGATTGGCGCGACGGCAAGCCTAGCAATTGCGTTTCCGAACGTTCAAACAAATGTTGTGCGACCAGATTCGCGTAAATGAATTTAGGCTCTATCTCGGCAGAATGCGCCAACACGGCAAACGGCGCGTAATACAAGGCAAAGCCGATGCCTAACCGAGGTGTCATATGACTCAACAAAGGACAATGTAAAACCTGTTCATAGCTATCGGCCAGATAACCGGCCAACTGCTGAATTTCAGGCCGCACCCAGAAACGCTCGTTTTGCCCGCTCATCGCGTTTTCCGCCCATGCAAGCGAATCAACAACGCCGCCTCCTCACGACTGATGCCAAAACTCTTCACCAGCTGTTCCGAAGTCGCGCCACTACGCACCTGTTGGATAACGCCATGATAGGGCTGGGCCGTTTCGTTAACCGCCTCAATTTCTCCAACCTGCTCGGCCAAAACCTCCAGACGCGCCTTCAGCTGGGCCACGTTTTCATCAACGGAAGCCGAAGCAATGCTCAAACCAGCCAGATCCCGATTTTGCACATCAATGGTTGCCATCAGATCACGCAGTCGAGCTTGCATACGCACCAACATCCAAAATAACGCAATCATGAGCAGACCTACCGTCACAGCAAAAAACAGGCCAACGACTTCTATAACCGTCATTTCAACTCAAACCAAGGCATCGACATGTTCGCCGGCTTCCGAATCATCATCGTCACCAGGCCCTTCGGGAACCGACTCCGTGTCGTCCCGCTCTGACGTGTCTGATTCCTGCTCCCTCGGGTAACGTCGTGGTGACACGGGACGAACCGGCCAAGCGGGATGGGTAGGGGTGACCTCCATTGGCTAAACGTGCTCAGAAGAAATCCATGTCCGCTTTATCTTCGTCGCTGAGAAACTTATTCAAATCCACCAGAATCAGCAGCTCATTGTCACGACTGGTTACGCCTTGAATATATTTTGAGGTTTCTTCATTGCCGACATTAGGGGCTGTTTCAATGTCCGCGCCTTTCAACTCAACAACCTCGGCCACACTATCAACCAAGATACCGATAACATGCGCATCAGTCTCAATGATCACCACCCGCGACTGATCATCAGGCTCTTTTGACTGCAAACCAAATCGGTTACGGGTATCGATCACCGTCACCACATTACCGCGTAAATTGACAATACCCAGCACATACGACGGCGCCCCCGGCACCGGCGAAATATCTTGATAACGCAATACTTCCTGTACCTGCATAACGCTGATACCATATTTTTCATCCCCTAAACGAAATGTCACCCATTGCAGGCCCGCCTGGTTAGTCACCAATTGTTCGCTCATAATTTATCCTTAGCCTTGTTTATTGACCTATTCGCCATCACCCCGGACGCACCGCGAAAATGGTTTGTTATAAAAAAATCTGCGTCATGTCGATCAGCATGGTGAGATCGTCAATCACCGACCCCATTAACCATGGTCGCCGCTGTCGCTGTGTTCGCCACCGCACCTGTTCCGGTGCCAGCGTCACTACAGACAACAGCTCATCACACGCCAATGCCCAGCGCTGCTGCTCGCTGATCAAAATATGCGTATAGTGCGACTGCGCCGGATCACGCCCTGCCCCCGAGGTACCCATAAAAATGAATTGGCTATCGATAATAGCCAGATGCCGTTGTTGAACACGCTGTAAACCCAACAGCCACGCAGGCTGTTTGGGCAATTTAGTGGTTATGTCCTGAAACTGCGCCGTGGTTGCCAATTGCAGCAAAGGCGCTGCCATGGTGACCTGGTTCAAGCGAAACAAAAGCACCTGAAACGAAGCCTGCGTCCAGGTCGGCATCAGCGCCATGGGCTTAACCGGCTCCGGCTCAAGCAAAGGCTTGGCCGTCTCAACTGGCCTTGGGAGTTCAGATTCAATTTGCCCCGCACGCAGCGCTTCTTCAGGCACGGGCGCAGGCGGTATTTCGTGTGCTTCGGGTATGGCCTCCAGCAAAGTGCTCAAATAAGTATCAAGTGCCACTTCTTGATGCACAATTTGCGTCGATGTTTTTTTGGTCATACCCTAAACCACGGAATTGGGTGCTTCAGACATTGCGTCAAGCGCCAACAAATCTTCCAACAATGCCGAATAAGCCAGCACCGCTTTCGTGTCGGGGGAATACACCGACAAAGGCAGCCCCAACTGACTGGCTTCTCGAACTTTGGTATCGACCGGTATAAACTGCCCCCAGGTGTATTCAGGATAACTTTCCTTAAGCTGCGCAAGGCTGTCCTGCGCCGCACGGGTTCTTTTGTCAAACATGGTCGGCACGATGGTGTAACGCGGTTTCTTTGAACGTGATTTGTACACCATATTCAAGGTGTGCATCATTCTATCCAACCCTTTCAGCGCCAGAAATTCGGTGATCACCGGCAAGATCAATTGCTCACAGGCAGCAAGGGCATTGATCATCAAAACGCCCAACATAGGTGGACTGTCAATCAGAACGTAGTCATATCGCGATGCCACGCGCTTGAGTGTATTTTGGATCACCAGCCCCATGCCGCCAATGGTTGCCACTTGACGGTCTAATGTCGCCATGGCGGTGACTGCCGGCAGCAAGGCCAGATTGTCAAATTCGGTCGCTACAATATAGTCCATGACCGGGCGGTCGGTTTTTTTCAGACTAGCATCATGAAACAACGTATAAACACTGGTTTTCAGCGCCTCGGGGTCATGCCCGAGATAGGTCGTCAGTGCACCATGCGGATCGAGGTCAATCAGTAACACCCGAAAGCCCCACGACGCCAACAGCCCACCTAACGAAACGACGGTTGTGGTTTTGCCTACCCCGCCTTTTTGATTGGATACCGTCCAGACTTTCATGGCTTAGACTCCAGGTCACGCTGCTGACTCACCCAATTCAGCACTTCAGCGCGATCATGCTCATTGGCCCCATAGCGTGCGAAAGCATCCGACAACACCACCAGTACGACCCGGCGATTACGGTTACGTCCTGGTTCTGTCGCGTTATCGGCGATAGGATGATATTCTGCGTAACCCACCGATGCTAAGCGCTCAGCGGCAATCCCATGCTGAATCAAGTGGCGCACCACGCGTGCGGCACGGGCACCTGACAGCTCCCAATTAGACGGAAACTCAGGTGTGTTGATTGGCACATCGTCCGTGTAGCCTTCAACGGTAATCATATTGGGCAGACGGCGAACAATTTCTGCAACTTTGGCGAGTATTGGCTCGGCTTTCACCGACAAATTGGCCTCACCACTGGCAAATAACAATTCCGAGTTCATTTGCAGCTCAACCCAAAAATCACTTCTCTTAACCGCGATCAGATCCTGATCGATGAAAGGCTCCAAGACTTCGACGAACTGTTCTGCGGTCAAATTCAACATCCGCTGTTCGCGCACAATATGCTCACTCAGTACTTGTTGCTGTTGTTGTTCCTGTTCCGTTGGCGTAATGGGAGCGACCCAGGTAGGTGTACGCCCGACCTGGATAGGCTGAATCACCCGCGGCCCGGATGAGTCGTGTTCCGCACTGCCAGCATCAGACTTAGAAAAGGCCTGCTGCAAACCGATGGCTACTTGCCGATATTTGATTTCGTTGACTGAAGAAAAAGCGTACAGCACCACAAAAAAAGCAAACAACAAGGTAATGAAGTCGGCATAAGACAACAGCCAGCGATCCGGGTTTTGTGGTGGGTCAATATCTCGCGTATCTCGGCGCCGCGCAGGCCGTCGCATTACTGCCATATCATCACGCTTTAGTCGAGGCCAGATAACCGTTCAGCTTCAGCTCGATATTGCGCGGATTTTCACCTTCCGCGATCGCGAGAATGCCCTCCATCACCAACTCCTGGGTTTGTGATTGGCGAAAAACATGCCATTTCAGCTTATTGGCCATGGGTAAGAACAACAGATTGGCCATCACCACCCCGTAAATTGTGGATACAAACGCTACCGCAATGCCGCCACCTAAAGTGACCGGGTCTTCAAGATTATTCATGACCTGAATCAGACCGATGATCGTGCCGAGAATGCCTGTGGTTGGCGCATAGCCGCCCATAGCGTCAAAAATTTTGCACGCTTGTAAATCCATACTCTCGCGCATATCGATATGCAAGGCCAGCACGGATCGAATCGCTTCCGACTCATTGCCGTCAACCAAAAGCTGCAAACCAATACGCGACAAGGCGTCGCGTTCGCGATCGAGGACATGTTCCAGACCCAACATACCTTCTTTACGAGCACGTCCGCTCCATAGCATGATTTTGTTAATCAGTCGTGTGAGATCCGGGTCTTGCGGCACCAGCACAAAGCGACTGAGACGCAGGCCATGCCAGAAAACTTTGGGCGGAAATTGCAACAACGTTGCCCCCAGCGTGCCGCCCGCGACAATCAGGAAGGCAGGCCCATTAACCAGGGCACTAAAGCTGCCGCCCTCCAGCTGATTGCCCACGACCACCGCGACCAGGCTGAGCAGCACACCGATTACACTGGCACCATCCATCGCTAAAATCGACTGAAGGCATCGCCTAGCTGCTGCAAATCCAGAATGCTATCAGCCAATCCGGCATCGATGACGGCTTTCGGCATACCAAAAATGGTGCAACTTTGTTCATTTTGCGCCCAAACCAGCGCCTTATTGCGCTTGAGCAAGCCCGCGCCGACACGACCATCGGCACCCATGCCGGTCATCACCACAGCCAGCACCACGCCACCGTGAATCTGTTCAGCGGCTGAGGCAAAGGTAATATCGGCACTGGGGCTGTACAGCTCATCAGGGCGCTTAGCACGCAAGACCACAGAGATGTCAGCGCCTTGATTGACAAAGCCTAACTGCATACCGCCTGGGGCAAGCAGCGCCAATCCGGCTTGCAGGTAATCGCCCGATTGCGCTTGGCGCACGTTGATTGCGCATAACTGATTCAAACGCAATGCAAAACTCGGCGTAAACTGCCCCGGCATATGCTGAACAATCACAATCGGCACCTGGCAGGCTGATCTAAAACGGGACAACACGGTTTGCAGCGCAACCGGGCCACCGGTTGATGCCGCGATCAGAATCAGTTTGGGCGGCGCTTTTATCTCAGGTGCTCTGGCTTCCGCTAAGGGCCGCAAGGGTGCCGAGTGTGGTTGCGCTTGCAACGCCACCATTTTGACTCGCGTGCGCAATTGAACCTGCATCTGCCCTTGATCAGCGCTGATTTCTTCCAATTGCTTAGGCAGATAGTCCACCGCTCCGGCCTCTAAAGCGGCCCAGGTCGCTTGCGCGCCCGCTTGGGTCAATGCCGAAAACATCAGTATCGGCGTTGGACATTCCGCCATGATGCGCTTCACCGCACCGATGCCATCTAACACCGGCATTTCCACATCCATGGTCACAACGTCTGGACGTAACTGATGACATAGCCGTATAGCTTCCAGGCCATTGGCAGCCCGGCCCACAATGGTAAACTCACAACGCCCCCAACGATCAGGCTGGGTCAAAATATCGCGAATTCGTTTGGCGATAAAATTGGAGTCATCTACGATCAACACCTTGATCGTCATTAAGCCACCTCAAGCAGCATATTTTTTCATCAGCCCGGGCACGTCGAGAATCAGCGCAATACGTCCATCGCCAGTTATCGTCGCACCCGCCAGACCATCCAGGCCATGCAATTTAGCGCCCAAGGCTTTAATCACCACTTCTTCCTGGCCGACTAAACGATCAACAACCAATCCCACAGCACGACCACTGGCATTGACGACCACCACATGCCCTAAACCCGATTTATCCACCTGATAACAGGGATCATGAATCAACCATTCTCCCAAGAAAAAAATGGGTAAAGCCTTGTCTCTGACCATAATCACACGCCGACCATCAACCACATTGGTACGTCGCAAATCCAGATCCAGGATTTCCATAACACTGGCCAAAGGCAGCGCAAAGGATTGGTTATTCAATTTCACCATCAATGTTGGCATGATCGCCAACGTCAGCGGCACCTGGATAATAAATTTCGAGCCTTCGCCCAGCTTCGATTGAATTTTGACTGAACCATTCATCTGGGCAATGCGGGTTTTAACCACATCCATGCCCACACCACGCCCTGAAACATCGGAAATTTCCGCTTTGGTCGAAAATCCGGGCATAAAGATCAGATTGAAACATTCCTCGGCCTCCAACCTGGCCGCCGTATCCTGATCCATTAACCCCTTGTCAACCACCTTGGCTCGAATCACTTCAGGATCGATGCCCCCCCCATCATCCTGTATGGACAGCTGAATATGATCGCCCTCCTGGGAAGCGGACAGCACTACTTTGCCTTGTCTGGGTTTACCGGCGGCCTCGCGCTGCTCCGGGCTTTCGATGCCATGATCAACAGCATTACGAACCAAATGGATCAACGGGTCGGCTAGTGCCTCGACCAGATTTTTATCCAGATCCGTTTCCTCACCGATCAGTTGCAGATCGATTTCTTTATTAAGGTTGCGCGCCAAATCACGCACCAATCTCGGAAAACGCCCAAAGACTTTTTTGATCGGCTGCATTCGGGTTTTCATCACCGAAACTTGCAAATCACCGGTGACAATATCCAAATTCGCAATCGCCTTGACCATATCCTCGTCAGAACCTGACGTCAGGCGCAACGTCTGCAAGCGATTTCTAACCAACACCAACTCGCCCACCAGATTCATGATTTCATCCAGAATCTGCGTATCGACCCGAACCGTCGCTTCAGCGACCGGCTTGGCTTTAGCAGCGCCTTCAGCATGCGGCGCTGCTTCTACGCGAGGCTTGGCAGGAGTTGGCGGCGGGGGCGGCGTCGGTACAGGCTTGCTATCACCTGCCTCTGCAGCAGGTGTCGTATCGCTGGGCGGCTCATTTTCCGAGGCGGCAGGCGCGCCTTGAAACTGGCCTTTGCCATGCAGATTATCGAGCAACTGCTCAAACTCTTCTTCAGTGATTTCATCACCCGCAGCCGAGCTCTCCGATGCCGTATTCGCCGAAACGTCCGATGAATCTTCCGAACCTGCAACCGCAGCGCCAAAGCGCCCAGGGCCATGCAGTTGATCAAGCAAAGCCTCAAATTCCTGCTCGGTGATTTCATCACCGCCTTCTTGATCGGTGGGTGCTTGACCGCCTTGATCGACGTCATCAAAACGCCCTCCCAGCACTGCATCCAAATCAGCTTCCGATGGCACCTCTTGAGCTGCCGGCTCGTCGTCCAGACCGCTATCGACCAGCATCCCTTCAAAGGCTTGCTCGACGGCATCCAGCCCAGTGGCGCCGGGCGCAGGTTGCGCATCGCCCCCCGGTTCGGGCGCGGACGCCTCAGACGGGGAGGATACATCGGAAACGGTAAACTTCTTCAGGCGCGCAAGCAGGGACGGGTCGGCGGGCGCTGGCATCTGCCCTGCATTGACCGAGGCAAACATGTCCTGCAGGGCATCTAGCGCCTGTAATACAACATCCATTAACTCAGGCGTGGTCTTGCGCTCACCCTGCCTTAAAATGTTGAAAACATCCTCGGCCTTATGGCAAATCTCAACCAAGGGGTCGATTGATAAGAAACCCGCCCCACCTTTGACTGTATGAAATCCTCTGAATATGGAATTGAGCAATTCATAATCATTCGGCGCTTGCTCTAACTCGACCAACTGGGCGCCTAGCGAGTCAATAATTTCTCCCGCCTCAACCAGAAAATCCTGAAGAATCTCGTCATCCGGATCAAACGCCATCAGCTACCCCCTTAAAAACCCAAACTTGACAGCAAGTCATCAACATCATCCTGGCTTTGTGCGACATCGGCATATTTGTCATCGATACCTGGAACCACAGGCCCTGGCAACTCAGGTACAGCGCTTGCAGCGTCATCGGGCTCGACCTTCTTGGCTACCCGAATCAGCTCGACCAGATTATTCTCCAGCTCTTCGACCAGACCAATGACCCGACGAATAATCTGACTGGAAATGTCCTGAAAACTTTGCGCCATCAGAATATCATTCAAACCACCGCGGATTTTTTGCAAGGAGTCATTGCTGACCTGAAAATGCCCGGTCAACTGGTGCGTCATCGCCTGAAATTCAGCAAAAGGCATTTTCCGCTCCAGAAAGCGCGCCCACTCTTCCGCCAGATGCACAGCCTGGTCGTTCATTTGATCGGCAACAGGCACCAGATCATCAACGACATTAAGCGTCTGATTCGCTGCTTGCTCGGTCATGGAGATAACATAGTGTAAACGCTCTTTAGCGTCTGGAATTTCCTGATTCGCCAGCGCGCCTAACCGGGAATCCCGGGTAAAAGCGGCAAATGCATCATGCAATTGACGGGTCAAGCGCCCCACTTCGCGATATAGCTCAGTTTCCTCGATAGCTGTAAACTTAGCCAGTATCTGATCTGCTTGCTGGTCGTCACCGGCCTCTAAAGCTGTCACCAGCTCCTTGGCCAGAGCCAGTCGGTCATTTTGAGTCATAACACCTTGCTTCCCAGAGTCTTTTATTCGATACGCTCAAAAATCTTTTCGATTTTTTCCTTGAGCGTTGCCGCCGTGAATGGCTTGATAATATAGCCATTTACCCCAGCTTGCGCTGCGGTGATGATCTGCTCACGCTTAGCCTCGGCTGTCACCATCAGAACCGGCAAACGCGCCAGCTCCGGGTCGGCTCGAACCGCCCTCAGCAGCTCGATACCGGTCATACCTGGCATATTCCAGTCCGTAATCAGAAAATCAATGCCACCTGCTTTGAGTTTTGGCAAAGCGGTTTTCCCATCATCTGCCTCAAGGGTGTTGGTAAACCCCAAATCGCGCAGCAGGTTTTTAATAATTCTTCGCATCGTGGAAAAATCATCCACGACCAGAATTTTCATATTGGTGTCCAAAGATCCTCCAGCCTATCGAAATTGCCTGTCATCAAGTGCCATGGGCATTTTATGGGTAAAAATCGGCGCCATCTTCGTCTACCTCAGACTGCCAATCGGTGAGTTTTGCGCGTAAACGCTGCAATGCCTGATTGTTAATCTGACTGACCCTAGACTCACTGACGGCCAAAACCTCGCCAATTTCTTTTAAATTTAATTCTTCAACGTAGTAAAGCGATAATACCAGGCGCTCACGATCCGGCAACGAACCGATAGCCGCCTGTAGTGCCTGGTTAAATTCAGCCTTGCCCAACGCCGATAGCGGTTGATTTGCATCGCCGTCAGTCTGATGCTCTATATCCGGATGCGCCAAGCCATCAAGACTAACCGCACGCGCACTGGCAACATCCTGTAATCCACGATAGTACTCATCCAGGCTGATCCCTAAAAAAGCGGCCACCTCGTGATCTTGTGGATCACGACCGCTCTGGCCCTCCAAGATGCGAATAGCCTCGACAATTTGCCGTGATTTACGATGCACTGAACGTGGCGTCCAATCCGCCCGACGCACTTCATCCAGCATGGCGCCGCGAATCCTGATACCGGCATAGGTTTCAAAGCTGGCCCCCTGGCCCGCGTCATAGTGCCTGGCCGCTTCCAGCAGGCCCAGCATACCGGCCTGTATCAGATCCTCGATTTTAATACTTTCTGGCAAGCGAGCATGGAGATGGTGTGCGATACGACGCACCAAAGGCGCATGGCGTAGCAGATTTTCTTCAGGGTGACCAGATTGAACGGCGGCATACATAGCCGCCCCGTTCATGCCAATCCCTCCTGGGTACTGTAACGAATCATGCGTTCAACAAAAAACTCCAGATATCCACCCTGACCTGTGGGTTGCGGCCATTTTTGGATGGCGCCGGCAATCTGCCGGATGGCGGTCGCTGCTTTACTATCGGGATAGGAAAGCATCACCGGATGCTGTTGCTGAACCGCTTTGCGCAAGGCAGCATCATGCGGCACAGCGCCCGCATAGCGCAGCGTTACGTCAAGGTAACGATCAGTCACTTTAACCAGCTTCTGAAACAACATCTGCCCTTGCTGGCTGGATGTCACCATATTGCTAAGCACATGAAAACGATCCAGGCCGTAATCCCTGTTAAGCAATTTAATAAACGCATAGGCATCGGTCAGGGAGGTCGGCTCATCGCAAACAACCAGCAGGATATCCTGGCTAGCCCGGGCAAAATTAACCACGGAAGAAGAAATTCCCGCCGCCGTATCCACCAGCAACACATCCAGTTGATCGTCTATCGTGGCAAACTCACGAATCACAGCGGCTTGCTCGGCGTCCGACAAATCAGTCATTTGCTGCAAACCTGACGCCCCCGGAATAATTTTCAGTCCCAACGGCCCGTTAACCATAATTTCAGCAAGCGTTTTCTCCCCGCGCAACATGTGAGCAAGATTATACTTGGGATATAAGCCCAACAGAACATCAACATTTGCCAACCCCATATCCGCATCAAGCAAGACCACATGCCGCCCGCGTTGCGCCATAGCAAGCCCTAGATTAACCGACAAATTGGTTTTGCCAACACCGCCTTTGCCACTGGTCACGGCCACCACGCGCACCGGTGAAATAGCATTCATAACTCGGATTCCCGCTGCTTGATCATAGAATTTAGGCATACTGATGCGCAACCCAGTCATCATAGTCCAGAGCCGCTTCACCGGTAAAGCCCTCGGGCAGTTCAGCAACACACTGCTTGACTAAGGTGTCGGCATTCGCTTCGTGTAAATCCTCAGGCACCTGTTGGCCGTCGGTCACGAACGCCAGTGGCAAACGCTGCTCCATCAACACTGACAAACCCGCACCTTTGGCAGCGGCTTCGTCCATTTTAGTCAAAATCGCAGCCTCCGGCTGAAAAATACTGAATGCCTGTACGGTTTCTTTGAGCGACTTGTAATGCGCCGCGGCCGACATGACCAAGTAAAATTTAATTGGAAAATCACGATGCGCCAAGGTTTCGATTTGCTCGGCCAGGCGCTGGTCACGCTGACTCATGCCTGCGGTATCAATCAACACCAGGCGCTTATCGGAAAAACTGTGCAGCAATTCCCGCAGATGCTCGCCATCGGTCGCTACTCGCACGGGGATATCCAGAATTCTGGCATAGGTATTCAATTGCTCATGCGCCGCGATCCGGTAATTATCGGTGGTAATCAAAGCCACCTGCTTCGGCCCGTGCTGCAAGATAAATCGAGCCGCCAATTTAGCAATCGTGGTGGTCTTACCGACGCCGGTAGGCCCTACTAAAACCGCAATACCGCCATGTTCGAGCAACGAATCCTCAGCGATTGGCAACACATTGGTCAGCATACTTTGCGCCTTGCGAAACGCGGGGTCAATTTGCTCGTAATTTTGCAGCCGATTGGCAACCTTAAGGCTCAACGCTTTGGCAAAGCCCATATCCGTCAAACGTTGCAACAGCTCAATCCGTACCGGATTGTTATGGATACTCTGCCGCCAACCAAATTCACTCAGCCGACTATTCATGGTCATGCGCAGGCTTTTCAACTCCTCGAACATTTCTTTGATCATAGATTCCTGAGCGGAGGCATCGCTTGCTTTTTTGCTGTCAACGGCAACATTGCGCGTACTGGCCGCCATGGTTTTCGCCATGGCTTGCGCCTGCCGTGGCGCATTGACCGCATGACTTAACGCCTGTTCCAGACTATCACCATCCTGCGCCTGAGTGTTTGGCTTTGGATACGCTTGCGCCAATTCTTCGGCACGCTGACGGCCCAGTGTCAATTTTTCGGCATATCCGATGTACTGATCCACGCCTTGAGCACGACGACTGCGTGGCGGCGCAACGCCCTCGGCATTTTTCTTACGCGGATTACTGATCACATGCTGACTGGGCAAAGCGCTGTCCAGCGGCGAGCGCGCTGTTTTTTGTGACGCACTGACCGGCGGCGTTTCCTGCTGCAAAGCTTGCTCGTCAAAATCGCGTGCGGCAACAATCTCCACGCCGCCATCCACCGAACGGTTTGACAGAATCACCGCGTCGCTGCCCAGCTCTTCTTTGACCATACGCATTACTTGACGAATATCTTCGGCAAAAAAACGTTTTATTTTCATGTCACTATCCTGTTAAACCGGGTTTCTGACCGACCGTGGCCACTACTTTGACTTGACGATCCTCAGGAATCTCATTGAACGAAAGCACAAACATACCTGGAATAGAATAATGCACAAACCGGGCCAACCAAGGTCTTATGAAGGCAGATACCAACAACACCGCAGGATGACCGGAGGATTCCATTTTTTGTGCGTTCTCGGCTAACGATTGATGCATTTGCTCAGCTAACCCAGGCTCAATACCGGCACCACCATCACCTGCGGTTTGCAAGGACTTGTGCAATATACGCTCTAATTCCGCATCCAGCGTCATCACTTCGATGGTTGCTGACAGACCGACAATTTCATGCACGATCATCCGCGCCAACCCAACCCGAACCGCCGACGTCAAGATGTCAGAATCCTGACTTTTACTCGCATATTCCGCCAAGGTTTCGGCAATCGAGCGGATATCGCGCACCGGCACTCGTTCAAACAGCAAGTTTTGCAACACCTTCACCAACAGCCCCAGCGGCATGGTTTTCGGCACCAGATCCTCGACCAACTTCGGCGCCACCTTGGCCAGATTATCCAGCAACTGCTGCGCCTCTTCGTAACCTAATAACTCGTGCGCGTGCGTTTGCAGTACATGCGATAAATGCGTCGCCACCACGGTTCCCGCATCGACCACGGTATACCCCAGCGACTGGGCATGGTCTTTTTGTTCAGGCTCGATCCATACCGCCTCCAGGCCAAAGGCCGGATCTTTACCTGGTCGACCTTTCAAACTGCCGAAAACTCGTCCAGGATTGATCGCCATTTCCAGGTCTGGAAATACTTCCGCCTCACCCACGGAAACCCCCTGTAAGGAAATACGATAATGCGTGGGCGCCAAATCCAGGTTGTCGCGAATATGCACGGTTGGAATCAGAAACCCCAAGTCCTGAGACAGTTTTTTCCTGACCCCTTTGATACGCACCATTAACTGCCCACCTTGATTTTTATCCACCAACGAAATCAATCGATAGCCAATTTCCAGGCCGATCAAATCCACTGGCATCACATCATCCCAGCCCAATTCCTTGACTTCGGGCGCAGCTTTGGCCGGCAACTGCGTGGTGGCTGCCGCTGTTTTAGCCAGCGCCTCCTGCCTGGTTTGATACTGCAACCAGTAGGCGCTGCCGATCAAGCCACCCGCCAACAACAAAAACACCAGATTAGGCATACCGGGTATTGCCCCAAGCACCGTCATCATGGCGCCTGTGATATATAGAGCTTTAGGATTTTCAAAAACCTGGGCGCTGACCTGCTGACCCACATCCTGCCCGGCACCTTTAACCCGCGTGACCACAATCGCAGAAGCTGTTGATAACAACAGTGACGGAATCTGCGCCACCAGGCCATCACCAATGGTCAACAACACATAAATCTGCCCGGCCTCGCCAAAACTCAAATCATGCTGACCCACGCCGATTACCAGACCACCGATAATGTTAATCAGCAAAATGATAATGCCTGCCACCGCATCGCCGCGCACAAACTTGCTGGCCCCGTCCATAGCGCCGTAAAAATCCGCCTCTGAAGCCACTTCTTCGCGACGCTGACGCGCTTGTTCCTGGTCGATCAGGCCCGAATTGAGATCGGCATCAATGGCCATTTGTTTTCCAGGCATCGCATCTAAAGTGAATCGCGCCGCAACTTCCGCAACCCTGCCTGCACCTTTGGTGACCACAACAAAATTGATAATCACCAAAATAATAAACACCACCAGACCGACGGCGAAGTTGCCGCCAATGACAAAATTACCAAATGCCTCGATCACCTTGCCAGCCGCATCTCCACCTTCATGCCCTTCCAACAACACCACCCGGGTTGACGCCACATTCAGCGCCAAACGCAACAAGGTCGCCATTAAGGTAACCGTTGGAAAAACCGCAAATTCCAAAGGTTTCTGGTTATAGATCACCACCAACAAAATCATCAGTGACAAGGCAATGTTGAAAGTAAAAAAAACATCCAACAAAAATGCCGGCAGCGGCAAAATCACCATCGACAAAATCATGATGACGATGATAGGCGCGCCTAAACCACTGATCGGTAAATTTTTAATGAACGCGAGCAAGCGAGTCAGATCCATAACTTAGCGGGCAAATTCAGAGGGCACCGGAACATCGCCCGGCGGTGGTGGCGGCGACCAACCTGCATTGCGCGCCGCCCGCAATTGATAAACATACGCTAACACTTTCGCGACCGCCAAAAACAAGCCGCGTGGAATTTCCTGGTTTAACTCGGTCGAATGATACAAAGCGCGTGCCAACTGCGGCGATTCAACCACCGGCACATCGACGCCTTGAGCGATTTTACGAATATGCAAAGCAATCAAGTCCACACCCTTGGCCACCAGCTTAGGCGCACCCTCGCCGTCCTCACGATAAACCAATGCCACGGCAAAATGCGTGGGATTGGTCACAATCACATCGGCCTTAGGCACCTCCTGCATCATGCGTTGCTGGGCCATGTCCATTTGGATGCGGCGCTGACGCCCTTTGATTTCCGGATTACCATCGGTATCTTTAGCCTCATCGCGCACCTCCTGCAAGGTCATTTTCAACTGTTTATTATGTTCCCAGAGTTGATACGGCGCATCAACCAAGGCAATCAGCAACACCGATGCCGCCAACAGCAAAAAACTAAACGACAAAATACTAACCACATGGGTGATGGATGTGGCCACCGGCTGCGTATTCAGCCGAATCAGTTCCGGAAAGTAATAACGGAAAATCAACCAACCCACGCTGGCAATCAAGATAAACTTGGCCAGCGCCTTGGCCAGCTCGATCAACCCACGCAAAGCAAATAAACGCCCCAAGCCTTTGATAGGATCTAATTTATCAAACTTAGGCACCAAGGCTTCAGAGCTGAAACTCGCCCCGCCGATCACCAGCGGCCCGATCACCGCCGCGACCAGCATTACGCCAAAGAAAGGCAACAACAATACCACCGCCCCCCAAATCGCCCCCCCCAACTGCTCCAAAGGCGCATCAATTGCCAACAAATCCGCTCTTGGCAAACTCAATTGCTGGCGCATCAGACCTAACAAGCCCAGGGAAAAGCGCTTGCCATACAACAGCAAAAAAGTAGCCGCTATCACCAACATGACAAACGTATTGAATTCTTTAGACCTGGCTACCTGGCCTTTGCGCCGGGCATCCTCCAGCCGTTTGGCCGTGGGTTCCTGGCTTTTTTCCTGACCATCTTGTTCTGCCATAACTCACCTTAAATTTTCCATACCCGGCACCGATTCCATCACTATCACCGCATGCTCCCCAGCAATTCCCAACTCCGCTTGTATAATACTCTGGAACGGCAATCTGCCTGACAACGCTGTCCGGGCGGCCATTGCCTCATCGATCAAAGGTCGCACGCTGCGGCAGATGCCCACACCGACCTGAGATACCCAGCAACCATACCGACTCGCACCACAGGCCAAGACGGCATATAACCTGGGCTGTTATCAATTTACCAACCGACATTTTTTTAACGTGTTACCAACCATGACCAAACAAACCATTCTTACCGGCATCACCACCACCGGCACCCCCCACCTGGGTAATTATGTCGGCGCCATCCGGCCCGCGATTGCACTAAGCCACAATGACCAGGCGCATGCCTTTTACTTTTTGGCGGATTATCATGCCCTGATCAAGTGCCGGGAACCTGAACGCATCCGCCAATCCAGCCTGGAAGTCGCCGCCACCTGGCTGGCGCTGGGGCTGGACACGGACCGTGCAGTGTTTTACCGACAGTCAGACATCCCCGAAATCAGCGAACTTAACTGGCTATTGACGTGCGTAACCGCCAAAGGCCTGATGAATCGGGCCCACGCTTATAAGGCTGCCGTGGCTGAAAACGAACAAAACGACAGTGCTGATCCCGACAAACAAAACGACAGTGCCGATCCCGACAAAGGCATCACCATGGGCTTGTTTGGCTACCCGGTGCTGATGGCTGCTGATATTCTGCTGTTCAACGCTCATAAAGTGCCGGTTGGCAAAGATCAGATTCAGCATATCGAAATGGCGCGAGATATCGCCGGGCGTTTCAATCATATTTACGGCGAGCATTTTGTCATCCCTGAACCTGTGATCGATGACAATACAGCCACCTTGCTCGGCTTAGATGGCCGCAAAATGAGCAAAAGCTACAACAACATCATCCCTTTATTCGCGCCAGAAAAACAACTGAAAAAAACCATCAACAAAATCAAAACTAACTCCCAGCTTCCAGGCGAACCGAAAGACCCTGAACAGTGCACATTGTTTAGTATTTATCGCGCCTTTGCCACCGCTCAAGAGACTCAGAACGTGCGCCAGCTGTACGCTGAAGGCATTGCCTGGGGAGACATGAAAGCCCTGTTATTCGATTACATCAACGAACACATCACCCCGGCCCGCGAACGCTATCAAGCGCTGATCGATGCGCCACACCATATTGAAGAACAACTTCAAGAAGGCGCTCGCAAAGCCCGCTTGCTCAGCCAGCCCTTCATGCAGCGCCTTAAGGAGGCGGTCGGCATTGCCAGGGTGGCGCCTTGACGCCGGTCACCCTGACCGGCTGGCTACACGCCAGTCTGCGCTTGACAGCGCGTGCGCCGTGGTTATGGCTGCTGTATCTGGCTATCAACGCAGTATTGCTGGCCGGCACCCATCTTTCCCTGGCGCTCGGTATTTTTGTCAATGTCGTGCAACTGCTGATCGGTGTTGGTCTGGCTGGCTTTGTTGACACCAAACACCGGGCACTGCCTTTTCCAGCGCTAAAATCAGCCATTTTACGCAGCCTGCCGCTGGCCATACTGGCGGCCAGCGCCATTGTGCTGGTTTGGCTGGTGCTCAGGATTGCCGTCAGCCTCTATCACAACGATACCGATGAAATATTGGCGTTTTTTTATCAGGCGCAATGGTTACCTGCACGTTATGCGGAAATGACCTTTCGGCAACTGACCGGCTGGTTATATGCCTCGTCCATTTCCATTCTGGTTTTTGTGCTACTGATGCTGACCTCATTCGCCAGCTGGTTCAGTTATCCGTTAATGCTGTTTGACAACTACCCCTGGAGTCAGGCGAAAATCATGGGCGATGAGGCGGTGACTGTCTATGCCGCGCCGTTCTATCAACTCATGCTGTTAATTTTCATTCTGGTGATTGTCATGGCACGGATACTACCGTGGCTAACGCCGGTCATGTATACCTGGGTCGCCATGCTCATGTATGTATCTTATCAAGACGTATTCCGCACACTTTAGAACCAACGGCAACGCCAACCACCTGACCTAAAGCCGATGCTTACCCGGCAAGCGCGACTCATAACAGCCCGCTTGCCGGCAGTTTGCCAAGCGATTGCAGACGCATCCTGACTAGACAGCGCCAGCGGCGGCGCTTAACATAATCGGTTGTCCTTATCTAACGCCTCTTCCAAGGAAGCTTTATGACTCAACACGCTCACGGCGTCCGCGCCATCATTCTCAGCGCCGGCCAAGGGCGCCGCCTGCTCCCGCATACCGAAAACAGCCCTAAATGCTTGCTGAAGGTTGCCGGAAAATCCGTCCTAGCCTGGCAGATCGATACCTTGTTAGCCGCCGGCATCACCGACGTTCGCGTGATCACCGGCTTTCACGCCGACCTGATCGAAACCTTGCTGACCGAAACATACGCCGCCTATCCCGATATCACTGCTTGCTATAACCCGTTTTTTGACGTTGCCGACAACCTCGCCAGCTGCTGGGTTGCTCGCCCCTACATGGATCGGGATTTCATTATTCTGAATGGCGACACACTGATCACGCCACCGATACTGGATAAGGTTCTGAACTCGCCCATCAACCCCATCACATTGACCGTGGACTTCAAAGCCAGTTACGACGATGATGACATGAAAGTGCAATTAGTGCAGGGCAAAGTTGAAAACATTGGCAAAACGCTCAAGCCCGAGCAAACCGATGCCGAATCCATTGGCATGATTTATTTTCGCGGCACAGGCCCGGACTTATTCAGCCGCGCCATTCACAGCGCCATGCGCAATCGCTCCGGCCTGAACAACTGGTATCTTAAAGTCATCGACACCTTGGCTAAAACAGAAACGGTCATACCGTGTTCCATTGCCGGGGACACCTGGTGCGAGATCGATGACAGTAACGACCTGGAACATGCTCGCCAGGTATTCGGTGCCTTAACCACTTCACGCTCATGAACGCCACACAACAAAAATTTGGCGCCCCGGACAGCATCATTGCCGAATCAGCACACTGGGCGGTGCAGCTTCGGCCCGCCCAAGCCACCTTAGGCGCCCTGGTATTGATTGCCAAAGGTGACCACTACCGAGCCTTCAGCGACCTGCCTGCCGCCGCGTTCAGTGAACTCAAAACACTCACACAACGACTGGAAAGCACCCTCAAGCAAGCCTTTGATTATGACAAAATCAACTACCTCATGCTGATGATGGTTGACCCTGATGTGCATTTTCATGTCTTGCCCCGCTATGCCAAGCCTCGCGACTTTGCCGGCTATCACTTTGTCGATGCCGGCTGGCCCGGCCCGCCCGCACTCGGCGACGCGCCTGCATTGGCAGCCGCACAACACCAACAACTGCTTGAACATCTGCAAGCGCTATGGCCGACGGCGTGAACCATCTGGTTTTACTGCGCCACGGCCAGAGCATCTGGAACCGGGAACACCGCTTCACCGGATGGGCCGATGTCGAGCTGACCCCAACCGGCCTTCGCCAAGCTGAGCAAGCGGGCAAATTGTTACATCAACACCGCCTTAAGTTCGATCGTATTTATTGCTCCGAACTCAGCCGAGCCGGCGCAACCCTGGCCTGCGTTTTAGCACAAGCGCCGCAGCACGCCGCACCCGTTGTCGA
Source organism: Methylococcales bacterium (assembly GCA_032251045.1). Classification (GTDB taxonomy): domain Bacteria; phylum Pseudomonadota; class Gammaproteobacteria; order Methylococcales; family Methylomonadaceae; genus JAVVEW01. Next base: position 20,009 of record JAVVEW010000026.1, read on the forward strand.
CTGGCGCCTGAACGAACGTCACAATGGCGCGCTAGAAGGCATGACACCCCTGACGGCCATCATGCGCTTTGGTTTGTGGCCGGTTCTGGCCTGCCAGCTGCTGAATCACTACCCGCCCCCACCACTAGCCACAACCGACCCGGCTTTCCCGGGCAACAAACCACGCTACCAACAGCTGGCTATAGATTGTCTGCCCCAATCGGAAAGCTTGCTTGACGTGCGTCAGCGACTAGCGCCTTTTTTAGAACACCCTCTACGCACGGACTTACAGCAACACCGCAACATCCTGGTAGTCGCGCATAAAAATCTGCTGCGTGAATTGATGTCACTGATAGTGCCACAGCAAAAACCCAAACGCTTGGCCACCGCACGCCCCTGGCTATACCAGTTCGATGCACACTCAAACCTTCTCCAGGCCGACTACCTGGACACGATTGCGTACTGAAACAGGGTGAATGAAGCGCGGGTGAAATAGACGAACAGACTGCGGACGAACGGGGCGGTCAGTGCATAAAATGCGTTTTGATTGAGCACCCGGTGCGATGACAGAACGGGCAAGAGCAAAAACCCTAAAGCCATTCTCACCAGACTCTTAAGTCACTGTTTAGCAAAGACTGCCTTAACCATCAGGTGGTACTGATACTCATCGCAGATCAAAATTCTGGCACTGCCGGTGTAAAGGGCGCCAAGATTTTCAGCGAAAGTGCCAGGCATAAAGGCCGCGCTCAAGCCTGCAAGGACGTATTCACAGCACCGCTCAGCCTTAAACCTGATACGACCTAAACCACGGAAACTTGACTACCCTAGTCAGAATCGCTTGACTGCGATAGAGCGCCCGGCGACTCAGGAGCGGATACACACCAACCGCGTTTTCGACAGGTAATCATGCCATGCCAACCTGCGGCGGTCGATGAGCACCCAAAAAAACCCCAAACCCAACGCGGCCAACGAAACGGCGGCCCCCAGAAAACGCAGCACCACCTGACGCCAGGTAACGGGCGCTGACGACAGGCCGACCAGCTTAAGCTTCCAGGCCTTCAAGCCAATGGTTTGGCCGCCATAAACCCAAAAACCGCCATAATAAAAAAAGGCAATCACGAGCAAATAGGCGCGGAAGATATAGTCATCGCCAGTAAACGCCTGACCGCCATGCAAGGCAATTGCCAGGCCTGCGGCAAAAAAAAGCACCGACAAGCAGACCAGGGCGTCATAAAACACCGCGGCCAACCTGCGCAGCAAACTGACTTGGCTCAAGCCTGTGACTTAGATGAGGAATGCCCGCATTGAAACAAGGACAAACGCTGACCGTAATACAGCGACATCGCGATCAACGCGCCAAACATCAGCAGCGAAAACAAAAAAGGCGGCCGGTGAAACAGCAAAATAGTAAGGTCAGTGATAAACAATGCGGTAAGAAAAGGATGGTCTACCAATAAATCAAGAATTTTTTTGAACATAATTATCGCTCCGGTGTATGCGGACTCAGGACATGATACAGGTGTCAACTGCCGCTGCTTGCGGCAAACAAGCAGGGTAACTGCTAATTTTACTATAGACTGAAATGCAACTACACCTGTTTTCTGACAACGGCCCGGTCATGCTCAGGCCAACCTCAGCCCCGACGCGCATTGATTGCCGCTTAACGCCCTTCGACACCGGACACCAAAGACCATTCTGCTTGCCGGCCAACACCCTAACCTGAATGCCCTCTTGCCCCCCTGCGCCAAACTATCCAAAGCGCTGTTTCGGAGCAATTTTTCTGCTTATAGACATAAAATATCAGACCGCGCTTAGCAGAAACTCACGCGACCTTGAAACCATGCTCAAGCTTAAGACCGCGTCTTCTTACGTTCCGATACAAAGGACTGCTAAAGATTTTGAGCATCACTAGAAGACATTAAGGCCTACCCTCGCAATCGAGTGAGTGTGCTATCATTAGAGGCTTACTCTTTTTATAGCGTGCAGACAGTCAAGGAAAGTGGCTATATTCAAATTCATAAAAACTATTATCGACAAGGTTGCAACTCACGCCTCGCTGCCATCACCCGCATCTACGCCGCAACCTGTGATCTACAGCCGTTCTCAGCACCCTATTTCCCGCTCACACATCAGTGAAAACGCCCTAAAGGTTCTGTACCGCCTGAAAAGCGCCGGACACGAGGCCTATTTGGTCGGCGGTTGCGTCCGTGACCTACTGCTCGGCCGAGAGCCTAAAGATTTCGACGTGGTCACCAATGCCTCGCCCGAGCAAGTGCGCAAAATCTTCCGCAACTCGCGCCTGGTTGGGCGACGTTTTCGCCTGGCGCATGTCCGCTTTGGCCGCGATATTATCGAAGTCGCCACCTTTCGCGGCCAACAGGATACCCATAAACAGCGCCAGCTGAACGAGGAAGGGCGTTTATTGTGTGATAACGTTTATGGTACCCTGGAGCAAGATGTCTGGCGGCGTGATTTCACCATTAACGCGCTGTATTACAATATCCGCGACTTTTCCCTGGTCGATCATGTCGGCGGCATGACCGACCTTAAAGCCGGCTTGTTGCGCTTGATTGGCGACCCCGAGGTACGTTACCGGGAAGATCCCGTACGTATGCTGCGGGCGGTGCGCTTCGCCGTAAAACTCGGCTTCACCTTTGAAACGGCTACGGAACAACCGCTTACAACATTGGCGCCCTTGTTGCGCGATATTCCACCGGCCCGTTTATTCGATGAATGCCTGAAATTATTTTTAGCCGGCAGTGGCGTTCAGACGTTTGAAATGCTGCGCCACTATCAGCTGTTTGGCGCCCTATTTCCAGATGCCGAGCGCATCCTGGCCACGGAGGCCGAAGGTTTTCCACGCCTGTTCATTGTTAAAGGCCTTGAAAACTCAGATCGCCGCCTGACCGAGGGCAAAACCGTCACCGCCTATTTCCTGTTTGCCGTACTGCTCTGGCATGTAGTGCGTCAGGAAGCCGAACAACAGGAACAACAAGGCGAACCTGCACAAGCAGCCTGGCAAAACGCTGCCACAAGAGCCCTGAATCGACAAATTCGTCATGTCGCGTTACCGCGACGCATTACCCAGGCCATGCGCGAAGTCTGGTTACTGCAATTGCGTTTTCAACATCGCAGCGGCCAACGGCCCTATCGATTGCTGGAACATCCACGCTTTCGCGCCGCCTATGACTTTTTATGCCTGCGCATCAGCACCGAAGGCGTTGACCCGAAACTTGGGCAATGGTGGGAAACCTTCCAACAGGCAGATGAAGCCGAACAACGGCAAATGATCAATGCCCACACCGCCAGTCGCCGCCGAACCGGCAACAATCCGCGGCGGCGCTATCGTAACAACCGCACCAACCAAAATAAACGGAGCCATGATGTCTGATGCCGTAGTCTGTTATATCGGCTTGGGCAGCAACCTTAACAACCCCCGCCAACAAATCCTGACCGCCCGTGCAGAACTGATCAAACCGGCTCACATAGAGGAAATCGGCTTTTCCAGTCTGTATCAAAGCCCACCTATGGGGCCACAAGACCAACCTCACTATATCAATGCCGCCATTGCCATTCGCGCCCTATTGTCGGCGGAGGACTTATTAGCGCACATGCAGCACATCGAGCGTGATCATGGCCGGATACGTAACCAGCGCTGGGGCGCCCGCACACTGGATTTGGACTTACTGCTGTACGGTGACCAACGCATTGACCTGCCCGGGCAACTACATGTCCCCCATCCCGGAATCGCCCATCGCGCCTTTGTCTTGCACCCCTTGGCAGAACTCAATCCAGAGCTGACCATTCCAGGACTAGGCCCGGTGCGCCCGTTGCTTGAACACTGCCCTTTAGCCGGATTGTCTCGCCTGGATTAAGTCATGACCTACGAGCTTACGCTGACTGACCTGGCCGCCATGAAACAGCGCCAGGAAAAAATCACCTGCCTTACCGCTTACGACGCCAGCTTCGCCCGCTTGATTGACCAGGCCGGTATCGACATCATTCTGGTTGGCGATTCTCTAGGCCCTGTGATTCAAGGCCAATCCAGCACCGTGCCGGTAACGCTCAGCGACGTGGTTTACCATTGTCAATGCGTGCGCCGGGGATGCCATCGCGCCTGGCTGATTGCCGACCTCCCGTTTCTCAGCTATGTCACCGCTGACCAGGCCTTCGCCGCCGCCGCCCTGCTGATGCAGCAAGCCGGCGCCCGCATGATCAAACTGGAAGGCGCGCATGATGAGCTGATTGCCCAACTGGTTGCTCATGGAGTGCCGGTTTGCGCTCACTTAGGCTTACTGCCCCAGCAAGTTCACCAATTAGGTGGCTACCGGGTGCAAGGCCGTAAAGCCGACGCCCGACACCGCTTACTGAACGATGCTAAAACCGTGCAGGCTGCAGGCGCAAGCCTGCTGGTGCTGGAATGCGTACCCAGCGAACTGGCCGCTGAAATCACGACGATGCTGGATATTCCGGTCATCGGCATTGGCGCAGGCTCTGCCTGCGACGGTCAGGTGCTGGTGTTGTATGACATTCTCGGCCTCAGCCCTCACCCGCCAGCACGCTTCACACATAATTTTCTTGCCGGCCAAACCAGTATCAGTGGCGCCATCGAAGCTTTTCGAGATGCCGTCAAGCAACACCACTACCCCACTTCAGAACACAGCTACCGTTGATGAAAACCGCAACCTCCCTGGCCGAAACCCGTAGCATTATCCAACAATGGCGGCAATTTAAGCACAGCACGGCCCTGGTTCCGACCATGGGCAATCTGCATGCCGGGCATCTGGCTTTAGTCAAGCGCGCTCGCGCCCAGGCCAATAAAGTTGTCGTCAGCATTTTCGTCAACCCCACCCAGTTCGCACCCGGCGAAGATTACCGCAGCTACCCACGCACCGAAAGTGAAGACGCCGCTTTACTGCGCGAGGCGGGGGTGGACTTGCTGTTTATGCCGACAGCGGCTGATATGTACCCTCCCGGCACACAAACACGCATCCATGTCGGCGACCTGGCCAACATATTGTGCGGCGCGTCCCGGCCCGGTCATTTTGACGGCGTAGCCACCGTGGTGGCAAAGCTGTTCAATATCATCCAACCCGATCAAGCCTATTTTGGCCTCAAGGATTATCAACAATGGCAGGTGATCAATGCCTTGGTGCAGGATTTGAATCTACCGATAGCCTTGCATTCGGTCGCCACCCTGCGCGAGCCAGATGGTTTAGCGATGAGTTCTCGCAATACCTACCTGACCGACTCGCAACGCCAGATAGCGCCCATACTATGGCAAACCTTGTCAAACATCGCGCAAACATTGGCCGAAGGTCAGCGCGACTACTCGACCATAGCCCAACAAGGCAGCCAGCGCTTGACGCAAGCCGGCTTTGAGGTTGATTATGTGGATATTCGCGAAGCCGCATCGTTAGCGCCGGCAACGGACGCCGCAACCGATAAAATTATCCTGGCGGCCGCTAAGCTAGGTCAGGCGCGACTGATCGACAACCTGCTGTGTCCTGCGCCATCTTGGACACAGCCTCATAATGATAATAAACAGGAGGAATGATGCTATTAGCAAAAATTGCCGGTATCGTCACGCTGGTATGGTTTTATCAATCCGCACAAAAACGCGGTTTGCCACCCATACAATGGGCTTTGATCGGCTTGATTGGCTTTTGGGTAAGCTGGTGGATTGTCACCTTAGGCGTTGCCAATCCCTTGCTGGAGGCAATGGAGAAAAGCTCGGCCTGGCTGCTGTTGCTCATTCGACAGTTGCCTGCCTTAGCGGGGGTTGCGACAGCGGTTCTGGTACAAAAACGCTTTTTGATGACGGCGCCAGTACCGGACGCTGAACAAGAAACGGACGAGTAACGCTTAAGCTTAAGCGTGTTTCAAGGCCAACAAAAACAGAAGGCCAGATGGCGCCAGCGGCGCCATCTGGCCTTTGCAGGGTTTTATTACAACTTATCTGCGTTTTCGCTTAAGTAGCTGGCCACGCCGTCAGGGCTTGCCGTCATACCACTTTGGCCTTTTTGCCAACCGGCAGGGCACACCTCGCCATGCTCTTCAAAAAATTGCAAGGCATCGATCATGCGCAGCAACTCGTCCATGTTACGACCTAGCGGCAGATCGTTCACCACCTGATGACGCACCACGCCTTCCCGATCGATCAGGAAAGTCCCCCGGAACGCCACCGCCGGAGCAACGTGCTCGACATCATAATCTTTACAAATAGTATGCGCGATATCCGCCGCCATGGTGTAACGAACCGGACCAATACCGCCTTCGCTAACCGGCGTATTCCGCCAGGCGTTATGGGTGAAGTGTGAATCGACGGAAACCGTGATCACTTCAACACCACGGCTTTTGAATTCATCAATACGATGGTCTAACGCGATCAATTCAGATGGGCAGACAAAAGTAAAATCCAAAGGATAAAACACCAACACTGCATATTTGCCTTTGGTGGCTTCAGAGAAGCTGAAAGAATCAACAATCTCACCAGTACCTAATACCGCAGGCACAGTAAAGTCAGGGGCTTGTTTACCAACGAGTACACTCATTTCCTATCTCCTTAAGTTGTTGAAAAAATGCATCATAGCGAAGGCGCTTTACGCCTGGCACCTATTCTACACTAAAATACTCGGAAAAGGCTGTCCGTACGATTGGCCACACAACATGACCGTTCAGCCGCGATATTCCGCCGAGCGGGCGTGCGCGGTCAAACCTTCACCCCGGGCCAGAATGGACGCGGTTTTGGCCAGCTCACCGGCGCCTTGTGGCGAACAGTGAATCAGGCTGGTGCGCTTTTGAAAGTCGTAAACGCCCAGCGGCGAGGAGAATCGCGCCGTGCCCGAGGTGGGTAGAACGTGATTGGGGCCAGCGCAATAGTCGCCCAGGGCTTCGGCAGTATGCCGGCCCAAAAACACCGCGCCGGCATGGTCGATGCGCTCCAGCAGGCGGCCGGGTTCGGCCACGGATAATTCCAGGTGTTCGGGCGCGATTTTGTTGGCCATCGCACAAGCCTCGTTCAGATCCTGAACTTTGATCAGCGCGCCACGGGTGGCCAAAGATTGGCGAATTACCTCGGCCCGTTCCATAGTCGGCAAAAGCTTGTCGATACTGGCGGCGACCGCATCCAGATAATCGGCTTTGTCGGACAATAAAATGGCCTGGGCGTGTTCATCGTGTTCGGCTTGCGAGAACAGGTCCATGGCCATCCAGTCGGGATCGGTGCCGCCGTCGGCGATAATCAGGATTTCCGAAGGGCCGGCGATCATGTCGATACCGACCTGGCCAAACACCAGCTTCTTGGCGGTGGCGACATAAATATTGCCGGGGCCGACGATTTTATCAACCCGGGGCACGGTTGCCGTGCCGTAGGCCAGGGCGGCGACCGCTTGCGCGCCACCGATGGCGAACACCCGGTCGACACCGGCAATCGCCGCCGCCGCCAAGACCAGCGGGTTGGTCAGGCCTTCAGGCGTGGGCACCACCATCACCAATTGCCTGACCCCGGCGACTTTGGCCGGTATCGCGTTCATCAATACCGAGGAAGGATAGGCCGCCTTGCCGCCCGGTACATAAAGTCCCGCGCTGGCCAGTGGGGTGATTTTTTGCCCTAAAACGGTGCCGTCGGCTTCCCTATACTGCCAGGAAGACATTTTCTGATGTTCGGCATAGGCTTTGATGCGCGCCGCCGCTTGGCGCAAGGCATTGACTTGAGCCTCGGGCAGGCTAGCCAAGGCCTGCTCAAGCACGGTTTTGGGCAATTCCAGATCGCTGGCCTGCTCAGGCTGCCAGCGGTCAAACTGCCTGGTGTAATCCAGCAAGGCGCTATCACCCTGGTTTTTAACGGTTTTCAGAATGATCAGCACTTGCTGATCGATGGCGAGGGTATCCTGCTCGGCAAAGCTCAACAGACGCTCCAGCCGGTTGCTGAACTCCGCCTCACGGCTGTCCAGACGGTTAATGGTTGTTTCAGTCATGGCCTTTCTCGGTGGCAATCAGGCGGCGCGGGCCGCCAGGGTTTGTTCGAATTGTTCGATCAGGGCTTGCACGGCTTGATGTTTCATTTTCATCGCCGCTTTGTTGACCACCAGGTGCGAGCTGATGGGCATGATCAAATCCCGAGCTTCCAGGCCGTTGGCTTTCAGGGTGTTGCCGGTATCGACCAGATCGACAATGCAATCGGCAAGGCCCACCAAAGGCGCCAGCTCCATGGAGCCGTACAGCTTGATGATTTCTGCCTGAATGCCTAGCCCGGCGAAATAGCGGTGCGCGGATTTAACATATTTGGTGGCCACGCGAATGCGCTTGCCGAAGCTTTTCGGCGCATCGGTTTTGGCGGCTGTCATCAGTCGGCAACGGGCGATACCCAGGTCCAGCGGCTGATAAAGGCCGGTGGAATCGTGTTCCAGCAAAATATCCTTGCCGGTAATGCCCAGATCAGCGGCGCCGTATTCAACATAAGTCGGCACATCGCTGGCGCGGATGATCAACAGCCGGACATCATCGCGGCTGGTGTCAAGAATCAGTTTGCGGCTTTTATCCGGGTCATCGGTAGGCTCGATACCGGCTTGCGCCAGAAACGGCAGCGCTTCCTCGAAAATGCGGCCTTTGGAAACGGCAATGGTCAGCATAAGTTCAGTCCTTGGCTATATCAATGTGGAATCCGGCGAATTTTCGCGCCCAGTTGCGACAGTTTTTCTTCGATGTGATCGTAGCCCCGGTCGATATGATAAATCCGGTCGACGATGGTTTCACCGTCTGCGGCCAACGCGGCCAGCACCAGACCGGCCGAGGCGCGCAGGTCGGTGGCCATCACCGGAGCGGCGGTCAATCGGTCAACGCCGGTGCAGATCGCGGTGTTCGATTCCAGGCGAATATCGGCGCCCATGCGCTGCAGCTCCTGAATGTGCATGTAGCGATTCTCAAAAATGGTTTCGGTAATCACGCCAACGCCATGGGCAATGGTGTTCAGGGCGGTGAATTGCGCCTGCATGTCGGTCGGAAATGCCGGGTACGGCGCGGTACGCACCGATACCGCTTTTGGTTTTTGGCCGCGCATGTTCAGGCTGATCCAATCCTCGCCGCTGTGCAGTTCAGCGCCCGCTTCGGTCAGTTTGGCCAGTACCGCATCCAGGGCATTGGGACAGGTTTTTTTGACTTTAATGTCGCCGCCGGTGATGGCGGCGGCAATCAGGTACGTGCCGGTTTCGATCCGGTCGGGCATGACCCGGTAGTACAGGTTTTCCACGCCCAGTCTGGCCACACCTTCGATTTCCAGAATGTCGGTGCCGATGCCTTTGATTTTTGCACCCATGGCGTTGAGGAAACGCGCCAGGTCGGAGACTTCCGGCTCCCGAGCGGCGTTTTCGATCAAGGTCACGCCTTCGGCCAGAGTGGCCGCCATCAGCAGATTTTCGGTGCCGGTGACGGTGACTTTATCCAGCACCAATCGACAGCCTTTCAAGCGTTTGGCCTGGGCAATAATGTAACCATTTTCCACTTGAATATCGGCACCCATTTTTTTCAGGCCGTCCAGGTGAATATCCACCGGTCGGGTGCCGATAGCGCAGCCGCCGGGAAGCGATACTTGAGCCTGACCGTAACGGGCCAAGAGCGGCCCCAGCACCAGAATCGAGGCGCGCATGGTTTTGACCAGCTCGTAAGGCGCTTCGTAATGATTCAGGGTGCTACAGTCAACTTCGATATTCATTTTTTCATCGACCATCAGCGAAACCCCGAGCCGCCCCAGCAGCTCTAAGGTAGTGGTAATGTCGTGCAAATGTGGAATGTTGCCGATGGTGACCGGTGTTCCCGACAGCAAGGTCGCTGCCAGAATCGGCAGGGCGGCGTTTTTGGCCCCGGAAATGGTCAGTTCTCCGGACAGCCGATTGCCGCCGGTAATGCTCAGTTTATCCATAAGATTTATTCCGCTTCAGCGCTGTCCGAGGCTTCGGTAATATCCTGAAGCCGGTTGAAACCACTTAAGGCGGCCAGTTTTTTTAATTGTGGCGGAATGTTTTTGAATTGCAGCTCGGTTTGTTGGTACCTGGCTTTTTTCTGCCATTCGATGAGCAATGCAAGCCCGGCACTGTCGGCATTATCCACTTGAGCCAGATCGATGATCACCCGCGCCTGTTTGCCCAGACCTTGCAACTGTTCGGCGGTTTGGGCGTTGATGGTGGCAAAGGTCAGATCGCCATCGACGGTGTAGCCAAGGCCTTGAACGGCGCGAATAACCAGTGAATCAGACTTATTCACTTGGATTTTCCTCAGCTTTGCTGAACAGGAATTTGCCAATCAGTTGTTCCAGCACCATGGCCGACTGGGTCAGTTCGATTTGGTCGCCGTCTTTCAGTATATCCGGCATGCCGCCCGGCTCCAGGCTGATGTATTGCTCGCCCAATAGCCCGGCGGTAAAGACACTGGCCGAGGTATCTTCAGGCAAATTGTTATAGCGCCTATTGATCGCCATGGTGACCACCGCTTCAAAGCTGTCGGGATCGATATGGATCGACTCGATTCGGCCAATACGCACGCCAGCGATGGAAACGGCCGATTTGGCTTTCAAGCCGCCGGAATTGGCGAATTTGGCGATCAGCGTGTAAGTATCACCGCCGGTCGCGTAGGCATCGAGATTACTGACTCTAAGCGACAGAAAAAACAGGGCGACGATACTGATGGCGACAAACAAGCCGACCAAAGTGTCCTGTACGGAGGTACGTTGCATGATTATTGGTCTCCAAACATGAGCGCGGTCAGGATGAAGTCCAGACCCAGAATTGAAAAAGCGGAATTGACTACAGTGCGCGTGGTGGCGCGGCTGACGCCTTCCGAGGTGGGGATACAATCGTAGCCTTCAAACAAGGCAATCCAGGTGACCACCCAACCAAAGACAATGCTTTTGATCACGCCATTGACAATGTCATCGTAAAAATCCAGGGCGAATTTCATTTGTGACCAGTACGCGCCGTCATCGACGCCCAAAAGGCCGACGCCAACCAATTGCCCACCCAGAACACCCACCGAGCTGAACAAGGCGGCCAACAACGGCATGGCTAAAAACCCGGCAAAAAACCGGGGTGTGATGATACGCCGCACCGGATCAACCGCCATCATTTCCATGCCCGATAACTGTTCGGTGGCCTTCATCAGGCCGATTTCCGCGGTCAGCGCGGAACCGGCGCGTCCGGCAAACAACAAAGCGGTGACCACAGGCCCCAGTTCGCGCACCAGGGAGGCGGCGACCATCACGCCCAAGGCTTCTTCAGAACCGAAATCGGACAGCACGATATAGCCTTGCAAACCCAGCACCATGCCGACAAACAGACCGGAAATGACGATAATCAGAAAGGTCAATACGCCCACCGAGTAAAGCTGGTTAATCAGCAAACGAGGTCGCAACAACAGACTGCCCAGACCGGACAAGGTATGCATAAAGAAAAAGCTGCCGCGCCCCAGTTTCGTGAACGTCAAGCGGGTATGGCGGCCCAAGGATTCCAGTAATGTCAACATAAGCTTAACGGCGGTAACGGGAGCGGTGACGCGGCGGCGCCGGTTTGCTCAATAAACCGCTTGATTTAGCGGCGGCATCATCGAGCAGGTCGGCGGTGTAATCATCGGCGGAATAATGGAATTTAACCGGGCCATCGGCCTCACCGAGCATGAATTGTCGGACCCAGGGGGATTGCGATTCGGCCAGTTGTTTAGGACTGCCGGAGTCGACTACTTTACCTTCGGCAATCACATACACCAGGTCGGCGATTTCACAGGTTTCCTTAACATCATGAGACACCACAATGCTGGTCAGGCCCAAGGTGGTGTTCAATGCCTTGATCAGCTTAACCAACACACCCATGGAAATCGGATCCTGGCCGGTAAAGGGCTCGTCATACATAATCATCATCGGGTCCAGGGCAATGGCCCGCGCCAGCGCCACCCGTCTGGCCATGCCGCCAGATAATTCCGAGGTCATCAGTTCGCGTGCGCCGCGCAGACCCACCGCTTCCAGTTTCATCAACACCAGGGTGCGAATCATCGATTCGCTGAGTCTGGTATGTTCACGCAGCGGAAAGGCGACATTGTCGAACACGTTCAGGTCAGTGAGCAAGGCGCCGCTTTGGAACAGCATGCCCATGCGCTTACGTAGTTCGAATAACGCCTTGTGCTTCAAACGCGGCACTTCCAGGCCATCGACCGAAACATGGCCGTATTCCGGGGCTAACTGGCCGCCAATGATTTTCAGCAAGGTGGTTTTGCCGGTGCCGCTGGGCCCCATGATGGCGGTAATTTTACCGCGTGGAATGGCTAGCGACAGATCGTCGAAAATTTTGCGGTTACCGCGTGAAAAGGTCAGTTGCTGGATAACAACCAATGGGGCTACAGATGCCGCGCTATGGCTAACAGTCATAGTGATGGAAACGTCCTCTTAAAGTGCCATGAGGCGTCATCAAGCTTGACGCAATGGATGACTATCAATGCGACCCCGACCGTCCTCGGTCAGTTCATCGGCACTGATTTTGAAATTACCCAGCTTCATGGTCAGATAACGGTCGAAATAGCTTTTCAAGCCCTTTTCCACCGAAGGATCATAGTCGGGGCGCACAACATGGGTTCGGCCCCAAGTCACTTTTACCACTTCGCCGTTTTTGACCACCAACTCACCATCCTTGAACACATAGTCGGGCTTGGCGAACATGCGTTCGCGGTCTTGGTGTTCAGTGTATACGGTAATGTCACCCCAATTGCCTGCCGACAAGCCACCCCGGTCATGCAAACCGACCAGACGAGCCGCGCCGGCGCGGGTCATGATGGCGATTTCATCCAGACTGTATTCCCGCTCGATGGCCGCCAGGTGGGTCATTTTTTGCGCTTCGGGGTGCAATTTCGACAATTGTTCGTTACGGAAGGTTTTGTCCATCAGCAAACGAATCAAATGTGGATAGCTGGTGAACGGCGCGCCGTTAGGATGATCGGTGGTCAGGAAAATCCGCCAGGGGTCATCGACCAGCAGGAAAATTTCCAGACCAATGGCCCATTGCAAGGCGTTGACGAAATTCTGATCTTTATATTTGAACGGCAACACGCCGCAACCGGCGTCACACTCGATATCCATGCACACCCATTTGTTGGGATGGGCGTGGCCGTGATTGGCGTGCTGGCGCATGTTATCGCCGGAAGCGGTCACGGTTTGGCCGAACAGTATCTGACCGACATCGGCGGTGATGTTTTTGTTGCGATTGATCGCCTCGGCGATTTGCGCCGCGCCGGAGGAGAATTTGAAATCGCCTTCGCTGCCGTAACTGTGAAACTGAATATGGGTCAGATGCACCGGCAAACCTTCACTGCCGGCAATGGTTTCCAGGGTGGTTTCGACATTGCCGGGTACGCCCAGGTTGCAGCCGTGAACATGCAACGGATGGGGAATGCCCAGCTCCTTCACCGCTCGTGCCAGCGCCAGCAGCACTTGCCGGGGCGTGACCTGATAGTGGCTGTGCGCCTCGTCCAGATCGAGCTTGCGCTGATTGAACTTGAATGCGCTGATACCACCGGGGTTGACTACTTTAATGCCGATGGCCTGGGCGGCGTTGAGCGTCCAGGCGACATAATCGTTGATCGCCTGCTGGTCTTGTTTGGCGGTCAGCAGCCTGAGCAGGTAATCGTCACTGCCCAGCATGGCGTAACCGCCTTTATCCAGAATCGGAATATCGGCCATCTCCATGTGCGCCTGACGGGCGTTGATTGGTAATACTGCCGGTTCAAACGCGGCGGTGTAGCCCATTTCCGCATAGCGATAGCCGGTGGTGTAACTGCTGGGCATGGCGCGGCCGGTGCCGGAACGGGTTAACGCGGTTGCCGCTACAGGATCGGCGCGGTGGTCTTCCGGCAGCAGAATGCGGGCGATATTGCCTTTACCGCCGCCGATATGAGTGTGCATATCAATCGCGCCGGACATGACAATTTTGCCGGTCAAGTCGTAGTCCTGAGCGATTTTTTCATCGTTTGGCGAGGCGACAATTTTACCGTCTTTAAGGTAAATATCGCGTACTTCACCGCTGACACCTGCGGCGGGATCGTAAACCTTGCCGCCTTTTAGTCGGGTTATCATGACAACTCCATCAATTGCTGGGCAATGGCATTCAGCGCATCCGCGCCACTTGGCAAACCGCTGTCGCGCAGTTTTTTCAGACGCACCGCCACCACACTGTCCATACGATAAGCATGGCCGGTATGATCGATACCGGGCGTGCCGATGGGAATATAGATATCAGGCTCCTGGGTAAACGACATACCGCTACGGCCTAACACCACCACCGGCATATCGGCGGATGGCGGCTTAGCGAGCACATCGAAGGCATTCAGCCACAACAGGCAATCGGCTTCCCGGCTTTCAATCAGTCGCTGACTGTCGTACAGAAATGGGTCGTAGTCCGGATAACCGCGCTGAAACGACACCCGCGCCGGGTAGCCGGTGGTCCAGCCGCACACCTGATGCGCGGTCAGATCGCCGTTCTGGCCGCCCAACGGCAGGCCGGAACAGCGCACGCCATGATCGTTCAAATCCTTGACCAGCTCGCAAATCGCCTGCACGGTCAACTCGGCATGAGTAAAATCCAATGCCGCCGCAGACCAACTGATCACGCTGTAATTAGCAGATTTAAGACGCTCCAGCAAACCCTGCCATTCAGCAAGCGGCCGCCCGGCGACCTGTTCCGCCTGAATCGGCTGATTTTTCAACAAGGCGCGCAACACGCCCAAAACTTCCGGCAGCCGCGCTTGATCAACATACAACGCTTTCGGCGCATGACCGGCCGGCGTTTGCGCTTCGGCGCCAGGCTCGACAGGGCCTAAATAAATGACTTCGCGCTGAGCGGGATCGACAAACATGGCCTCATCCACCCACAAGGTTCGTTCGTAAAAACGCGGTGCGAATTGTTCCGGCGCACAGCCTATGGCAAGGAATACATCGCAGCGGTTTTTCACTTCCGACAGCGTGGTAGTCATCCAGCCGGAATCTTGCAAAGTGAGATAATTGCGGCGACTGGCGTTGAATTTACCCTGATCAACCACGCCCCGCGCCCGCTCGGCCAGATTGAGCAACGCGCGCATACCGTTGACATCAGCCGCGCAACCGGAAAATAACGGCAGCTTGGCAACCTTCAGATATTCAGCAGTTTTTTTCACGGCCTCGGTCAGACTCACTTCCCGGCCTTGAATGCGCGGGTGCTCATCGGTTATCGGCTGTTCGAATGCCGTCGAATTCAAGCGACATCCGCCACGGGTGACCTTGATCTTCAGGCCATCGACGGCGACCGCCAAATCATCCGTGCCCAATCCGCAGAAAGGGCTGGGCACTTCGGTAAATTCAGTCATGATAAACAGTCCAGGTTACATGAAGAAGGCCCACAGGGCAGAATGCAGGCATAGCATCAGACATTCTAACTTGAAAAGAAAGCCCGGTCATCCTTAAAGCCCTGCCCATCGGTCATTCTCACAAGGCCAGTCTGGCGTAACAACGCTCACTTGAAAGTGGCGACAAATCGAACTTACCTACCCGCCTGGCAAAGCTGCTTTGACGAAAATAGCATCGATATCTACAATGTAATCATTGCTATCAACGCAAAGCTGGCCGACCCACGGCAGTGTCACCTGATCAGCATACCGACACATCCCCCCAGAAAACTCAGGAAATTGCCTTATGAATAGACCTTACTCGCACATATTGCTCGCCGGCCTGATCAGCGCTACCGCTGTTTCCGCGCAAGCAGCGCCCGCGAACAACGCCCTGGACACCTGTGTTAAATCGGCGTTAGAACAACATCCCGGCCAGATCGTCAGCTTACGATCCGAAATCGAAGACAACAAACCGCAATTCGAATTGGATATCCAAGGCCATGATGGCGTTAGCTGGGAAGTTGAATGCCAGACGACCAACGGTGCAATCACCGAAACCGAACGCGAAATCGCCGCCGATGCCAGCGCGTTTTCCAGCAAAGGCAAAGTTCGCCTGGATGCAGCGCTCAAAACCGCACTGGATAAATATCCCGGCACCGTTGTACGAACCGAATATGAACTGGAAGCCAACGGCGGCGTAGCCTACGAATTCGACATTAAAGCCACAGACGGCCAAATACTGGAAGTTGAAGTTGACGCCATCACCGGCAAGCTTGGCAACCCCGAACGCATCATCTACCAAATCGGCGCTCAATAAACTGTCTGCTACCGCGTGCGCAGGCATTCACCCCCCCCCTGCGCCCTCCCCCACCCCCAAAATGCCTATCAGAGCACCCAGGC
>JAVVEW010000027.1:0-34817 GCA_032251045.1 Methylococcales bacterium
TAGTCAGGGAATCCCGCATGTCGCGAAAAAATGCCTGATCCTGACGGTCCGACTTGAGCATTGCAGTCGATTGCCCGATCACCTCCTCGCTCGAATAACCGGTCAATTCACTAAAGGCCGGATTAATCGCCACGATCCGGTTATCAATATCCGCCACCACAATGGCTTCTTCAATCGCCATGTAAACGGTGGCTGCCAATTGCAGTTCCTGTTCGTTACGTTTGCGCTCGCTAATATCCACCATGGCCGCCAGACAACTCTTACCACTGGTGTCGGCCGTCGCCTCGATCGCCACCCAGCAGGGTTTGCCGTCAAGCGTCAGCATCATCTCGCAACGCTGCGTATCGGCATGGGCAAATACCTTTTCCAAAAAACCTTTGAATATTGGCCGATATTCGCTGGCGACGAAATCAACAAAATGTCGTCCGGTAATCTTGACCCGGTCGATGGTCAACAAACGCTCACCTTTGAAGTTCGTTTGATGAATGCTGCCATCTTCCGCCAAGGTAAAGTAGGCCATCGGCGCGAAATCGAACAGTTCGGCATAACGCGCCAAGGCTTGCTCTGCGGTGCTCCGGGCTTCCCGCAAGGCCTCGTTTTGCATCTCCAATTCGACCTGATGCACTTGCAGTTCGTGTAACAACCGTTGTTGCGATTCGGGCGAATCTCCGGGCGGCGTATCGGCGAGTTGACGCTCGGCACGCTGGCGTAGTTTCCCGATATCGCTGTCGGTTTCATGCCGATTGTTCATGAGTATTCCTTAATTCGGCTTCCAACTTCTTGGTTTCGGAAATATCGATAAAGGTAATCACCACGCCATCGATTAAATTGTCCTGGGTTCGGTAGGGCATGATCCTCACCTTGAACCAGCGCTCGTCGCGAGTTTTGACTTGCTTTTCCACGAACAGCAGCGTAGTCAGTACTTCCAGGGCATCTTGATGCAGTTCCGGATAGTCAAGGTCGGTGACGATGTCTGACAACGGCCTACCGACATCGGCGGCAATCAACTTGAACAAACGGCTAATGTGACTGGTGAAACGGCGGATATTGAGGGCGTTGTCTAAAAATACCGTGGCGATTTCCATACTATTCAACAGATTGCTCATGTCGTTACTGACCTGCGACAGATCGTCGATTTTGATTTGCAACTCGGCATTCACGGTTTGCAGTTCCTCGTTTAAAGACTGCATTTCCTCCTTAGAGGTAGTCAGTTCCTCGTTGGTGGACTGCAATTCTTCATTGGTCGATTGCAACTCTTCATTGGCGGATCTCAGTTCTTCTTGTGAGCTCTGCATATCCTCTCGCTGGGATTGCAAGTCTTCCCGAGCTTGCAATAGCTCGGCCTGTAGCAATGTTTGCGCGTCGTTGGGCAATTTACCCGAAGGTTTGGCGGCAAGTGGCGCCGCCACATCGGTAAACACCACCATCAACATCCCTTTTAGGGCGTCGGGTTTGCTAATGGCCTGTACCAATAGATTCACGGTTTGGCTGCCTCCGCCATCGGTCGTTACCGTCAGACCAGGCATATGTATGGCTTCGGTTTGACTGTAGGCTTTTTTTAACGCGCCGATGAATGCATATCGCAGCCCCTCGCGGGCCATGGCATGGATATTCCAATTGGCCTTACCGGCGGCCGGCTCCAGATATTTGCCGGTACGGCCGCTGATGTAAAGAATGTCGCCATCGGCATTGACCAATACCGCCGCCGGCGCGAAGTGTTGCAGCAATAATTGATCCGCCAAACTTTGCAGGTTGGCGATAGGCGGTTTTTTGTCAGATTCTTCGGCCACGGTTATTACTGGAAAATATTGGGTAGGGAAATCGACATCCAATGGAAAAAGATTGCCAATGCGTCGATAAAGCCGGGATTTGTTGTCGATTGTGCTAAATAAGTGACTAATATTACCTATCGTTTCGGCGTTGCCGAGCAACAGAATGCCGTGGATCGTGAGCGCGTAGTGGAATAGCAAGATCAGTTTTTTCTGTAATTCCTGACTTAGGTAAATCAATAGGTTGCGGCAGCACAACACGTCCAACTTGGTAAAAGGCGGATCCATAATCACATTATGCGGCGCGAAAATCACCATCTCGCGGATTTCCTTGTTGATGCGATAGCCATCTCCATCGGCAGTAAAGAAACGTGCCAGCCTATCCGCGGACATATCCCCGGCAATCGTTGTCGGATAGAAACCTTGCCGGGCTTTGTTGATGGCATCCTGATCCAGATCGGTGGCAAAGATTTGTAGTTTAAACGGCTGTAGGCATTTGCTTGCCGCTAACACTTCCTTAAAGATCATCGCCAGAGAATACGCTTCCTCACCTGTCGAGCAAGCCGGCACCCAGGCCCGCAAGGCTTTACCGGTTGGATATTGCGCAAGCAGCGTCGGAATGGCATCGCTCTTCAAAGACTCCCAGATTGCCGGATCGCGAAAAAAACGGGTGACACCAATCAACAGCTCCTTGAACAATAAATCCAGTTCCTGAGGATTTTCGCGTAAATAACGCACATATTTGGCTATCGCGTCGATTTGGTGCAGTCCCATGCGTCTTTCGATGCGGCGATAAATGGTGTTTTTTTTGTAAAGCGAAAAATCGTTACCGCTGCGCTCGCGTAGCAAAATCACAATTTGCTCCAGAGCACTTTGGTTTTTTAAAACCAAGACTTTATCCGTTTCGACATGCAGGCCGTGCGAACTATGGGTGAGATAGGTCAGTATCTTGTCCCACAGATGTTGCGGCGGCGCGACGATATCCGCCAGACCAGCGTCGATGGCGCTACGCGGCATCGAATCGAATTGCGCGGAATCCGGAGCTTGCACTACCGCCAAGCCGGCATTTTCCTTGATGGCGCGCAACCCCAAGGTGCCGTCCGAGCCCATTCCCGACAAAATTACACCAATGGCCCGTTCATGCTGATCGTCGGCCAACGCCCGGAAAAACGAATCGATGGGTAAGCGCAGGCCGCGTGGCTCCAGCGGTTCCAGAAGGTGCAGTTTACCGTGCAGAATGGACAGGTCTTTATTGGGAGGAATGACATACACCCAATCGGGCTTGACTTTCATCCGCTCGCCAACCTGGGTTACTGTCAAAGGCGTAACACGCTGCAACAAGTCCGGTAACATGCCTTGGTGATGCGGATCGAGATGCTGAATAACCACAAACGCCACCCCGCTGACCGCCGGAACCTGTGCAAAAAACTGTTCCAAGGCTTCCAATCCGCCGGCGGAGGCGCCGACTCCAATGACTAACGGTGCGTCTACGGCGTTGAGGCTCGATTGGGCCCTTGCGGTCTTGGTGCCGACTTGCGTTAAGGCATTGCAATCTGTTCTGTCAGATGGGGATTTATCCATAAAATGACTTGCTTAAATGCGAATTCAGAGCTAAAAATCACCAGTATTGATAAAGCAGTGGCTTGTCTATGTGTGATTGAGGGTGAGTAAGGTTTCTCTCAATAGTTTACCGTTATAAACCGGTTTCTATTCAGCTCTTAATTCGCATTATTCCCGGAGTAAAACTTAAAGATCATGCGCGTATCAAACACGCCGGTTGTGATAGAAAGCTGACTGTTTTTTATCGGTGTATCAGGCCCAAGATACCCACAACGATTAAATACACCGCCACGAAATAATTTAAAAATCTTGGCACCACCAATATTAAAATGCCCATTACCAGCGCCAGTATGGGTTCGATTGCAATATTCATATTAGTTCCTGAAAACGTATTTCAATAAAAAGGGTTAACCGTGACATTGGTGGTCGTGTCATGCGGATAACTATGCGCGACTGCTCCAGTTCTTTCATCTTTTCGATTGTAGCCGCTTTTTCCCGTAACGGTGCCGGAATTTTGCTTTATCTGTTAGCGGCGTACTCGGATTTCTCCGTCAGGACGTCATTTCGGTGCTCACCTCGTTTGAGTTGCGTGACAAGCAAGTCTATATACTTGTTTTTAGTCTTTATGGTGTAGTCTGCTCTGTTGACGGGTATGGAGTGTTATGCCCATCTCGATTGTCTGCGCCGGGAATCAATCTTGCGCTGAGGAATGGCATCATGCAAGCTTTGTAAGGGGATGCCGGCGGCATGTCGTTGGTTGCGATAGCGAGCCAGTGCCCACAGCGGGAAGAATTTGTCGTAGCCGTGGTATTTCAGATAAAAAAACTTCGGAAAGCCGGGCGCATTGAAGTTATCGTCATGCCAGAAACCATCGACTTGTTGGGTTTTCAGCAAATGATACACGCCGGCCTCGACGGCGGGGCACTCCGTCTCGCCGGCCGACAGTAAGGCCAGTATCGCCAGCGCGGTATGGAATGCGGTACTGGTATCGGCTTCACCACGCACACTTGCATCGTGATAGCTGACATTGTCCTCGCCCCAACCGCCATCGGCGCGTTGTTTGGCTTTCAACCACAGTACGGCCTTTTGTATGCTTGGGTCATTCCGGGGAATGCCGGCCGCTTCAAAACCGTATAGTACCGACCAGGTGCCGTAAATGTAATTGGTACCCCAACGGCCAAACCAGGAACCATCGCTTTCCTGCTGAGCGCGCAAATAGGCTATGCAGTCCTCGACAACATCGCTATATTCCAAGTGCCGAACAGCAAGCTTGCCCAACAACATGAGGCAGCGTCCACTGACATCGGCGGTGGGCGGGTCCAGCAAGGCGCCGTGGTCGGCGAATGGAATCTGATTCAGATAATAATGGGTATTATCGGCGTCGAAAGCGCCATAACCGCCATTGCGCGATTGCATGCCGGCAATCCAGCCGGCCGCGCGTTGAATATTCCCGGCAAATTTCACGCTGTCCGCTTGCAGCATGGCATAAGCAACGACCGCGGTATCGTCCACATCGGGGTAATAACTGTTACCGAACTGGAAAGCCCAGCCGCCGCCTCTTAGCCCTGGTCGCTGAATTTGCCAGTCCCCCGGCTCGCCTTGCAATTGCTTGCCGGCCAGCCAATGCAAAGCGGCATCCAGGGCGTTTTTAATTGCCGGATCGCCGGTGTAATGATTGACTTCCTGCAAGGTCAGTGCCGCCAGGCCGGTATCCCAAATCGGTGACACACAGGGTTGGCAATAGGCCGAGTCGTCTTTGACGACCAATAATTTATCGATGGCGGCTCTGGCTGTCCGCCGTCGTGGATCGTCGACCGGCACACCCAGATAATCCATCACTTCGTAAGCATTCACCATGGCGGTAAAAATCCCCCCCAGACCGTCGATACCATTCAAGCGAGCCATGAACCAATCGTATGCCTTGGCGGTGGCCTTACGGCGGATAGCGTTGGGAATCAAACATTCCCAGCGCTGACCAAGGCGATCCAGCAGTAAAATAGCGTTGCCCAGCGGAGTTTTGACGTGTGAAAAATACTGTTTTTCTTGATCGGGAGGGTTCAGGAACAGCTCGGCAATGCCGATTTTGCCGGGATTCCGCGCCTTGACCTTGTAGCTGCACAGGATGGACAACGGCACCATCACGACCCGCGACCAATAGGAAACTTTATCGATATGGAAGGGAAACCATTTGGGCAGCAGCATGATTTCCACCGGCATGAACGGTGTGGCTCGCCAGGGAACCTGTTCGAACATGGCCAGCATGATGCGAGTGAACACATTGGCCTTGGCGGCACCACCCTGGGCGCGTATCCACTCGCCGGCCATACGCAAAACGGGAGATTGGAGGTCATCACCGGCTAATTTAAGCGCGTAATAGACTTTAATCGTGCAACTGATGTCGCCGGCGCCGCCTTTGTATAAAGGGTAGCTGCCGTCCGGATTTTGTTGTCCGCGCAGGAAATGGGCGATTTTGCGCTGCAATAGCGGATCGATTTCGTCCAGGTAATGCAGCATCAGGATGTATTCGGCCGGAATGGTACAATCGGCCTCCAGTTCGAACAGCCAATTACCTGGTTGATGTTGCAGACTCAGCAATTCAGCTTTGGCTAGCTCAATCGCATCATTCAGGGTAGACGCCGAATGCGGTGCTGTGACATTAATGGCATATTGGTCGGCGCTTAATAGGTTCTTGCTTGGCATGACGGGGATGTACTCTGAGTTTGTTTTTAGCTCGGTCTGTCCGGCAGCTGCCGCAAATCTCCTGACGGTCAAAAAAAAACCGCAGCAACGTAGTAACGTTGCTACGGCGAGTGGGCCGTATGGCCGTGCAGACTGTCTGAGATGCGCGTGATGACAAAAGATATTTGGCAAGCCAAGCCGAAGCGATTTATGCTCAATATAACCAACTCTGGCAAACCGGTCTGTTCGGTATCGCACATAGGGTTATTGCCAGCGATTCGGCAATAGTGGCGCTGGGTACGGCAGGCAGCCGACAATCCTTTGGGTCGGTGCGATCCATGTAGTAAGGGCGGGATGCGCCCGGTTAGCTTGTGCAGAGGCATTGCCTGTGGTTGGAGCGCGGGCTAAGAACTCACCGAAGCGACTCAAGCAATAGCTGCGGAATCCTCGTTCTTTAGGGCAAGGGGGATGCCAATGTTTAAGACAATGACTACCCCTTTTATGAACGACCTGAATAATCTTAACCAGAACCAATTACTACGCGCATTGCCTGCCGAAGCATCCGAATTGCTGCTTCCGCATCTTGAACCCGTTGACTTGACGCTTGGCGAAGTCATTTACGAATCGGGCGGCGAGTTGTGTTACGTCTATTTTCCGGTTACCTGTATCGTTTCGCTGTTGTATGTGATGGAAAACGGTTCGTCGGCGGAAATCGCCGTGGTCGGAAAGGATGGCATTGTCGGCGTGGCGCTGTTCATGGGCGGCGGCAGCATGCCCAATCGGGCGGTGGTGCAAAGTGCCGGGCAGGCGTATCGCTTGCGCAGCCAATTACTTATGCAGGCCTTCAATCAGCATGGGGCGATACATCATCTGCTATTGCGTTATACCCAAGCCTTGATTACTCAAATGGCGCAGACCGCGGTTTGCAATCGGCATCATTCCATCGATCAACAGCTGTGCCGCTGGTTGTTGCTCAGTCTGGATCGATTGCCTACCAGTGAATTGACCATGACGCAGGAGCTGATCGCCAATATGCTGGGCGTGCGCCGGGAAGGCGTGACGGAGGCCGCCGGCAAACTGCAACAAGCCGGTTTGATTTATTACAGTCGGGGTAAAATTCTGGTGCTGGACAGACCCGGCCTGGAAGCCCGTGTCTGCGAATGTTATCAAGTGGTTAAAACCGAATCGGAACGACTTCTGCCTTCTCGGTAAACGCCTGGAGAGGTCGCGCAAGATGACTCATGTCATCGCAGAAGATATGGAACTGAGCTGAGTGGACATGAGGGTGCGCAGGCTATCCCGACTCAGAGCATGCCCTGATGCTTTCATTGATGGCGCAGGGCCAGTCGCGTGATGAAAAGAGCGCCGGTGACGCGCCATGCAGGGCTCGGAAACGTCAATCCTCAGTCAATAGTGGCTCAGTGTACGAGTTCGGTTGCGTGTTTTTCATTCGTGTTATAATGAGAATTTTGGCCATCACCAGTAAAGAGGTTAGTGATTTGTGACCAATACCCACGCCCGAAAATCCGTTATGACTTTATTTTCCGTATCTAACTGTGCTCTAAGCCATGGCGTGCGTCTGGTGTTGCATGAAAAAAACATCACCGCCGAAATCGAATATTACGATATCAATAATCCGCCCGAAGATTTATTGGATTTCAATCCGACAGCGGTATCGCCGACGCTGATCGAGCGGGATTTGGTGCTGTATGATTCGCGCATCATCATGGAATACCTGGATGAACGTTTTCCTCATCCACCGTTGCATCAAATGGATCCGGTATCACGCGCCAATGCCCGGATGTTGGTGCGCCGCATCGATCAGGAATGGTATCAATTGTTGGACGAAATCCTTAATTCGGGCGAGAAGAAAGCCGCCCGCGCCAAGAAAATGCTTAAGGAAAGTCTGATGGCGTCGGAGCCGGTTTTCGCCGCCAAGCCATTTTTTATGAATGATGAGTTTTCTCTGATTGATTGTGTAATGGCGCCCTTACTTTGGCGTTTGCCCGGTCTGGGTATCGAGCTGAATGGCATTGGCGAATCGGCAGAGCGCTATGCCAATCGCTTGTTCAAACGGCCTGCGTTTGCCGCCAGCATGAGTCCGTTGGAAAAAGACCTTTGGACAATTCCGAAATGATTCCATTGAAACCCTATATATTCCGGGCCATTTACCAGTGGATTCTGGATAATGAATTGACGCCGTTTATGTTGGTTGATGCCGAATTTCCCGGTGCAGTGGTGCCTCAAGCATTGGTCGAAGAGGGCCGTATTGTGCTGAATTTACGTCCACAAGCCATTCACGGCCTGGATATCAGCAATGAGCTGGTCGAATTTAACGCCCGTTTCAGCGGTAAGGCCATGCAATTGTCGATACCTATGGCAGCGATTTTGGCGATTTACGCCAAAGAAAACGGGCAGGGCATGATGTTTGAGTCTGAATCATCGGAAGAGGAAGCCGTGACTGATGATAACCCGGGTTCGCCGCCGCCAAGACCAACCGGGAAACCCAAGCTCAGAGTGGTTAAATAGCGGTTTTACCGTGCTATGTCGGGTTACCCGGCATAGCCGGTGCTGTTTTGTTCCACCCAACGTTGACGGCCATCAGCCAGTTGTTCTTTCTTCCAGAACGGGGCTTTATGTTTTAGCTCTTCCATGATGAACCGACAAGCGTCAAAGGCATCGCCCCTGTGGCCTGCCCAAACCGCCACCAGCACAATCGCTTCGCCTGGCTTCAGCAAACCGACACGATGCACCACCAAGCCATCTAACACCGTCCAACGTTGCTCGGCGTATGCCGTGATTTCCTGGAGTTGACGTTCGGTCATGCCCGGATAATGCTCCAGATGTAACGCGCTGACCGTTTCCCCCAGGTTGTAATCTCTTGATGTGCCAATAAAAACAGCGGTAGCGCCGGCATCGGTGCGAGCCGGTTGATAATCAGCTAGGCGTTGGAAAGGCTGAAAAGGCTCATCGAGCAGTTCGATATGCATGTCAACCTCCGGTTACGGGTGGAAAAAACGCCACTTCTTGCCCATCCTGAACCGGACTGTCCAGTTGAGCATAGTTTTGGTCAATAGCCACCAGCAAAGGTTCTGGCAAAGCCAGGTCAGGTAACACATGCTGCCAGACCGCCCTGGGTGTGGTTGGGACAGGCAGTGACACCGTCAGCTCTGCATGACCAGACAGCTCGCGTAAGCGTGCAAAAAAGATAATTTTGATAGCCATAGCAATAAGTTAAAGGTTAAAACAATGACAGAGTTTACCCATTTCAACGCTCAAGGCGAGGCTCACATGGTGGATATTGGTCAAAAAGCCATCACCCATCGTTGTGCGGTAGCGCAAGGCGTGATTCGGATGCAGCCTGAAACGCTGGCCAAAATTAACCATCGAGGACACAAAAAAGGCGATGTACTGGGTATCGCCCGGGTAGCTGGCATCATGGCGGCGAAAAAAACCGCTGACTTAGTGCCTTTGTGTCATCCCCTAAGCCTGACTCAGGTCAGTATCGATTTTCAGATGTCCGAGGACAATGCTGTGGAATGTCAGGCAACTGTCGCGACCGATGGAAAAACCGGCGTGGAAATGGAAGCCTTGACGGCGGTACAGATTGCACTGTTAACGATTTATGACATGTGCAAGGCGGTTGATAAAACCATGGTGATTGACCAGGTCAAGGTCACGGCCAAGTCAGGTGGCCGTTCCGGGGATTGGACGTTATAAAAAAAGACCGGCCCGAGGGCCGGTCTTATGCAAGCAGGGGTTAAGCGTCGTAATTTTGCGCCGCAAATTCCCAGTTAACCAGGTTCCAGAACGCTTCCAGATATTTAGGACGAGCGTTGCGATAGTCAACGTAATAGGCGTGTTCCCAAACATCACAGGTCAGCAGCGGTGTCTGGCCTTCAGTCAAAGGTGTGGCCGCGTTGCTGGTGCTGACCAGCGCCAGTGAACCGTCTGGGTTTTTCACCAGCCAGGCCCAGCCTGAGCCAAAAGTGGTTACCGCGCACTGAGTGAATTTTTCCTTGAATTCAGCAAAAGAACCGAAAGAGCGGTTAATGGCATTGGCCAGGCCGCCGGTTGGTTCGCCGCCGCCGTTAGGGCTTAACGAGTTCCAGTAAAAGGTATGGTTCCAAACCTGCGCAGCATTGTTGAAAATGCCGCCAGTGGCCGCTTTGACGATTTCTTCCAGCGACTTGCCTGCGAACTCGGTACCCGTGACCAGGTTGTTCAGATTGGTGACATACGTCTGATGATGCTTGCCGTAATGGAACTCCAATGTCTCTTCTGAGATATGTGGTGCCAGTGCGTTTTTTGCGTAAGGGAGGGCAGGTAATTCAAATGCCATGAATGTCTCCTTTTTTGAGGGTTGATAAAAACCTAGTAAAACAATAAAGAATTTTTACTTTAGCACTTTTCCTTTGCATTATAAAGCCGTCTTTAGGCAAATTCTCGCATTGCTGGTAATTTGTCCCGAAACACCTAAAATTAAAGTCATGAGTCAGACAGCCTGTCGCGTTGTCGGCTTTGATCATTATTCAGCTAAGGAAATCAGGCTATGAGCGCAGGCGATTTACTCGAACATTTCCGGCAAACATCCGCTTTATACGGCAGCAACGCCGCCTATATAGAAGGGCTTTACGAAAGTTATCTGGACGACCCTGAAGCCGTCCCGGAAACCTGGCGTCATCATTTTGCCAAACTCCCCAATACACAACCCGATATCGCCCACGGTCCGGTGGTCGCTCGATTTGCCGCGCTGGCCCAGCAATCCCATGGTCGCCTGGCCAAGTTGCAAGGCTTTACCGAGGCCAGCGTCAAGAAGCAGGCGTCGGTTTCACGGCTGATCAATCAATACCGAAGTTCCGGTCATTTAATCGCTAACAACAACCCTCTGGCACATGAGGAATCACCACTGCCGCCTGAATTCGCGCCGGCCAGCTACGGTCTGACCGAGCTGGATATGGATACCGTATTCGATCCCGGCAAGCTGGATGGTGCGGACAAAATGTCGCTCAGAGCAATCTTAAGCGCTTTGAAGCGCATTTACTGCGGCCATCTGGCGGTTGAGTACATGCACATCACCGATGCGGACATTCGCAGTTGGCTGAAAAATCATCTGGAAAGCGGCAAAACGCTTTACCAGCCCACTCCCGAAGACAAACACATCATTCTTGAACAGCTGATTGCGGCCGAAGCGATTGAAAACTATCTGCACCGCACCTTTGTCGGTCAAAAACGTTTTTCCCTGGAAGGTGGTGAAACGCTGATTCCCATGCTCGATCAGCTGATTCAGCGCGCCGCCGCAAACAAGACCAAGGAAATTGTGATTGGCATGGCGCACCGTGGCAGACTCAATGTGCTGGTGAATATCCTGGGCAAGAACCCCGCGCAATTGTTTGAAGAATTCAAAGGCGGCAGTCATACTTTGCCCGGCATGAGTTCCGGTGACGTCAAATATCACATGGGTTTTTCTTCGGATCTGGAGACCGGTGCAGACCCGGTACATGTCACGTTAGCTTTCAATCCCTCGCATCTGGAGATTATCAATCCGGTGGTGGCAGGTTCCGTGCGCGCCCGTCAGGATCGTCATGGTGCCAACAGTATCAATACCGTGTTACCGGTCTTGATTCACGGTGATGCCGCGTTTGCCGGGCAAGGCGTGGTGATGGAAACCTTGAACATGTCGGCCACTCGCGGCTTCAGCATTGGCGGTACGGTACACATCGTTATCAACAACCAGATTGGTTTCACCACCAGCAACCCGAAAGATGCCCGCTCCACGCGCTATTGCACCGATGTCGCCAGCCTGGTGCAAGCGCCGGTATTTCACGTCAATGGTGATGAGCCTGAGGCCGCATTTTCGGCCATTCGCATGGCGCTGGATTTTCGCATGCGTTTTAATCGCGATGTGGTCATTGACTTGATTTGCTATCGCCGGCTGGGTCATAACGAAGCCGACGAACCGTCTGCGACCCAGCCAATGATGTATCAGACCATTCGCAATCATCCAACCACGCGGCAGCTTTATGCACAGCGTCTGGTACAGCAAGGCGTTGTCGATGCGCAACAAGACAAGGCATTAGAGGCTGATTACATCAAAAAACTGGAAGCAGGGCAGGTGGTTTCCAGGCCATTGCTAGATGAGAAGGTCTACTCTTATTCGGCATTGTGGACGCCTTTTATCAACCAAAAATGGACCGTCGCCTGCAAAACCGCTCTGTCACTGGAACAGATTCGCAACCTCAGTGAAAAACTGCAACAATTGCCGCCCAGTTTCGAGCTGCATCCAAGGGTGGCAAAAATCATGGAAAGTCGTCGCAAGATGGCTGCGGGGGCCCAGGAACTGGATTGGGGCTATGCTGAAAATCTGGCCTATGCCAGCTTGTTGGTTGAAGGTTTTCCGGTGCGACTGACCGGCCAGGATGTTGGTCGGGGGACGTTTTTTCATCGCCACGCAGTGCTGCATAATCAACTGGATGAGAGTACTTTTTTACCACTTAACCAGCTCACCGAAACACAAGCTCGCTGTCAGATTTATGATTCTTTGCTGTCTGAGGCGGGGGTGTTGGGCTTTGAATATGGCTACAGTACCACCGCGCCGAATGCCTTGGTGATCTGGGAGGCGCAGTTTGGTGATTTCGTCAATGGCGCGCAAGTGGTTATCGACCAATTCATCAGCTCCGGGGAAAGTAAATGGGGGCGTTTGAGCGGTTTGGTGATGTTACTGCCTCATGGTTACGAAGGCCAGGGGCCCGAGCATTCCTCGGCACGACTGGAACGCTTTTTGCAGCTATGTGCGGAGCATAATTTACAGGTTTGCGTGCCCAGCACACCGGCACAGATTTTTCATTTGTTGCGTCGTCAGGTGATTCGCGGTTACCGTAAACCCCTGGTGGTGATGAGTCCTAAAAGTCTGCTGCGACATAAACTGGCGGTATCATCACTGGAAGACTTGAGCCGGGGCAAATTTCAGTTAGTGATCGGCGAGCTCGATGAGCTGGACGCTGACGCCATACAGCGACTGGTATTGTGCGCCGGCAAGGTTTACTACGATCTGCTGGAGGCTCGCCGCGAGCAGGCGCTTAAACACGTCGCCATCATTCGTGTCGAGCAGCTGTATCCGTTTCCGCAGGCCGCGCTGGCGCGGCAGCTGGCGCATTACCGTAACCTTCAGGATGTGGTCTGGTGTCAGGAGGAACCGCAAAATCAGGGCGCCTGGTATCAACTGCGTCATTATTTGACCGATACCTTGTCCGATGGTCTGGCCTTGCATTATGCCGGGCGTCCGCCTTCTGCCTCACCCGCCGTTGGTAATTTCAAAAAACATCTCGAACAACAACACGCTGTTGTCAACTCGGCTTTGACCGGCGCTGATGATTAAGGAAAAAAACATGAGCCTAGATGTGCGCGTACCCAATTTACCGGAATCTGTTGCTGATGCGACCTTGGCCAAATGGCACCATACGGCAGGCGAGTGGGTAACCAAAGACGCCAACCTGGTTGACCTTGAAACAGATAAAGTTGTGCTGGAAGTGCCGGCACCTGCCTCGGGCCGCCTGGTTGAGATCCGCAAGAACGAGGGGGATACCGTGGTTGCCGAGGATATTCTGGCGATCATCGAGCCTGGAGAGACGGAAATCCGCCCCGACCAGCCTGGCGCTACTGAAAAAACCGACCCGATAACTGCATCTGCTGAAGAAGACGCCGAGGATATCCCTTTAAGCCCTGCGGTGCGCCGTTTAGTGGCGGAAAACAGTCTTGACCCGGCTAGTATTCAAGGCACCGGCAAGAATGGCCGCATCACCAAACAGGATGTGCTGGATTATCTGGACAACGCCGCGCCCGCAAAAACACAGGCGCCTGTCGAAGCACCGTCTGTTGACGTGCTGCCCGAGCCAGGCCAGTTTGAAGCCCCGAAACATTCGCCGATTCGCCCCGAGCAGCGGGTGCCGATGACCCGGTTGCGTGCCAAAATCGCCGAGCGTCTGCTGGAGGCCCAGCAAAACGCCGCCATGCTGACCACATTCAATGATGTTAATATGCACCCGGTGATCGAACTGCGTAACCAGTACAAGCAACGTTTTGAACAAACGCATTCGATTAAACTCGGTTTTATGTCGTTTTTTGTCAAGGCCGCGATTGAAGCGTTGAAGAAATTTCCCGCCATCAATGCGTCCATCGATAACAAAGACATCATTTACCACGGTTATTACGACATTGGCATTGCCGTGTCCACGCCCCGGGGGCTGGTGGTGCCGGTAATTCGCGACGCCGATCAGCTGGATTTCGCCGGCATCGAAAAAACCATTGCCGATTTCGGCGCCAAGGCCAAAGCCGGTTCGCTGAGTTACGAAGAACTCAGTGGTGGCACTTTCACTATCACCAACGGTGGTATTTTCGGCTCCATGTTGTCCACACCGATA
Source organism: Methylococcales bacterium (assembly GCA_032251045.1). GTDB lineage: Bacteria > Pseudomonadota > Gammaproteobacteria > Methylococcales > Methylomonadaceae > JAVVEW01. The sequence goes on from JAVVEW010000027.1 coordinate 14,429, forward strand.
CTCAATCCGCCGCAATGCGCCATTTTAGGCATGCATGCCATTCGTGACCGGCCAGTGGCGGAAAACGGCCAGGTGGTGATACGTCCGGTGATGTATCTGGCCTTATCCTACGACCACCGACTGGTCGATGGTCGGGAAGCGGTGCAATTTCTGGCGACGGTCAAAGAATGCCTGGAATCGCCGGCGCATTTGTTGCTGAACATTTAATTTTTACCAACCCAACAGAGCATTATGGCCAAACTTGCGAATCAATACGATGTTATTGTGATCGGCGCCGGGCCTGCCGGTTATGTCGCCGCCATCCGGTCAGCGCAACTGGGCCTTAAAACCTGTTGCATCGATCAATGGCAAGGCGCCGAAGGTCAAGCCTGTCTGGGCGGCGCCTATGTCAATGCCGGCTGCATTTCCGCGTTGGCGCTGCAGGAATCGGCGCGGGTCTATCAGCTGGTGCAACATGGCTTGGCGCAGCACGGCCTGAGCGCGACCGGCATAAAACTGGATCTAAAGCAGACCATTGCCCGTAAAAACGCCAAAATCCACCATCTGAGCGACACCATCGCCTCCGCGTTCGCTCGTCATGACATTCAGTTATTACATGGCGCAGGACAACTGCAAACCGCCGGAGAGGTGTTATTCACGCCCATTGCCCGTGGCAAGGCACAGGTTTTACATGCGCCACACATTATCCTGGCTACAGGCTCTAAACCGGTGGATTTACCCTGTGCCAGTATCGACCATGAGGCGATACTGGATACCACCGACGCGCTTAACTTAACCGAGTTACCCAAGCGTCTTGGCATTATTGGTGCCGGGATTATTGGCCTGGGATTGGCGGGCATCTGGCAACAATTGGGCAGTGATGTGGTATTGCTGGATGCCCAACAGACTTTCTTGCCCATTGTCGATCGCCAGATTGCCGATTACGCCTATCGGTTATGCCAACAACGTGGCCTGGATTTGAAACTAGGCGCACGGGTGATCTCCAGTAAAGTCAGTCGCAATAAAGTGGTCATTGAATATCAGGATGACAATAAGCAACACTCCATGACCCTGGACAAACTATTGGTTGCCTCGGGCCGCAAGCCCAACTCTGAAAATGTGGCGGCACCGGAAGCGGAATTGTTGCTAGATGAACAAGGCTATGTGCATGTCGATGACCAATGCTGCACCACCGTACCGGGCGTTTATGCCATTGGCGATTTGACCTTGCTCGGGCCGATGCTGGCGCATAAAGGACTGGAGGAGGGGATCTTTGTCGCCGAAAAAATTGCCGGCATCGAAACGCCGATCAATTACCAAATCATGCCCAGTGTCATTTATACCGAGCCGGAAATTGCCTGGGTTGGACACACGGAACAAAGCCTGATTGCCACCGGTCAGCCATACAAAAAAGGTGTGTTTGAATTGGCCAACAACGGTCGGGCGGTCGCCATTGACCGTACTGACGGCATGGTGAAAATCCTCACTCATGCCGAAACCGACAGTATTTTAGGCGTTCACATTATCGGTGTGAGCGCCTCTGAGTTGATCGCCGAGGCGGTGTTGGCGATGGAGTTCTCCGCCAGCGCCGAAGATTTGGCGCGTACCATTCATGCCCACCCCACCATCTCCGAAGCCTTGCACGAAGCCGCGCTGGCGTTGGATGGGCGCGCCTTGCATTTACCCTGAAGGATGGCGGCATCATGAGTCAGGCGCTATTAAGCGAGGTGTTACTGTACAGTCTGGGCATCAATTATCTGATTCTGCTGTTTTGGTTTGGTCTTTATTACCGCGCCCGTGACCTCTTGAAAGCCTGGCATGGATTCAGGCTTGATGATGCAACATTTGACCGGTTACATTATGCCGGCATGATGCAATACAAAATCTTGATTTTCATCTTTAACCTGACGCCCTGGCTGGCGCTTAATCTCGCCGGCTAGGTCGGTGTCGATGGCCGTTAACATCGTGGCGCGATTGTTTTACGCCCTGTCAACCGACCCTTGCATACGCCGCCCTTATCAATGGCTGCAATGCTACCTCGCTTTGAAGGCCGGAAACATTCCAATCGCTAACGTAGCAACGCCACAGCCTGAACCCCCCTCCCTCACCCCTGTAGAGCCTCAATACGCCCAACAAAGCCGCTGTTGTGCGGGACATGCACTATCGCGCTTTGCTCAGTCTACGAGTCTGTGCTCAGACATCCCTCCCGATGGCGTAATGGATACACCGTTGATGACGCGAACATTATCATGAGTGCGTTGCAGCAATTAGCCGGGCAAACCGCGATTTACGGCTTCAGCAGTATTTTCGGGCGCTTGCTGAATTATTTGCTGGTGCCGCTGTATACCTACACCTTCAGCGCCGAACAATACGGCGTGGTGACCGAGTTTTATGCCTACAGCGGTTTTTTTGCGGTGCTATTGGTCTTTGGCTTGGAAACCGGCTATTTTCGCTTTCGCCATAATAAGCCCGAATATCAAGCCGAGCGCGTGTACGCCAGTGCGCTGAGTTTTATTGTACTGCTGACTGGGGTGTTTCTTGCGCTGTTGCATGGCAACCAAGCCTGGTTGGCGACCGAGCTGGGTTATGCGGATAATCCGTTGTATCTGCAATGGTTCGCGGCCATTTTGGCACTGGATGCGCTATCGGCTTTGCCGTTTGCCAAACTGCGCGCCGACAATCGCGCCCTGCGTTTTGCCGGCATTAAACTGCTGGAAATCGTGCTAAGCATCGGCCTTAATCTAGGGTTTCTGGTATTTTGGCCAGCCTTGTTAGCTCGCTATCCCGATATGGCGTTGGCAGGCTGGTATAACCCTGATTTTGGCGTGGGCTATATTTTTATCGCCAATCTGATCGCCAGCACGATCAAATGCCTGTTGCTGCTGCCACAGCTGCGCGGCGTGCCTGTCTGTGTCCCGGATCGGCTGCTGGCTGCACTGTTGCGTTACTCAGGGCCGATGGTGATCATCGGCTTTGCCGGCATGGTCAATGAAATGCTCGATCGGGTGCTGTTAAAGCAATATCTGCCCTATGATGCTGCGACCAATCTGAAAATGCTGGGCATTTATGGCGCTTGTTACAAACTGGCCATGCTGATGAGCTTGTTCGTACAGGCCTTTCGTTATGCCGGAGAACCGTTTTTCTTTCGCATGGCCGGGCATCGTCAGGCGCGCACCGACTATGCCCGAGTGATGACGTTGTTTGTTATCGCAGGCTGTGTGATTTTCTTAGGCGTGACTTTGTATCTGCCCTGGTTCCAGTATTTTATCGGCCCCGAATATCGCGCTGGACTGACCGTGGTGCCGATTTTACTCATGGCCAATCTGTTGCTGGGCGTGTATGTCAATCTTTCCCTATGGTATAAGCTCAGTGATCGCACCTTGCTGGGGGCAGGGGTGTCATTACTGGGCGCATTGCTGACCGTGGTGTTGAATCTAGCCTGGATTCCTCGTTTTGGCTATGTCGGTTCGGCCTGGGCAACGCTGCTCAGCTATGGCGCGATGGTGCTGATTTCCTGGGTTTTGGGCCGGGTGTTTTATCCGGTGCCTTATCCGTTACTCAGGCTGGTATTTTATCCAATCCTGACGCTGGGGCTGTACCGGGTGCAGCCAATACTGGCCGCAGAACTGCCGTTCTGGCTAAGTGGTTTGGCTTTGATCGTGGTGTTTTGCGTCGTGGTTTTATTATTGGAACGTAAATTTCGGTTGGCGAAAGTCTATGCGTAAGACTGGGTTGGGATTATGGATAATTCTACTGCTGCTGGCGACCTTGGCCAATGTCCAGGCCAGGGCTTTGCATGATGGTTGGTATTACCGTTATGGCGATTCGCCGGTCGATGCCAACGGGCGCATGACCTGGGCGCTGCCACCATTCCAGGCCCAAGACTGGCAAAGCACGGGTTTTCCTTCCAATCCACCAGGCCGGGGCGAACATCATTTCCTGTGGCTGGCCAAGCCGCTGCCAGCCGTGCCATGGCCGGATCCTGTGCTGTATGTGTTCAGTATTGATTTGATTGCCGAAATGTATCTGGATGGCCGGAAAATTTATCAGCATGGCGATCTCAGCCCGGCAGGACGGCGTTTTGTCGGCTGGCCCTGGCACCAGATCGATTTGCCAGCCGATTATGCGGGTAAGGTTTTGTACGTGCGCGTGTATTCCGATTATCCCGATATCGGCCTTTGGGGCGAAGTTTTGCTGCTGGATCATGCCGGCTTGATCGAGCATATTTTCGCGCAGTCATTCCTGCCCATGTTCAGCGCCTTGTTGACTGGGTTTATCGGTCTGTTAGCCGTGTTGTTCGGGTTATTGAAAGGCGGGCGTTTGAATGACTTTCATGTCATTGCCTTGTTTGCATTTGCCGCCAGTTTGATTGTGTTTGAGCAAAGCCTCGCCAAACAATGGCTGTGGCATGCGCCTTTGGCCTGGAATGAATTGGGTGCGTTTGCTTATTTTGTCCTACCCATACCCATGCTTGAGCTATTCCGACGTTGGTGCGCTAAAGGCTCGCCGATGTTGCTACATGCTTTGTTGGCCGTACATGGGCTTTTTATAGTTTGTGCTGCCGTTATCATGCTGTTCGGAAAGCTGGCAATCCATCAGTTGTATTTTGTATTTGACGGTTTGTTTTTGCTGACCATGCTGGTGTTGCTGATCAGTATGTTTACCATGGCGCGGGTACGCACTGTAGAGCATGCCGTGGTCATGCTGGCTTATGGCACATTCACACTGTTTATGGTTTACGACGCTTTGGTGGCGCACAGTCTGGTGCCGTGGCTTAAAGTGCCCATGGCCTGGCCGTTATTGTTGTTCGCATTGGCCATGATCAGTTTGTCGTTGCGCCATTTTCATCAAGCCCAGCAACGGCTGGCTTATTTGAATCAAAGCCTGGAACAGGAGGTCAGGCAACGAACCGAGGAACTTGAAAAATTGGTGTTGTACGATCCTATGACACAGATTTTTAACCGGCGTGCGTTCTATCAATATGCCGAACCAATGTTCAACAGCGCCGAGCGTTATCAACGTCATTTGGCGTTGTTAGTGCTTGATATCGATTTCTTTAAGCGCTTTAATGATACTTATGGCCATGCCACAGGTGATCAGGTCATCATTCACGTTGCGCAATGCTGTCAAACTATGGCGCGTAGCTGTGACGTGGTGGCGCGTTTTGGCGGTGAAGAGTTTGTCATATTGCTGGAACAGGCAGGCAAAGAGCAGGCTCTGGCTTTGGCCGAACGCGTGCGCAGTACGCTGGCCGATATGCACATCGAAAGGCTTGCAGAAACCATTACCATCAGCTGCGGGGTGGCGATTTGGGATGGCAAGGAAGACATCGATGCCTTGCTGGCGCGGGCGGATAGGGCTTTGTACCGCGCCAAGGAAACGGGTCGTAATCGAGTGATTATGGACACAAACTGACTTGGTTGCGTCCTGCGGTCTTGACGGCATACAAAGCCTGGTCGGCGGTTTTGATCAAATCAACGCTGTGTTCGGCGACAAAATCCAGACAATGCTGGTCATCCGGCGCGGAAAAGATCTGATGGCCAAGTTCCAGCAAACATTGTCCAACCAGCATTTGGATAGATTTACTATCATCGACAATTAAGATTTTCATTTATTATCAGTGATGGTATTTCGGCCTATCCGCAGGCGATCAGTCTATTTTCGGACAGGCTTCTAGGGGGCCTTAATCGGGCAAGCAACGTTATGTATGACGTTATCATGCTATTTTTATACCTTTTGCACGTCACATCGGTCATACCTAAGGAGGCAGCAGGGTGTTTGGCAAAGGCTTCGCCAGCTTAGGATGCCATCTGCCGAATGTTGATCTGTGATGAGTATAACTTAAAAAAGGTAGGGGAATGTCGGTGGGCCAGGGCCTTGCCAGTCCCCTAAGCGCTACGTTGCTGGCTGGAAAATCCCCCCACTCCCCCCCCTTTGAAAACGGGGGCTTAATGCCGGCGCCGGTGCTGGGCACGTCACTGGTTGTGCCTTTGCTCGACCTTATATCTACAGTACTTCTGGTCAGGTTACGCCCGCAGGCGTCAACGGCAAGTGCAAGGTAAAACACGCGCCCGGTTCTTGATTGCACACCGAAAGCTCACCTTGCAAACAATCTTGCGTGATCATGCGCGCAATCGATAAGCCTAAACCTGAGCCTTCGGCCATTTTGGCGCTGAAAAACTCATCGAATACCCGCTCCACAGGGCGACAGCGAATTCCGCCGGCGTTGTCCGTTACCGACAGCTGCAATCGGCCATCGACTTCAGCCAGGCAAACGCCAATCCAGCCCGGGTTGATCTTACGCTCGGCGATGATGTCCAGCGCGTTATCCAACAGCACCATCAACACATGCACAAAGCCCTGGGCATGGTTGTGTATCGCGCCGTGATAATCGTTTTGAAAGGTAATTTCCACCGCCAGATCCAGCGCCTTACCTTGTAACAAGTCCCGCGCCTGTGCGATTTTATCCGCCGGCTTAAAAAACTCCCGGCCTTGATCTGTTCGGTAAAAACTGCGCATTTCCTGCAAAGTCTGATCCAGAAAATCCAGTGTTTGCGCGCATTGGGGCAGCGCTTCGTGGCAGGAACGATAAAACGCCGGTTGAGACTGATAAGCCAGGCCGGCTTGCAACTCGGTCAGTAAACTGCCTAACCGGGCCAGCGGCAACTTCCATTGATGCAGCACATAACCCAAGGTGCGCCCCAACGTGCTGAATCGGGAGTGCGTTGCCGCGATCAACTGATAACGGTGCATGCGTTGATTCTGACTTTGCAAATAACGGCTTTGCGCCCCCGCCAACAGAAAGACTTCCACAACCGTGGCCATAGGTATCAGCCATTGCGCTGAAACGCCAGGCCAATGCAGCCAACCCAACAATAAAAGTATCAATGCCACATAGGCGCTGGCAAAAATACCCTGACCCAACAGATACAGCCAGGCGCCGACCCGTTTATCCTGGGTCGCACACAAAGCGATGTAAAAAATGGCCGCCAATACCAAGACACTGCCGAAGGCGATGGCTAAAACGCCCGAGGCCCGATACGCCGGCCACCCAACCAGCAGCGCCCAATTCAGACCGTAACACAGCGTCAAAAGCGCCAGCGCCCAACACAGCCAGCGATGCGGGCCGGGCAGGGTGTTCGCGGTTTGAAAAAACAGCATCGCAAAGCCAGCCAGGGCGACAAACAAAAAATACGGCAACACCCACGAGATGGCATTCAGCCAGGTTAGCGGCAGGCCATGTTCAAACAAGCGCAGCACGCCTTGCAAATTGAACTGAATCACCAGCGACAACAGCGCGATGACCACATAAACCAGAAAAAAACCGCGTTTTAACGACCAACCAAGGTGCAGGTTGTACAAAACCAAGGCCAGAATGATGCCGCCATAAAGGCCCCACAACAGCCAGTCCTGAGCACTCAGACCAGAATAGTCCTCGACACGCTGAAACAACCAATGCGCGGTCATCGGCCCCAGATTCTCCAGCCGGGTCAGCACCGTCACCTGACCGCCCGGCGGCAAGGTCACAGGCAGTAAGGTATAGCGATGCACAATCGGGTGTTGCGCTGGCGGGCGTAAATCGCCCAGTTGATAACATTCAACCACATTCTGCTCGGCATCCAGCAGCCAGACATCCAGTGCGTCCATACCGGGCCGGGGATTGCGCAGCACAAAGGTCAACGGCTTAGCGCCGCTGTAGGTCAAGGTCAGCCGGGTCCACACCGCATCAGGCCGATAGCCCAAATTCGTTTTTGGCAAGGGGCGCCAATCAGCACGCTGCCAAATCTGTTCCCAGGTTGTCCACGCCTCGCCTTCCGGTACATAGTCGATAGCCGCCGACAAATCCGAGCCATCGGCTAAATTCGTCACATCCAGTGCCGCCACGGGCGTGCAAAGTAACCATAAAGCCAGTAGAAAAATCAGTTTTGCCATGAATAACCACAGTCCCTGAACACCACGATCCGATCATAAATGCCCAGCTTGTGCCTAAGACGCAGCACCAGGTTTCGCAAAGCGCCCAGCGACATCCCATCCGGATAAATCTGTTGCTCGATCGTTGCTAAAGCCACCAGCGTCCCGGCATGTTGCAATAACAACTCCAACAGCAAGGCTTCTTTTGAAGTCAATACGCAGCGCGTGACGCCCTGCTCGGTCACGCTGTGATTGGCCGGGTTATAGGTCACGCCCAGCGCCAGCGGCCATTGCCCAAGCCCGCGTAACTTAACCTGCTCGCCGATTTTCAACAGCACCGGCTGCAAGCGGTCAAATGCGATCGGCTTGACCAGATAGTCGACCAGATAAAGCGAGGCGGCTGCCAGCAAATCCGGTGTTTCCTGATGCGCGCTCAACATCACCACCGGAATATCCTGGGAGCGCGCACGTATCCGCCGCGCCACCTCAAGACCGCTCAAGCCGGGCATACGAATATCCAAAAACACGCACTGCACCGGTTCGCGCATAAATACATGCCAAGCGTCATCACCGCGCTCGGTGGTCAGCACGCTATGAAAAAACTGACCTAGCAAGCGCTGCAAGCTGGCGTTCAACGCCGCATCGTCCTCGGCCAGCAGCGCGTTCAGTGGCCTTAACAAGCTAAGCGCTGTTTTATCGATGCTCATGATAGGTGGTTGTTTCATCAAGAAGTTGCTGTGATTTTTATGTGATTTTAGTGTGTTATAAAGGCAGCATGAATCCATACTTTGGGTAATGTTAACAGCCTATTAACTTGAAGGTTTTTTATGAACAAACCATTGTTTCACTGTAGCCCGACCCAGCCCATAAAAGCTAACCAAGGTTTTACACTGGTGGAAATGGCCATTGTCCTGGTTGTGATTGGCCTTATTCTCGGTGCCGTTTCGATTGGCAAAGATATGCAGCGCAATGCTGAATACACCAAAATCAAGCAGAAATTCATCGACCAATGGGCTTCGGCTTATGGCGCCTATTATATGCGAGCGGGCGTTGTGTTAGGAGATAGCCAGACCGCTCCTAGACTGATGATCAATGGCGCTAATTACAACACCAGCGTAACCCCCGGTAGTGTTATATCCGGCCAAGACATGACCAGCGCGACCGCGCCAGGCGCGATTTGTCAAGGCGCGATTGGGCCAAAAATGGCAAGGTCCACCAATCCCGTGCTGACTCTGCATGAACTGATGGACAAAATGGGCGTCAGAATGCCGCCCGGTCGTGCCGAAGGGTTTGAGGATCGCTATCTGTATCTCGATACCAACGGCAACCCGCAAGAACTGCAAATCTGTTTTCAATGGAATCCGCCCGGCACGCTGAGTGGCAGCGGTAATGTGATGGTTATCACCGGCTTGACACCCGATTTAGCGCGTATGCTGGATCAAATGGTTGACGGCAAGCCTGATGCTCGCAATGGGCACTTCCGTCAGGAAAGTGTGGCCTCAGGTACCGCAGGTCAGCCCGGCGTCGAGTGGGGGGCAAACAATCGCCTGGTTATCACAGGAGCTAATCAGCTCGACGGTGCGCAAACCGGCAATAATCAATTCGCCGATGAAGCACAAGTCCAAACTGTGGTTGCCCATTATAAGATGAATCAATAGATATGACGACTGCAAAAGATCGAACCTATTCCAGACAGCAGGGTTTCACCTTGGTTGAAATGGCTGTGGTTTTGGTGATTATCGGGATAATCTTGGGCGGCGTGACCATCGGTCAGGATTTGATTCGTGATGCCGAACACCAAAAAATGTATCAAAAATTTGTCCTCGCCTGGAAGCAGATTTATGACCAGTATCATCAGCGCACGGGTGTGGTGCTGGGCGACAATCCAGTTGCACCGACGATGATGGTCAATGGTGCCGAGGCTGTGTTGATGGGGCTTGGTGGTCAAGTTTCCGGGTTGCCGGAAAACTATGCCCGAACCGGACGCAGAATCTGTCAAGGCCAGGGATATGGTCGCGATGCAGTGGGTTCCGGCGACCCTGAACTGGCACGGCAGGGTTTATTGGAGTTAGTCACAAGAGCAGGTCTGACCCTGCCTTCCGGGCGCAGTAAAGGCCAGGAAGATCGTTATCTTTACCTGGATTCGCAAGGTAACCCTTCAGAACTGCAAATTTGCTTTCAATGGAATCGGCCGGGCAGGCAAAGTGGCAGTGGCAATGTGATGGTCTTGCGGGGGCTGACCATCGATTTGGCTCAAAAACTTGATTTATTGATCGATGAGCGGGTGAATGCCGCAGAAGGGCGTTTTCGAGAGCAGGTAACCCATAATTTCCAGACCGATAAAGACAATGAACATGAATGGGGTGCTGTTCGTTTGGCCATCGATAAAGATGAAAAGCCACAACTCGTGACCGCGCATTGGTCAATGGATAGATAGTGTCATGAGCGTGTTACCGAATGCAAGCTTCAATCAACGTCATGCTGAGCGTCAACGTAAGCGGCGTTTACTGTTTGGCGGCGTGTTTCTTTTGGTGCTGTTGTTTCCTGTTTCGGTATGGTTTGCTTCAAGTGCGGCGCGTCAGCACAAAAAGGCCCAAATCGAACTGGATCATATGACGACACAAATTAATCAATTCTCGGAAATTGGTCAATATTTTGCTGAATTTGAAAAAAGTCAGTCATTACTGATGGGGTTGGTAGATGAGGCTGAACGCCAAGGCTTATCTGTACACCAATGGTCAGTTCGTAGCATTGAGCTTAGTAAAATAGAGACGCGTCGGCAAGAAGCTGCATTTTACCTTTCCAGTATCGGGCGTGATGAAAAGCAGTTTTTTATACCAGAATTGGTAGAAATTCGTGTTGTTAATCCTAGAGACGACATATTCAAGCTTTATCAAGACAGTATGGATTTATTGGAGTTAACCTTAAAAGGTCAATATTACAGTCGGAGTGATTCATAATGTTGACGCCGGTATTGGACTTAGACAGGCAATTAGTCGCATTGGATGAAAACCAGGCTCTGCCACTGGCCAGTTTACAGAATCTGGACGCGCCTTGTCAGGTATTAACGGATTTTGGCGGTTCGGTATTTGGCGTTGAGGCGTTATCCGTAACGCCCAACCATGTTCCTGCTGTTCTGGAAAAGCGTCTTCGGGATGATGGTATTCTGGATGGTTTTGGTGAGATTTTAATTCATCAAGTCAGTCGTGTCGGTGACTTGAGTTTAGTGCTATATACCGCCATTCTTGCCAAGAATTATGTCCGCTATGTGCAGTTAGCGAACGATCAGAAAGATCATTGTCTACTGATACCGATTGCCAGCCTGTTAAAACGCCAGTTAGAGTGCGATAAAAGCCAAGTTGCAGCCGTTGTTTTTGAGCATGACAGACATTTGGATGTTATGGTTGCCGACAAGGGTCAGGTGATTTGGGCAGACCGGCTAACTATGTTCAGTCCTGATGGAGAGGATTTTGAACGTACTCTGGATGAGCTGAACAGTGCTTTGACACGACTCACTCAAAGAGGCTATGCCAAGCCTGAGCATATCAAATGGTTTCGTCACCAAATCCGGAAAATCGATCGCAGTGAGCAGATTGAGCTGTTTGCTAGCCAATATGCTTATAGCCTGGATAGCGTTAATACCATGGAGATAAGAATCGATGATGCCAAAATTTACGACTCTTCGGTAACAACATTATTACAAAAAGCCAATTACAAAGATTATTGTAATCCCATTAGTGATAAAGCCCCGGTGCTTGTCGAAAAGCTGCTGCCTTATATCGGCGGTGCATTACTGATTGCCAGTGTAATTTTTTTAGTATTGGGTATTGCCTGGACTTTTGGTGAGCGTCAATTATCGTTGCAATTACAACAGTTATTGGAAAGTCCTGGAGCCAGAGAGTTAGCCGATATTCAGAATAAAGTGGATCGTTTGTTAAAGGAGCAAACAGAGCAGGCCGGCAATGTAGTTCAATTGGCATCGGCTTTTGAAAGTGCTGTGTCGCTTCCAAACCTGACAAAATTGCTAACGGACATCAAGGATGCCACTCCAGAAGTCATCAATATTCGAACGATCAGAATTGATAATACCAATCCTGAAGCACCGTCAATTATCGTTGAGGGATGGGCTGAAACTTTTGATCAAACTGTTTCTGGCGAGGAGAACATGAGTATTGCACTGCGCAACCAGGGTTACCGACTGGAAGGACGTAGTCTTGCGGTGCGTCGTGAAGATAATACCTTTACTTTTGCGCTATTGTGGCCAAACAAATCGCTATGAAAAGCTATAATATCTTATTGACATTGCTGTTGCTTTTATCATTGATTTCTTCGATATGGGTTAATTCTTCAGGTGAGCGTGGCTCATTGTTCAATCAACGCTATGCCTCGGTTGATATGCGTTTGTTAGGGCAACAATTGCTGGAACATAATTCGCATAACTATGCAACCATTAAGCATCTTTCTTTATTAAGCTCAGCGTTTGAGCAGGCTCCTACGTCGGATTCACAAGATGATCAATATTTGCTCGAATATCCGCCATTTCGTTTACGTCAGCGTGTGCGTCTTGACCCGGTTAGTCCTCATAATAAAGTTACGACCAACAAAACTAAAAACGAAATAAATCAATCGCGTCAGGGCGAAATGGTCGGCACACTGCCATCGCCGGTCAATGATATATTGACAGAATTAGAGTCTTCTGAAAATAGTGAAGCCGCATCTCCTCCTTGGTGGCAAGCATACACAATTAACATGGTTTATTTAACGCCAGGCTTATATTATGCCGTGGTGAATGGTCGTTTGGTTACCGAAGGCGCCAGACTGGGTCATGGTGTTCGAGTCAATAAAATAGAATTATCTCATGTCATTCTCAAAAAAGGTTCATTGTCACATACATTCAAATTAAAAGATGAGCCGGCTTAACTTTACTGGACGAATGTTCAACTTCCGAAAGTTATCTGTCATCGCTGTCATGGCTGTATTTTTCGTAATATTAATTATCGGGTGGTCAGAATTTATTCAACCACAATTTTTGCGGTCACAAAAAGATGTCTCTTTTGCACAAAGTAAGCAGAAGATAAAACATCCGATAACAATAAATAGCAATAATTTATCAAGTCTGTCAGGAAGCGGTAAATTTGTAGCAGCCATACCTGATCAAAAAGAACACCTGAATAACTCAAATGAAACACTGAGTAACATTCAGAAAGAGTTAGATACAATGCTGGTAGATCCTGTGTTGATTGATTTCCAGCAGCTCGATACCGTTTTTGAGCGCCTGCAAAATTTGCCGGGTAAATCAGGTGTGCTATCAACCCTGGATTTCAGCGCAATGCGACGTAATATGAAAATTGTGGAGCAGATGAATGAAATCGAGAAGAAAATACAAACAGAATCAGCCAAAGGTGAAGCGGCCGATCAACAATTGCTTAAGGAAAGTATTGGCAAGCTGCACAATTTGCAACAGCAATTAGATTTTTCCTTCTTGAAAGATACTTTGGCGGAATTGAATGTATCAGGAAATAAAGATTAAATTCAGCATCGGTGTTTCGATGCTGGAATCAATTGCGGTTCTAATTGTTTTAGGACTGTTGCTTTCCTTATCTCTAAGTGCTTTTCGCCCGTTAAGTGGGTTTAACGTTATCGGTAACCAGGCCCGCGAATTGGCAAGAGTAGAACAGGCTATACAGAAGTTTGCACTGATTCATCATCGATTACCCTGTGCGGATACAACCGGTAATGGCCTGGAAGGGGAGGGTGGAGACTGTGGACAAAATACTCTACACCAAGTCGGAGCTGTGCCTTACGTTACTTTAAGTCTGGAGTCTGGAACGGCTATTGGTCAGGGGGTCAATCGAAATTTATTGTATGGTGTTTACCGTAATAATGTATTGGGAGACTCTGCTTGTAATGGCCAGGTTGCTAACCGTACTATTAAATCCAGAGATTTAGCCAATCATTACAAAACACGGGATGAGTTTCGTATGGCTGTGACTAATGCCCAATGTGCTGGTATTGATGCTGATCGTCTATTTGTTACAGGCAATGGTTTCAATACAGGTAATACTGACTGTAATAATCGAGTTGGCAATATGGCGTATCTTTTGATAGCCAATGGCGAGACAGATGCTGATGGAAATGGCTCATTATTCGATAGCGTTCACAATTCAACCCGTTGGCCTGATGGTAATAATCAACACTGTTTTGCACCACCATCAAAAAAACGTTCTTATAGCTATGATGACCTGGTAATTGGAAAGAGTTTTTCTGAATTACTTGGGGCCTTGACCATTAACTAACTTGATTTATCAATGACATCATGAAATGCTCTACCCTTCTCTTTCGATCAACACTGTCTATTTTTCTCATCAGTGCCGTTTCCTGTTCTCATGGCCCTTCACGTTTCAATGAGGAAAAGACTGATAAAGTCGATCATAAATCTATTTCTCTGTTAACTGATCGTGTGGTACGTGAATCGCGTAAATTTCAGGATAAGCAGGATGCAATGCAGCAACAGCTGCAAAAAATAGCGCCCGAACCCATTAAACCCGTTGAACCAACTTTCAATCCGCTTGACCTGGTCAAGGTGTCCATCGATATAACAAATGAAGACGCACGTCATGTTTTTCATGCCATAGCCGATCATGCAGGGCTCAATTTATTTATGGCTCCTGAGCTTAATGCAGAGCCACATAGTATTAGTTTGCATCTTAAGGATCTGCCGGCCAGTCAGGTATTTGAGCAGGTGTTGAATTTACTGGATATGGATGGTGCCATTCAAGGTAATGTTCTGATTATTAAACCTTATATTGACAAGGTATTTAACCTGGATATGTTGCAAACTCAGATGAATGCGGACTTTTCCTCGGGTGGCGATGTATTTGGATCCGGCATTGGTTCTGATAGTGGTGGTATAAGTGGCGGCGGTTTAGGAGGAGGAAACTCTGGCGGTGGCAGTGGTGGCAGTGGCGGTGGAGGAGGCTCAAGCGGTGGTCAAGGAATTCAGGGGAGTTTCAACCTGCATGGACAGAATATTGGTAGCGAAGACCCTTATGAACCCATTGAAACTATGTTGAGTCATATTGTTGGAGAGCATTCAGAATCCGAAAAGTCCTCGCCAAAGGATAATTGGGGGCAATCTGCCAGAAGCCGTTCGAAACCTGTTTATGTGCTTAACAAAACTACCGGAACGCTATTTGTACGTGCACGCCCTTCACAAATGGCAGTTGTAACGGAATTGATAGAACGATATAAGACAGTCAGTCAACGGCAACTTTTGATTGAAGCGCAGATTTTTGATGTTGCTTTGAATGATGAATATCAATATGGGGTGGATTGGTCGATATTAAAAAATCAGGTGGCTTCCGTTTATGGGCCTGATGCAATATCTATCGGTGGTGGTCAAACGACCCTTCCAGGAGCGGAAAATGTGCTCCGCGATTTGATTATTCCCGCAGCTAGTATCGGTGGGCTTGGGCCGGCTGGCCTGGGAATTGCCGCAACATCCGGTGATTTCAATGTGGTTGTCAATCTATTAAAGACCTTTGGCAATGTACATGTTCTTTCCAATCCATCATTGCGTGTCCAAAACGCTCAGCCTGCCATTGTCAGTGTGGGGCGAACTGAGCGCTATATAGCACAGACGACATCCAATATCATCGCAACGTCAGCCACTACGACCAGTAATAATATCGTAACCGGTAGTGTGTTTGATGGTGTGGTATTAGGTGTGGTG
Source organism: Methylococcales bacterium (assembly GCA_032251045.1). Classification (GTDB taxonomy): domain Bacteria; phylum Pseudomonadota; class Gammaproteobacteria; order Methylococcales; family Methylomonadaceae; genus JAVVEW01. The sequence goes on from JAVVEW010000027.1 coordinate 30,051, forward strand.
CCATTTATTGGAGAAGATAAACGCGTTAACCTGACAATTAACCCCATGCAAACAAAGGTTGAGCCAGGAAGCACAACTCCGGTTAATGTTGGCGGTAGTGATGCTAATCAAGTTCGAGTTTCCTTACCAAAAATTGATTTCAAAGGCATGACCACTTCCTTGTCCATGCGCGATGGCGATACTGTTATTCTAGGCGGTTTGATCAATGAAGATGGTGGGCAAAATGGTAACGGTATACCTTGGTTATCGGATATTCCTTATTTAGGTTATTTGTTCGGTGGTCGTGGACATCTTGCCAATGTTCGCGAAATGGTGATTATTTTGCGCGTTCATGTGTTATGAGCTTGATACATCAGGCACTAGAAAAAAAACGTACCTTTCAACCAAAGGCTGGCCGTCAGACTCAAAATCAGGTGATGGGCTGGCCTGAAGAAAAAGTGCTAAAGTTAAACCATAACAAGCGATTCTGGTTGTTTATCTTGGCAGGGCTTGGGCTGCTCGTTTTGGTGCCCAAGTATGTTCAACCTTTTTTTTCACAGCCTGAGGTTGCAACGCCGCAGCGCATTCTGCCATTAAGCCATGCGCCAAGTTCAAAGCCCGAAGCATTGACCAGCCGCGATCCTATTCGCTATGTGCAACAGTCACCCGCAAAAGACGTTGTCACTGTCCGGCGTGAGTCTGAATTAGAGTTTGATCACATTGGCACGCAAGTCGCCGCTTTTAATCGGGCAGTCGCGCAGCATGATTTTGAGTCTGCGCAAAAGCAACTGGATTTAATCATACGCCAAGTGGGCGTCAACAGCCTATTGGCGGTGAAGCTTAAAGCGTACCTGGCTTTGCAACAAGATCAGCGCCAGCTGGCCCGGCAATTGTACGAACACATTGCCGAAATTTCTGATACTCCGGAAGCTAGCGTCAATCTGGCGTTACTTGATTGGCGAGATGGACGCACTGAACAGGCCAGGCAGCGCCTGCAAAAATTGGCTTTAACACATCGTCAAGACCCGCATGTCCAACAAGCACTGGTCGCCATGGATATCGGGCAATGAACGCAGTCAATATGGATAGCGTGCCTTGCTATGTTCAGGCATTGAATTTTCAACGAAATCCATTTCCAGTTACCCCGGATGCAGAACGTTATTTTTTCTCGCGTCGTCTCGATCAGGATTTTGCAGAACTAGAGCATATGATCCAGGCGCGTCGCGGCTTTTTTCTGGTCACAGGTGATGTCGGTGTTGGCAAAACGACATTAACCAGGCGCTTACTGGTCACATTAGATCAACAAGGCGTTGCTATTGCTTTAATCATCAATACTTTCCTGCAAGGAATTGACTTATTGGAAGCTATCAATCGGGACTTTGGTATTAAAGTAGATGGCGCCCGTACCATTAATGTGCAATTACGTGCTTTGAATGGCTTTTTACTTAAACAATTTCAGGCGGGCCGAAATTGTTTGATTATTATTGATGATGCCCAAAATCTTGGGGTAGAAAGTCTTGAATTATTACGTCAATTATCTAATTTCGAGACAGAGCGTCATAAATTAGTTCAGATATTACTGGTGGCTCAGCCTGAAATTCTGCAAACTTTGGCGCGTCAAGAGATCCGGCAATTACGTAGCCGTATTGCATTGCATGTGCAGCTTATGCCTTTTGATATTCGTGAGACTGGGGAATATATTGCAAACCGCCTGCAAGTGGCGGGTGATCGTCATGGGGTACGCGTTACTCAGGCAGCTTTATCGATAATACAGAAAAATAGCCAGGGCTTTCCTAGAATAATCAATTTGCTTATGGATCGCTGTCTTTATGGTTTAGTAGCGCTTGATCGTCATATTGTGGATGCGTCACTGGTAAAGCAGGCTATAACTGAAAGCCATTTGCCGCCTAAGCAATGGCTCCATTCAGGTCGCTATCGGATTCCTTCTGTCGTTACAATCATGATACTTGGTATAGGTGTTTTGCTATTGGCATTTGACTGGATTTCACAAAATCATGTGCCATTGACTAAACGCCGCCTTCAGACAGTGCTGGTGACTTCTGAGAAAACGCCTGATTTCAATCAATTTCTTAAAAGTTATGATTTGCATTTTGATATTCCAGAGCTTTCGACATCGGCAATGCCTGAGGCATTAAAGGCGCTTGAACAAGAGGCTGTCCGTCAAGGTTGGTTCCTGGTTGTCACCAGCGCAAGGATAGCAAAAACATGTCAAGACTATCCCGTATGGACTTACCTCGATGCTCAAGGCATGGAGCAAAGTTTATATTTTGTTCGTTCGGAATTTCTTCATGATCGAATTGAAAACAGAAGGGGGGCTAATGTCAGGACGCTGCAAACCATATTGGCGGATATGAAATATCTAAGCCAAGACGATATTGATGGCATTATGGGGCCTGTAACGCAGCAAGCGATTGCCGCGTTTCAGGCACAAAACGAGCTTGAGCCAAGCGGTATTGTTGATGAGCAAACACGGTACCAGCTTAGTTGCCAACTGAAAGTACTCTCGAGGTCAGAGAGTTGAGTTTTTGCGGGCAGTTCATAAATAATATCAAAAAGTCGTCATCTATATGACGAGAAAATGGACATACTTGACCTAATTTTATGCCTGACGACTGGTTATTGAGCGCTAATTAAGTAACACCGGTTAAGTCATTTTGCCAATCAGGTTTCGGGGCTAAATTATTACCTAATCTATGAACTTTTACCAACCACAATATGACCGTCTTTCTGAGCATCATTTGACTATTGGTCAAGTGTTGCTGAATGAGCAGGTAATAACACCCACTCAGCTGGAATACGCATTACAAAAGCAGCGAGTGACAGGAGAGAAACTGGGCGAGACCTTGTTGCGATTGGGTATTGTACCGGAAAGTGATGTCGCACGCTGTCTGGCTAGTCTTATGAAGCTTAATTATTGTCCATTAGAGTCTGTGACGGCACCTGATAAAACTATTCTTGAGTTATTTAATCATGAATTGTGCAGCAGCTTGTCGTTTTTACCGCTAAAACGTGTCAATAATACACTGCAAATTGTCATTGGTAATGCCGATCCTGAAAAAATTCGTCAGGTTGTTCGTCGTCGCTGTGGTTTGAATGCAGATATCAATCAAGGTGAGTTTAGCCAAATAAGTCGACTGATAAATCATTATTATCAATACGAAGATGATCATGTCTATCGAATGCTTACCAAGGAAATAGAGCGTTTGAATCAAGATCATGACCAGGTGTTTGGAACGGATAACTTGCTGGATTATATGCTGCATCTCGCCATTAAAGAGAGGGCAACAGACATACATATACAGCCCGAACAAAAAAGCATTCACTTATCTTTACGTATTGATGGCGTATTACAACCTTTTCATGCCTTTCCAGTTAGACTGAAACGATTGGTTTCAGCGATTAAGGTCAAGGCAAATATGGACATTTCAGATAATCTGCATCCTCAGGATGGACGTTTCAGGCAGGTTATTGATGAAACAGATTATGATTTGCGCGTATCTACGGTCATTACACCCTATGGCGAAAACATGGTGATTCGTTTATTGCCTGGAAATAACAGTCAGATAAAAGGCTTGAGTGAGTTAGGGTTTCTGTCTCGTGATTTATCACTGCTTAGTCAGCTTTTCCATCAGCCTCATGGCATTGTCTTGCTGACAGGGCCGACAGGTTCGGGAAAAACAACGACCATGTATGCAGGACTGCGCGCACAGGGGTTGTCGGGAAAAAATATTATTACCATTGAAGACCCTGTTGAATATGAATTGCCAGGCATTGTACAGACCCAGGTCAATCGTCGTTCTGGTTATGTATTCGATACTGCGGTGGCGCATTTTCTTAGGCATGATCCAGATGTCATGCTTATTGGTGAGATTCGCGATAATGAAACCGCGAAAGTGGCGATTCAATCTGCGGAAACAGGGCATTTAGTCTTATCAACGCTGCATGTTAACAGTGTTTTTAGTGTTATTTCACGACTGAACGCTCTTGGTGTTTCCAATTCCTTATTGGCCAATGCTCTGATTGGGGTTGTTAATCAGCGTTTGGCGCGGCGTATCTGTGAATCCTGTAAAGCTGTTTACCAGCCCACCCATGATGACTGTCAATGGTTGGGTGAATCACCTGAGATACCGACGGTTTATCATGGCCAAGGTTGTAAAGAATGTCGTGGAACAGGTTACCATGGTCGGTTGCCCATTTATGAAATATTGCTGATCAACCGATCCATTGCGGATATGATAACGCTCGGTAAATTGCAATCGGAAATAAAAGATGTGGCGGCAAGTGGTCATTATATTTCCATGATTCAGTTGGCGAAGGAAAGAATATTTCGGGGAGAGACAAGTATTGCGGAAGTTAAGCGTATCTTTGGCGACAGTCTGGATTGGAAATCATGATGCGTTACGTTTACTTTCGTCGTTTGACAGATGATCGTCGCGTTAAATTAGGATTTATAAAACTTCCTTATGATAATCCTTATTCAGCAAAAGCTTATTTAGAGCGCCGTTATAATGATTACATTATCAGTTTATACTTTTTGCCGTCGTATTTGAATAGTGTTCTTGAGCTATTGCGTGATATTTTCAGGCGACCTATCGATACCAAAGGATTAGCGGAATTTCTGCATAACCTGGCTTTAATGCTGCGCAGTGGCTTGCCGATTAACGATGCCATGGGGGAATTGGCCAGTGATGAACCTGGTTCTCCGATATGTCAGTTGGCAGAAGACTTACAAACCTCTCTGAACGATGGTAAGAGCTTGACTGAAAG
>JAVVEW010000028.1:0-33438 GCA_032251045.1 Methylococcales bacterium
CTCACTACGAATCAACTGTTCATTCTGCTTGAATTGACAGGTGTCTGTAGTTAATTTTTTTGAATCGTTCCTTGAGAAACGCAAATCAACACAAACACCCACACATCATTACTTCACTTTGCTGTTAAAGAGCCTGAAGCATCGCTTCAGTCGAGCCGGCTATTTTACCAAGCTCCGTTTTTTTGTCAAATATTTTTTTCGGTAACACTGAAAAAATAAAACCAAAAAACTTGAATCTTCGCAGGAAGCTACATCTTTACATCTCCCTACACCCTTCAGCCGTTTCGCTTAACCCGCTGAAGAGATGCGTATATTACAGACCACCTTTCACATCGTCAAGCATTTTTGATAAGTTTTTTTCAGCATCATAAAAAACCACATAGTTTCAATATCCTACTGAACAACTCCCAGTCCCTCCTGGCGCGCAAAGTAGGCGGCGATCTGATTAAGTTCTGCTTCAGACAAGTTTTGCACCATGGATTGCATTAACGCATTCTTGCGCCGCCCCGATTGATAGTCCTGCATAGCCTGCACTAGATAGCTTGGATGCTGACCGGCCAGACGCGGTACATTGGCTTGCCCATCCTCACCTTCCACATGACAGGCCAAACAAGTTTGCGCAGCCGCTTCTCCTGCCTTTCCATCATCAGTTGTCGGGGCCGCGCTGGGTCGATGCGGAGCTTGCTCCAGATACTGGGCGATATTTTCAATAGTTTTGTCAGACAAATTATTGGCATTCGCCTTCATGGTGCCATGCGGCCTCTCACCCGCACGATAAGCGGTTAATGCCTCAACAATATACTGACTACGCTGCCCTGCAACTTTGGGTACATGATAGGTAGGATAAACATTGCTGTAGCCGGCAATACTGTGACAGCCGCGACAGGTTTCAAAGGCATGCTTGCCTTGTGCTACAGCATCGGCGGCGCTGGCCGGTTGCACAGTTGCGGCCAAGACCAGGCCAAATACGATTTTTTTCATGCTTACGCTCTCAATTGTTAGTGTTGAAAAAGAAATATTATAGCTAATCGTGCCGACCAGACTGGCCACAGGATTAGCGCGCCTGCGCCAACCAGGCGGTTAAATCGGCCTGCAGCCGATGCGCCGCCGTCCTGAAGCCCGATAGCGCACCTGCGGCATCTGGACTGGGGTTTGTTTCACGGTAAGAAAATTGCCGCCGGCTTACATGAGTGTTGGCTACGCCGTGGGTGGCTGTGACTGTCAGCACACTAACCGCCTGCTCAGGCTGAATAAATTGTTGTTCGAATGTTTGCACGGCGATATGCACTTGGCAAGGCTTTGGACAACGCAAACTGCTCAAATAATGCGCCAATAGTTGATCAGCGCCAACCAGCCATTGGTCGTTGTTATAAGCTTTAAGTTCGGTTGATGTGCGATACACCGGACGATACCATATCTGATTACGCCGCAGCCATTCCGGCGCACTGAGGGTTATTTTGGCCAATGAGGCATCCGTGGCTTCAGCAACAACCTGCAACTGCCCCAAATCATGCCAACGTACCGGTAACGCAACCTGACCGCCCACACAACCGGCCAGACCTAACAGCACGCCTAACCCATATATTTTTTGCACAAGCATCCTCCGTGTCTATAGCGGGCATAGCCATTTACCTCAATATTCAAGGCGCGCCCTGAAAACCTGCTTCACCGGGCGCAGGTGGTGGTGCGGGCGCGCCGTACAAAAACGCTTGCGGCTGTTGCCGCACCGAGCTTGCGGTTTGTTTCAATGCCATCAAAGTTGCCGACAGATCATGCAGCGCTTGATCCAGGCCGGGCAGCGTTCGCTGCTGAATATGGCCGGCAATCTGCTCGCCTTGTGCCAGAAAAGTCGCACCAGAGGTGAGTGTTTGTCGAACGTCAGGGGTCAATGCCTGAATCGCCAGACTCAAATGTTCAACTTGCTGCATAGCCTTTTGCGCGGCCTGCAACGTCAGCCCAGCTTGATCCAAGGCCGACGGCACCTTCAGTAGAACATCATCCAGGTGGCTCTCAAGCTTCAGCAGCCGCTCACTGGCTTGATGCACGGCCACCAACGTTTCCTGGATATGCAGCTGATTGTCGTCGCTAAGCAATTTCTCCGCCTGCATCATCAAACGCATCGCGATACTCAAAATATCGTGCCCTGATTCCAGTAATTTATCGGTGATCGACGGCAATAGTGGCACACGATTGGCCACCTCTCGCCCAGGCCGTAAGGTCTCGGGATTGTTACCTGAGTCCTGCAAATCAATCTGAGTCAGTCCAGTCACGCCTTTCAAGCGTAGTGTGGCATACAAGCCGTGCGTTAGCTGCAAGCCACGATCTACTTCGATGTCGATGAGAATCGTGGCCTGATCCTGCTGGTCAAAATACAATCGCAGCACCTTGCCGACCGGCAGTCCTCGATAAAATACCGTTGACTCGGGATTCAGCCCCGCGACGGAACCGTTAGTGGCAATCACATAGACATCACGATCCTTCTCCAGATTACCCAGCCAGTACACGCTCCACAGTGCCAATAGCAAGAGCGCCAGAACAAAAAAACCGACGGCCAGAGCATGATTTGTTTTCAGCAAAAGTGCACCTTAAGATGACCAAGAAAGTATCACGCCAACACTTTTCTAGCGTGTTCATTATAGAAAAATTCGCGCACAAATGAATGATCACAGCGCAAAACCTCCGCCAACGGCCCAAAAGCAATCAGCCTTTGCTCGGCCAGCACCGCTACTTGAGTGCATAACCGCTTCAGCACATCCAGGTCATGCGTCACCATCACCACTGTGAAATGCAATTTCGCATGCAACCTGTTCAGCAATTCGACAAAACTTTGACTGGCAATGGGGTCAAGTCCGGAAGTCGGCTCATCCAGAATCAACAAGTCCGGATCCAGCACCAAGGCCCGCGCCAAAGCTACCCGCTTGATCATACCGCCGGACAGCTCTGAGGGCATCAGCCAGGCATCATCAGGCTTCAATCCCACCCGACGCAACTGCATCGCCACCAACCGACTGAGCAGCGACATTTGCTGAAGCCCTGCCTCGCGCAGTGGAAAGGCGATATTCTCAAACACATTCAGGGCACTGAATAAAGCGCCTTTTTGAAACAACACACCCATGCGCATACTCAACGCTTGGGTTTGACCCACCGCCCCATTGACTGGCCGTCCCATCACCGTGATACAGCCCGAGGTTGGCGATTGCAAACCGATAATTTCTCGCAACAATGTCGTCTTACCACTGCCCGAGGCACCAACCAGCCCCAAGATCTCACCGTCTGGCAGGACAAAATCAATGCCTCGATGCACCACCTTATCGCCAAAACGGGTATATACCTGATCGACTTTGATAGCGTCTCGCATCACATCATGCCACGATTCATAAAGGCAATGGCGAACACCGCGTCCACCAGAATCACCATGGTAATTGCCGCCACCACAGAATTGGTAGTTTCCTGGCCCAGGCTTTCCGTATTGGGCTGAATCCGAAAACCAAAATGACAGGCGATCAAAGCAATGGCCACGCCAAACACCGCAGCTTTGGCAAAACCTAAAAATACGTTCAATAACGGCACGGAATTTGGCAACGTCAACAAAAACTGCCCCGGGCTAATATCCAAGGTATGCCAGGCCGCCAGAATACCGCCCAACAATGCCGCAGCGTCAGTCCAGACTGTCAACAATGGCATGGCCAGCAACAAGGCAACAACATTAGGCAACACCAGTCGCAGCGAATGGGAGATACCCATGGCGGACAGCGCATCCAGCTCCTCCGTGACTCGCATAATGCCGATTTGCGCGGTCATTGCCGAACCTGAACGTCCGGCAATCAGAATCGCTGCCAACAATGGCCCCAGCTCACGGATGACACTCATGCCTAAAATCTTGATGATATAAATTTCAGCGCCAAACATTTGCAACTGTAATGATGACAGGTAGCTCAGCACAATGCCGATCAGAAAACCCACCAAGGCGGTAATGCCCAGCGCCCGAACGCCCGCCTGATAAAGCACGCTCACGATTTCCGCCACCGGCAAGCGGGCCGGCCGTTTCATGACCTGCCACCCATCCAGACACAAACTCCCCAGCAACACCAGGCCATGCTCCACATGCGCCCAAAAGCTGGCCAATACATGCCACCAGGCAGCGCACATCAGCATCCACGAAAACGGCGACACCGGGTTAACCACAGGTTCCGCATCCTGCCACTCTTGAAAGAGCTGGCGATGCTCGGCTTGTGCCTTGATGTCCGGCTCGCTGCGCTCACCCATTACCTGCCACAACAAACCTGCGGCGACACGATCCAATTGCCGAACCTGATCAAAATCCCAAACGCTTACCTCAGTCAGCCTGTGGCGCTGCCGGACAAGCAACGCCTGCACTTGGCGCAAATACTGTGAGGTCCACACACCGCCCAGCACAACCACCTGGCGGCCATCGCGGGGCTGGTATTGCAATACTGGCAGATCAGATGACACGCTCACAAGCGCCCACCCCACAACCGCCGCACGTCCTGGTAACTATCTTCATAAACACATTCCAACCTGTCCTGAGACCACACATAAATAGAAGGCAAGGGATGACCGTTGAAACGTTGCGCTTTGACCAGGCTATACGCCCCCGCCTGCCCGAACACCACACGCTGACCCAGATCCGGCGGCGCCGGCAATAAAGTCTCGCCCAACAGGTCACCCGCCAAACAGGTACCACCCGCCCACAATACCGGTGTCGCACCTGACGACTCCGGATACCTCAAAGGTAGCGGCGTTTGATATTCGAACACCTCCGGCACATGATTGACCGACGTATCCAGCACCGCCAGATGACAACCATCGCGCACAAATGTATCCAGTACAGAACCCACCAGATAACCGGCATCACCCACCAACGCCAGGCCCGGCTCGATATACACCGCCGGCAAGGTTTGGCACAGTGCTTTCAGCCATGCCCGTGCAGCCGCCTGATCCTGCTGGCGATGCCAAAGATAGCCACCGCCCAGATTCAACCACTGCAGCTCAGTCCAATGCGCCCCCAGCAATGTTTGCGCCTGCGCCACCGTTGCCGCGAGCGACTGGTGATCGCACAATCCATGCGCATTGTGGATATGGAGGCCACGACACGCCTGCTCCGGCCACTCGGTCGCAGCACAACCCAATTTGGACGCCGGGCGACAAGGATTATAGCGGGCATCCTGCACTACCGAGTGCTCAGGATTCAGGCGCATACCCAGCTGACAGCCGGTCAATGTGCTCAGCCACCGGTATTGATACCGGGAATTGGCGCTGATATGCGTGGCCAAGCGGGCCAGCACCCGGGCATGAGCGGCTATCAACCCTGGCGATGTCAAATGCAGCTCGCCCTGCCCTTGCAAAATCTCGGCCGCCCATTGCGCCTCATACAGCGAACTGACCGAAAAACCGCTGACATAAGGCCTTACAGCCTCTAGCACCGGTAGTAGTGGTAGTGCCTTGATGGAATATAACGCTCGGCAACCGGTCTCCTCAGCCAAAGCTGCCAACCCGCGCGCTCTGGCAACGACGGCATCAATATCGATCACCAGCGCCGGGGTCTTGTCCAGCGCATCCAGCCAGACCGGCTTCACAACCGCCCTCGGCCGCGATACACCGCAGCCTCGGTCACCAAGCAATCCAGCGGCACGTCATGCGCCGCCATCGGCACTTGCGCCACGCGCTGACATTCAAAAGCCAGGCCAATGGTGACTGCCTCAGGACGCAGCCGCGCCAGCAACCGATCATAATAACCCGCGCCATACCCCAAACGCCCTCCGTGCGCGTCGAACGCCAGCCCCGGCACCAACACCACATCCAAAGCCTTGGGCGCGATACAGCGCGTGGGCATCTCACGCAACATCGCTTTCGGCTCCAGCAAGCCAAAGCCGCATTCGGTCAACTCATCCAGCGCCTGCAAACGCCACAACTTTAAACATGGCTCACCGTGTTCATCATGACTGCAATAGGGCACCACTATTTGCCGCCCCTCGCGCAACGCTTGCACAACGCCTGGCAAAGTCGCCACCTCATCCCGCACCCCCAGATACCAAAGCACCATGCTCGCCTGTTGGTACTCGGGCACAGCGCCCAGCCGCTCAACAATTTGCGCACTCAAGCACTCGCGCTCCGGCTGCTTGCGCCGCGCTTGTTTAGCCTGCTCTCTGAACCAGGCTTTATCATGCACCGACCCGGTCACCCGACCCTCTCGCCAACAACCTGCCCTGCGCCGATCAGCGACGCCAGTACCGGCCGCGTATCCGGCCTGATACCGCGCCACAAATAAAATGCCTCGGCAGCCTGCGCCACCAACATGCCAATACCATCCAGACTGTACGCCGCACCCTGCATCCTCGCCCAGCGCACAAATGGCGTCGGTGCCTTCAGGTTATAAGCCAGATCGTAGCAAATGCTGCTGACATGTAAACAACCTGCCGGCAATGGCGGCGCCTCGCCGCTCAAACTCAGGGACGTGGCATTGATCAACACATCGAAAGTACGCCCGTCCAGTTCAGCAAAATCCAGCACCTCAAGCGCCGTCACAGCCTGAAAAGTCTCGGCCAAACGCACCGCCTTATCGCGTGTGCGGTTGACCACGGCAATACTGGCCACCCCGGCTTCGGCCAAGGGCTGAACAATGCCTCGCGCCGCGCCCCCGGCCCCGATGATCAGCAACCTTTTACCTGCTAACATCACGCCCTGCTGGGTCAGATCCTGACATAAACCGACACCATCCGTGTTATCGCCCAGCCAGCCACCCTCGGCCTGTCGGATCAACGTATTCACCGCACCACTCAACCGAGCCCTGGGCGTTAACACGTCTGCTTGTCGCCAGGCCAGCTCCTTCAGCGGCACGGTGCAATTCAGCCCCCGCCCACCTTCAGCGACAAAGCGCGCCAGCGCCTCGGTAAAATGCTCAAGCCCGACCTCACGCGCCTGATAAAGCAAATTCTGCCCGGTTTGCTCGGCAAATGTCTTATGAATGATTGGCGACAGGCTATGGCCGATGGGCTGGCCGAAAACGGCATAAAGATCAGATTTCGTCATTCGCGGCAAACGCCTCAAGCAAAACAATCGGTTAACAAATCCGGCAAATCGGCCAAATCATCCAACACCCGATCCGCCGCCTCGACTACTTTAGGCCGCGCCACCACCCCGGTAAACGCCACCATCAAAGCGCCTGCCTGCTGGGCCTCAAGGTCGGTATAACCGTCGCCCACCATGACCAGGCCCCGCCCAGCTTCGGCCAGACGCCGACAAACCTCGGCTTTACCGCCTGAACGCGCTAACGGCGAATCATGGTCAAAATCCACATATCCGCCCGCCGCATCAAAATGCACATCAACGGCATGAACCCGGTGCGCCTCGATACCCAACCGCGCCGCACTGGCCAAAATCGCCGGACGCAAACCGCCGCTGATAATATGCACCGTAACCGGCAACCGCATCAGCTCCGCCAACACAGCGCCCGCGCCTGGCGTGATGGTGGCCAGATAACGCCGGCTCAACCAAGTCATGCTATCGCGATCTGGCTGCAACAATTCCAAACGCCTGGCATACACTTCCTGCAACGCCACCGAACCATTCATTGCCGCCTCGGTTAACCGCGCCAATGCGTCGCCAACACCTTGCCGGACAGCCAGTTCATCGATACCCTCAACGGTGGATAAGGTACTGTCAAAATCAAAACACACGGTTACAGGTTGCATAAAAAATCAGCCAGTCAATTGATGGAATGGGTCAATTATACCTATTGCCGCTCCAATTCCGGCATAAGGGGGTCGTAAAAGCCGAACCATACCTTTTATACTACACATCGGCTAAGGACTTGAGGAGGTGCCGGGGTGTTCGGCTCACTTTTACCACAGCCTCGGCATTTAAGGAGTAAGCTTAGCAAGGATTCCCGGCACCCGATAGCGCCACCTAAGGAAATACTCAGCACACCATGGCCGCAATCGACAACGTGATCGTACCGCGGCAATATTTGCCACCAATACTCACTCATACGGCACAATCCAAACGCTTATGAATTTTTTAGCCGCATTCATGGCCAGCATCAGTTTTTCGCCTACCCCAAGCCCCTATCATGCGTAACCGGTATTATCTCACTCTGTCAAAAGGCTTGTTGTTAAGCCTGATCATCGGCCTGGCACTTTGGCCGATATGGCGCGGCACGCCCGCACCAAGCCTGGATTTGACCGACATTCACGGCAAAAACGTCAGCTTGCCCGCGCCGGGCAGACCGGCCCTGGTGACCTTCTGGGCCAGTGACTGCGCAACTTGTGTCAAAGAAATCCCGGCACTGATCGAACTGCATCAGCGCCATCATCACCGAGGACTCGATATCATCGCGGTAGCTATGGCCTACGACCCGCCCAACCGCGTGGTCAATCTGGCTCGACAACACAGCCTCCCTTACACTGTAGTGCTGGACAGCCGCGCTACCATTGCGCAGGCATTCGGCGATGTCAGGCTAACGCCAACCACGCTGCTGATCGATGCCCAGGGCCATATTCAGGCGCGCATCCTGGGCGATTGGCAACTGGATGCGATCAGCGCACGCATCCAGCCCTGGCTGCCAACCCCCTAGTTTCAATGAGGTTTTTATGTTTGAAGTAGCCGAATTAACCCACCAGATCAGCGATCAGGATTACGCCGAACCTATCGTGGCCTTACGCACAGAATTACTCATGGTGCAACAACAGCTAAAAACGCTGGATTTTCCGGTGTTAATTTTAATTTCCGGCGTCGATGGCGGCGGCAAGGGTGAATTGATTCATGCCTTGAATGAATGGCTGGATGCTCGCTACATGCACACCGAGGCATTCGATCAACCCAGTGATGAAGAGCAAGAACGCCCTAAATTCTGGCGTTTTATCCGGGCGCTACCCCCCAAAGGCCAGATCGGTATTTTTGTTGGCTCTTGGTACAGCGAGCCAATTTCCAAGCGCGTCAGCGGTCACCTGAAAGACGGTGCCTTTGAGCGAGCGTTAAATGACATTAACGCGCTGGAAAAACTGCTGACGGACGATGGCGGCCTGATCATTAAATGTTGGCTGCATTTGAAAAAATCGATTCAGAAAAAACGCCTCAAAGCCCTGGCCGCCAATCCTGACACTCAATGGCAGGTCACCCATAAAGACGCGCACCATATCAAGCATTACGATGATTTCATCGACACCGCAGAAGCGGTGCTCACGCGCACCAGCACGGTACACAGCCCATGGCTGATTGTCGATGGCAGTGACGGCAATTATGCCCGCCTAACCGTAGGCCAGCACATTCTGAACCGGATTCACCGCCATATTCAGCAAAGAGCGAGGCAACAAACACTGCCGGAAGCTGCAGAGCCTGACCTTAATCTCTACCAACAAAGCTTGCTCGACGCCTTGGATTTAAGCTTGTCACTGAAAAAAAGCGATTACCAGGACAAGCTGGCGTTTTATCAAACACAACTAGGCCAACTGTCCCGGAAAGCCAAGGCCCGGCAACACTCCATCCTCCTGGTCTTTGAAGGCTGGGACGCCGCTGGCAAGGGCGGCGCGATACGCCGGCTCACTTATGCCATGGACCCACGCCTGTATCGCGTTATTCCCATTGCCGCACCGACCGACGAAGAACGCGCCCAGCATTACTTATGGCGCTTTTGGCGACATTTGCCAAGGGCCGGCAAGATGACCATTTACGATCGCAGCTGGTATGGCCGGGTGCTGGTCGAGCGTGTGGAAAAACTGGCCTCTAATGAAGAATGGCAACGCGCCTATGCAGAGATTGTCGACTTTGAACGCGCCTTGACCGACCACGGCATTACCATACTGAAATTCTGGCTGCATATCGACAAAGACGAACAACTCAAACGATTCCAGGCACGCGAAAAGATTCCCTACAAGCAATTCAAAATCACCGACGAAGATTACCGCAACCGTGACAAATGGGATGACTACAAAGCTGCGGTCAATGAGATGATTGCACGCACCAGCACGCACAGCGCCCCCTGGATCATGGTTGAAGGCAATGACAAGCGTCATGCTCGTATCAAGGTTCTGGAAACGGTATGCGCGGCGCTAACCCGGCAACTTGGCTAGGCAAAACACAATAAATAGCTTGCCCGGTCAGTTGAGTCCTGATATAAAGTCCGGTTTTTCTGTCCTGCTCAGGAGTCAATGGATGAATGCTAACAGCGCCTTCGGTTCTTCGCCGTTCTCTTTCAAGCCTTACCAGGTTAAAGATGACGAAGAGTACATGAACGCCGAACAACTCAAGCATTTTGAAACCATCTTACGCAAATGGAAAGCCGACCTGATGGAGGAGGTCGATCGCACGGTGCATCACATGCAAGATGATGCCGCCAGCTTTCCCGACCCCAACGACCGCGCCACCCAGGAATCTGAATTCAGCCTGGAGCTGCGCACTCGCGACCGTGAACGCAAACTGATCAAGAAAATCGACCAGGCGCTAAAAGATATCGAATCCGGCGATTACGGCTATTGCGAATCCTGCGGCGTGGACATCGGCATTCGCCGCCTGGAAGCCCGGCCCACGGCAACGCTGTGTATCGACTGCAAAACCCTGGACGAACTGCGGGAAAAACAAATGGGATAAGCACACGCTATCGAGGACGTTTCGCACCCTCGCCCACCGGCCCTTTACACCTGGGCTCGCTGTACACCGCTCTGGCCAGTTTTCTCGACGCCCGCGCCCAGGGCGGGCAATGGCTGGTTCGAATCGATGACCTGGACACGCCACGCAATGTGCAAGGCGCCGATCAGGCCATTCTCGATACCTTGAGGTGTTTCGGTCTGGAATGGGATGAGACGCCGATCCGGCAAAGCCGGCGCCTTGACCGTTACCAGGAAGCACTGAACCGACTGAAACAACAAAACCTGCTGTTCCCTTGCCTATGCAGCCGAAAGGGACTCGCCAGACTGGATCTGCCCGATGGACTTTATCCCGGCTTTTGCCGCGACCGCAACTTCCCCGAAGCCAAGCCACACGCGCTTCGACTACGCGCTCTGCCAACCGCCCTCGCCTTCCTCGATCGACACTGCGGCCCGCAGTGCTATCAGGCCGGACGCGATTTCGGCGACCTGATCGTTAAGCGTCGGGATCACATCATCGCTTACACCCTGGCGGTGGTGATCGATGATCATGACTCAGGCATCACCGACATTGTCCGCGGCGGCGATTTACTGGCCGAAACCGGGAAGCATTTATACCTTGATAACCTGCTTGGCTTTCAACCGGCACGTTACCTGCACCTACCCATTTTGACCGACGCCAAGGGCGCCAAACTCAGCAAACAAACGTTTGCCGACGCGGTGGACCCAAGCCAGCCGAGTCGAGTGCTGTATCGTTTGCTACAATGCTTGAATCAAGCGCCGCCCCAAGAACTCGCCGCACAAGCCAAGCCGCAAACCGTGCTCGATTGGGCGATCCAGCACTGGCGGCCCGAACAGCTATCCGGCCAAACCGCCATTCGCGCCTTGTAACAAGGTTTTCGGAGTGATCATGACCACCAGCCACCGTTACCCCATCCCCGAAGCCATCGCCGTCCAGGCGCATGTCACAGCCGACCGCTATGCAGCGCGCTATCGGCAATCGATAGCGCAACCGGAACAGTTCTGGGCTGAGCAAGCGAAAACGGTACTGACCTGGCGCAAGCCCTGGCATACGGTGTTACGCCATGACTTTCGTCAGGGCTTGATCCGCTGGTTTGAAGGCGGCCAGCTCAATGTTTGTGAAAACTGCCTGGACCGGCATCTTGAACAACGAGGCGAGCAAACCGCCATTCTCTGGGAAGGTGACCAGCCCGGGCAACGCCGCGCTCTGAGTTACCGTGAGCTTTACCAGGAAGTCTGCCGTTTTGCCAATGTGCTGAAAAGCCACGGCGTTGGCAAAAGCGACCGGGTGTGTTTATATCTGCCGATGATTCCGGAAGCGGCCATTGCCATGCTCGCCTGCGCCCGCATCGGCGCGGTGCATTCGGTGGTATTCGCCGGCTTTTCCGCCGAAGCCCTGCGCGACCGGATCATCAATGCCGACTGTAAACTGCTGGTTCTGGCCGACCAAGGCCGACGCGGCGGCAAAACCGTACCGCTGAAAGCCAATGCCGACCGCGCCCTGATGGAAAACACCCCGGTTCAGACCGTGCTGGTGGTCAAAAACACCGGCGCCGAAATCACCTGGCACGATGACCGCGATGTCTGGTGGCATGAAGCCATGGCAGAAGCCGACAGCGATTGCCCGGTGGCCATCATGGACGCCGAAGACCCGCTGTTTATTTTGTACACCTCAGGCTCCACCGGCAAACCCAAGGGGTTGGTGCATACTTCGGGCGGTTATCTGCTGTATGCGGCGATGACTTTTCATGATGTATTTGATTACCACGACGGCGACATTTACTGGTGCAGCGCTGATGTCGGCTGGGTCACCGGGCACAGTTATGTGGTCTATGGCCCCCTGGCCTGTGGCGCGACCACCTTGATGTTTGAAGGCGTGCCGACCTATCCGGAAGCCGACCGGTTCTGGCGCATTGTCGATCACTACCGGGTCAACATTTTTTACACCGCGCCCACCGCCATCCGGGCGCTGATGGCGCAAGGCGATGCGTTTGTCACCCGCACCGAACGTTCGAGTTTAAGAATTCTGGGCACGGTGGGCGAGCCGATCAACCCCGAAGCCTGGGAATGGTATTACCGGGTGGTCGGCGACAGCCGCTGCCCGATTGTCGATACCTGGTGGCAGACCGAAACCGGCGGCATTCTGATCAGCCCCTTGCCCGGCGCGACCACGCTCAAGCCCGGCTCGGCCACTCGCCCCTTTTTCGGCATCCAACCGGTGATTCTGGATTTGTCCGGCTATGTCCAAGACGGCGAAGCCGAAGGCGTGCTGGCCATCGCCTTTCCCTGGCCCGGTCAGGCGCGCAGTATTTACGGTGACCATCAACGCTTTATCGACACCTATTTCAAAAGCTATCCCGGCTATTATTTCACCGGCGACGGCGCGCGCCGGGACGCCGACGGCGATTACTGGATTACCGGCCGGGTCGATGATGTGATCAATGTCTCAGGCCATAGGCTGGGCACGGCGGAAATCGAAAGCGCCTTGGTGTTACACCCCGATGTCGCGGAAGCGGCGGTGGTCGGTTATCCACACCCGATCAAAGGCCAGGGCATTTACGCCTATGTCACCTTGCGCCACGGCATTGACGCCACCGACGCCCTGCGCCGGGAACTCAACGACCTGGTGCGTTCGGAAATCGGCGCCATCGCCCATCCCGACATCATCCAATGGGCTCAGGGATTGCCAAAAACCCGCTCCGGCAAAATCATGCGCCGGATTTTGCGCAAAGTCGCCGCCAACGAGCTGGACACCCTGGGCGACACCTCGACTCTGGCCGACCCGGGTGTGGTCGGCGATCTGATCGACCATCGCGGCGACAAGCGCTGACCCTCAAGGATGATCACGCACACAGCCACGGTTAATTTGACGAATGGGCAGGCGTTGTGGCCTGTTGTAGCCTGGTTTCCGTCTTCCGAGATGCTTCAACGGGCTACCTCTCTGTCGCCACCCCCTCCATGTCTACCCGTCTTAGAAGCATGCACAAAATAGCTTCTCGAAACCGTAAGCTTTGTGGCGGTTCGGTCACTCGTTTGACAGGACGCCGTGAAACCCTCCATGTAGGCTTGACGGCGGCTATCCCTACCGCCGGCACCTGTCAAACGAGCCACCGCCCCCCTTCCTACTTGAAGAAGTGACTTCATGCTCGTTCCTTAACAGCCGTCATAAGGCGGTCGTGGATTGACGGGTTACCTTGAGCATTGCCGAATTGTTAAGCACAACAACGCTTTTTTGACATAAAAGCCGTAAAATACCCCCATGAACATACTGACCGAAACACCCCCCGCCATTAACAGCTACCGCAAATACTGGGCTCAGCGCTTTGGCATTGCCCCGCAATTGCCGATGAGCCGGACAGAAATGGATATTTTGGGCTGGGATAGCTGCGATATTGTGCTGGTTACCGGCGATGCTTATGTCGATCACCCCAGCTTCGGCATGGCGCTGATCGGCAGGCTTTTGGAGGCGCAAGGCTTTCGGGTCGGCATTATCGCCCAGCCCGATTGGACCGGTGCCGAGGATTTCAGACGCCTGGGCGCACCGAATCTGTTTTTCGGCGTGACCTCGGGTAATATGGATTCGATGGTCAACCGCTATACTTCCGACCGGAAAATCCGCTCCGACGATGCCTACACGCCTGACGGCAAAGCCGGCAAGCGCCCCGACCGTGCCTTGACCGTGTACGCCCAGCGCTGCCGGGAGGCGTACAAAAACATTCCGATCATCATCGGCGGCATCGAGGCCAGCCTGCGCCGTATTGCCCATTACGATTACTGGTCGGACACTGTGCGCCGCTCGGTGCTGGCCGACAGCAAGGCCGATTTGTTGCTGTTCGGTAATGCCGAACGCGCCTTAGTCGAGGTCGCGCACCGGCTGGCGGCCGGTGACCCTATTGATGCCCTGACCGACATTCGCGGTACCTGCTATTTTGTTAAACAGATTCCTGACCATTGCTGGCGCAAGGATTCAACCGATTTTGACACGCCCGGCCCCATCGCGCCGCCGGTCAATCCCTATCAGGAGCAACCGGCCTGCGACAAAACCGATAACAACGAACAGCCGATCATCTTTCGTCGGCCTGAACGCGATAAAACGGTGATTGAATTGCCAGCGTTCGAGGCGGTGAAAAACGATCCTGTGCTGTACGCCCATGCGTCGCGGGTGATGCACGCGGAAACCAATCCCGGCAACGCTCGCGCTATGGTGCAGGCGCATGGCAACCGCTATTTGTGGCTGAATCCGCCGCCGATTCCTTTGACCACGCCGGAAATGGATTTTGTGTTCGACCTGCCTTACTCGCGCCGCCCGCACGTCAGTTATGGCGAGGCCAAAATCCCGGCGTTTGAGATGATCGAGCATTCGGTGAATATCATGCGCGGTTGTTTTGGCGGCTGCACCTTTTGTTCGATCACCGAACACGAAGGCCGTATCATCCAGAACCGCTCGGAAGGCTCGATCCTGCGCGAAATCGAAACCATCCGCGACACCTCGCCCAGCTTTACCGGCCATATTTCCGACCTGGGCGGCCCCACCGCCAATATGTACCGGCTGGCCTGCAAAGACCCGGCCATCGAAGCCTCGTGCCGTAAGTTATCCTGCGTATTCCCCGGCATTTGTCCGAATCTGAACACCGACCACACAGCACTGATCCAGCTATACCGAAAGGCGCGCAAACTGCCCGGCATCAAGAAAATTTTTATCGCCTCGGGGCTACGCTACGATCTGGCGGTGGAGTCGCCCGAATACGTCAAGGAACTGGTGACTCACCATGTCGGCGGTTATTTGAAAATCGCCCCGGAACACACCGAAAGCGGGCCGTTATCGAAAATGATGAAACCCGGCATCGGCAGCTACAATAAGTTCAAGCAGATGTTTGACCAATACTCAAAGGAAGCGGGCAAGGAGCAATATCTGATTCCTTATTTCATCGCCGCCCACCCCGGCACCACCGATGAAGACATGCTGAATCTTGCGCTGTGGCTGAAGCGCAACGGCTTTCGCGCCGATCAGGTGCAGGCGTTTTTACCCTCACCCATGGCTATTGCCACCGCCATGTATCATTCCGGCAAAAACAGCCTGCAACGCATTCGCCGCAAGGACGGCGATGTGTTCGTTGCCAAGGGCTTGAAGAGACGGCGGCTGCACAAAGCATTATTGCGTTATCATGACCCGAAAAACTGGCCGCTCTTGCGCGAAGCGCTGAAAGCCATGGGCCGAAGCGATTTGATCGGCAACGGCAAAAAACAGTTGATTCCGGCACGCCAGCCGGGCGTGGGACGGACAGTAGAGTCCTCCGGCAAACCTTTTACCACCCGGCATAACCCACGTTTTGACCGTAGCAAGCCGCTGACTGGCAAAAACAAACGCCGCTCGACCACCAAACCATCCCGTTAGCCGGTTTTATTCTCGCCGATGAAAGCGCAACTTGCCCGCTTGTTCAACCGAAAACCGCGCATTTTATGCCTGGTGCCGCATTATTTCGGCCAGCAAAGCGCGTTTGTCGGAAAATCCACCCGCAGCGGTCTGGAACAGCGCCAAGCCATTGTCAAACAAACGCTGCAGCAACTTAACACCCTGCCTCATTGCGAGGTCAAAGCCTGTGGTATCGAAGGGCAAAGCGCGATAGTCTTGGACTGGCTGTTTGACTGCCCCGACCCCAGATTATTGGTGTATGAGGTGATCTATGCGCTGGAAAAAAAGCTGCCGGACTACGATTATTTCATGGTGGTTGAAGACGACATTTTGGTCCCTGCCGCAACAGTCCACAACATCCTGGCGTTTGACCGGCACCATCCCAAGCACTATTGCCTGCACCCCAATCGTCTGGAAATCGATCGCCAGGGTAAAAAATGCATCGACTTACTGGCCATGCCGGGCTGGCTGGATGCGACCTTGACATTTCACGGCAAAACCTTGCAAACGGCGGTCAATCCGCACTCCGCGTTCATGATGCTGTCCCGCGCCAAACTCGCCATGGCCTTGTCGCAAATCGATACAACCTTCAAAGGCATTATCGTCGGCGGTTACATGGCCTCCGCGTTCGCGCACATTCACAGCCCGTTTCAGCTGTTTCGCTGCCGCGATGACCTGGACTTTCATCACGTCATTCACCTCGATCACTGGCTGAATCCGGAAGACTTGGCGTTACCCGCTTAACGCCTTCGCGCTACGCATTCTGGCCCAATCGATAAAATTTTTCTCGATCAGCACATAGCTGATCACCGCCATCAACAACGCCAGCAACAACGCCAAAAAACCGGCCAAGGCCAAATTCAGCCACGGTGACATACCCCAATGTTTAGGCCAATGTACATAAACGAATTCCAGGGCAAAAATGTGATAGAGATAAAAGGAATATGAAACCCGGGCGAAAGGCACCCAACAACGCGCCGCCAACATCCGCCCCAGCCCGTCCCGACCCTGCGGCGCAAATAATTGGCTGACCATGATCAAACCGATGGCAGACGCGAAACTTAAGCGATGCACGCTGAGCAACAACCCATTACCTAAGCTGCCCACCCAGGAAAAGTAACGACCTGCCGGATCATACAAAGGCACCGATAAGACTAACAACGCCAACAACACGCCCAAGCCGCCGATACCCACCGCACGTTTACCGCTGTTCGCGAAAAAACGCAGCCATCCAGGCGGCGGGTAGCGATATATACAGCCCAGCAAAACGCCAACCAGAATCGGCCCAATGCGGGCAAAGAAATCGATATAAATATCGCCAAGCCATAACAAGCGCGTGGTTTTATCCGCTAACACCTGTGCAAACGGCTGCTGAAACAACACATCATGCCCCATGATCAAACGAGCGCGGTAAGCCACATGCAACACCAGTAACAGCAACATCACCGAGCTTGGAATCCGGCCCCAGCGGTATAACAAAGGCAAAAGCAACAACACCGCCAGATAAAACTGCACCTCCACCGTCACTGACCAGGTCCAGGGCGCAAATAACATATCCCATCCGGAATAATTATTGATGAACAGGATATTGCGCCAGGCCTGAGCGCTATTTGGCAAGCCCAGCAGCGCCGCACACAACAACAGCCCATACAGCGCGGGACAAATACGCGCCAAGCGTTTGGTTAGATAGCGCCGGATCTTGATAGACTGCGTTTGCTGATATTCCCGCACTAAAATGCTGGCAATCAAGAACCCTGACAGCACAAAAAACAAATCCACGCCTTTATCGCCTTGCCAGAATACATTGACCAGCAGATGGTCAGAGCCCAGCAAGCCTTGGTACACCTTCGGCCCCAGTAAGCGCTCGCTTAAAAACAACACATGAAAGCCAAACACCAATAGCACCGCAATCGCCCTAAGCCCGTCGATAAACGGCAGGTAATGGTGTTCGCGCTGGACAATCGAATGACAGTTAGCTTGGAGTTTACGCCACAGCGACATGTCGATGCCTGTTTCTGACCCATCGCAACACCGGCCGCTCCACCCAAAACCAGGACAACACCGCCAGCGGCAACGCGCACAGCAAGGTCAACCCGAATAACGACCAAGGCGAGGACGCCAGCTTAAGCTCAAGCAGGATTTGCATCACCGGAAAATGCCCCAAATACAGGCCATAGGAAAAATCACCCCATTTGTTGTACACCAGTAAGCGCCGCGCTGGCCAGTAAGCCAGCTGCAACAACACATAGCAAAACATAAGGTATTTCAGGGTATCGGCGACACTGCCTCGCATCAGCATCAACCCCGCTAACGTCACCACGCTCATTGACAAGCCTAAAGGATGCAATATTAGTCCACGCCCCAGCACATAGACGCTTGCCCCAAGTACAAACAAAACCGAAAAACCAAGGCCGCTTAACAAAATGACATCGGTCAGGGTTTTGCTCGTCAACACATGCAAATAAACCACCAGCAAAGCCAACGCCAGAGCCGGAATCAGCCAACGACAAGCCAGGCCACCCAAGCGCCAAACCAGCCACAAGCCAGCATAAAATAGTGACTCCCAGGCCAACGTCCACAGCGAACCATTGACCAGCGTGTTGACATGCCCAGCAAATACTCCAGGCAAACCCTGCTCTTTATAGGGCAGGATTATGACAAGGTTATCGGCGACAAAATGCCAGGTTTGTGGATGAATGAAATAAGCTGAAAGCTCCAAATGCGTAAAGCACGGCCCGATGATCAGTGCGCTATACAACAAAGACAATAACAAGCCGGGATAAAGGCGTGCCAGACGCGATTTAACAAAAAACACGCTATCGGCACGATGCAACAGGCTACGGGCAATCAAAAAACCGCTGATAAAGAAAAAGGCGGCCAGACCATAACCGCTGGCGGCAATGCCGGTCATGCGTTTGACCGCTTCGGCAGCGGCATAAGATACACCCAGCAATTCATGCGCATGGGAAAATACCACCACCATTGCCGCCGACATTCGAATCAAATTAAAATGATTGGCTCGGCCTTCAAAAACGGATACACGATGGGCTGAAATCACAGGAATGACCGGGAAAGTACTATTTGTCTGCCTATTTCATAGCGCAATAGCACATAATTATCAATGCTTAGGTACGCTGGCCGCACCTTGCCTGGTTTTACTTTTTTCTTTTCCTAGCGGACGCTAATGAAGCCCATTTACGTCGATCAACTGCCTGTTTTCAGCCAAAATCTTCTGGCCCTGGCACCAAGGCTATTACCTTATCCGGCTTGCCGAACCTTGCTGCTGTCGCTGACCCGCCCCAGCCTGCGGGAAAGCTATCTCACCGCCATGCGTCTGGAAGTGCTCTGGCTGGGGCAGCGCTACCTGAAAAAAAACTTTGTGCATCAGGGCGTAGATCAAATAGACCCTGAGGAAACCTATGTCATCACCAGCCTGCATTACGGGCAATGGGGCATGTATCCGGCGTCGCTGTATCAGCAAACTGGCATCAGCAGTCAGATGATTATTTCCGGTCGCAATCGTAAACCGAACAGCCGCCCCAGCCATTTCTGGCACCAATTCGGCCATTTGAAACAAGGGCTTTCCGGCCATCCCGGGCGTTATTCCACGGACCGTTTTTTTCAGCATGTCAGCCAGCTCAAACAAGGCATTAACCAAGTGACCATTCTGGATGTACGCGAACAAGGTTTGCAACAAAAGGAACTTGCCACGGATTTTATGGGCGAACCGTTTTATCTGCCTGCCACTGTTCCGCTATTGGCCCGGCGTGCGCAAGTCAGAATCCTGCCATATCTGGGTTATTATGACTCGGCAACCGGCCAACATCGGGTGCAGTGGTTTGCGCCGGTGTCGCCGGCACCGGATAACGCCAAGACCCTGCAAGCCTTGGTTGACTTATTTCAGCCCACCTTTGCCCGTCACCCGGAATTTTATTTTAATGATCTTGCCTGGATGCGCACGCCATTTCAAGGTTAGCCTGATTCGACCAACCCGACCCAGTTCACCGCAGCTCGAATTAACGCCGGTGATTTGACAGGATCGGCATCGATAATCTCGAATTCCAGGCGATCATAATCGACAATTTCCAGCAAGGTATCGTCCAGCAACCCGGCAAAGCTGATGTAACGGCCCTGCCTTAACGCGCAAGTATCGACTTCTAGCCGGTAACGATAACGCCCAGGCGTCAGCGGCATCGGCGGTACATTATTCTCCAGCGTGGTTTCGGCAACCAGGCGCATGTTGGTATCGGCCCGGTCGATAGCCACGCCAAACGTGTACGTCCCTGCGCGCAACACCTGAAAATCAATCAATAATGCTAACTTTTCGCCACGCTGAAGAATCCTACGGCAATCTGGGATTACGGCATGAACATGGCAACCGCCTCCGGCATTTTCAGCCTGACGACTGTTGGTTGTTAACGCTGATTCGGCCATCGAAGCGCTGATATAGCGATCCACCACGGCTCCGGCCGACCCCAGCTCACGCACACGTCCTTGCTCCAACCACAATGCCTGATCACAGAATTGCATGACATGGTGCATGCTGTGCGAGCAAAACAAAATGGTGGTACCGCCGCGTTGAATGTCCACCATGCGATCCAGGCATTTTTTCTGAAATTGCCGGTCGCCCACAGCCAAAGCTTCATCGACAATCAGAATGTCAGGATCAACCGAGGTCACCAACGCAAACGCCAGCCGCACCACCATGCCGGTGGAATAGGTTTTAATCGGCCGGTCGATAACAGCGGCCAATTCGGCAAACTCAACAATACTATCAAAACGCCGCTTCAGTTCATCACGCCCAATGCCCATGACCGTGCCGGCGTAATACAGGTTTTCGCGGCCACTGAATTCCGGGTGGAATCCTGTGCCCAGCTCCAGAATCGCAGTCAGGCGGCCATGACGTTGCACACGACCTTTAGACGGTGACAAGGTACCGGTAATCAATTTCAACAAGGTACTTTTGCCAGCGCCATTATCACCAATCACGCCCAGCGCTTGCCCTTGTTCCAAAGCAAACGACACATCGGTCAACGCCCAATGCTGACGATAGCGCGCCCGCCCTAACAATAACTCCCAAAGCCGCGCTGCCGGACTGGGATAAATACGGTAGTATTTGCTTAAATTCTCGGCAACCAGTTTGCTCACAGCCAATCCGTCAGTTGATCACGCGCCCGGGCATAAAGAAAATGCGCTACCAGTATCACCGGCATAAGCCAATACAGCACCTGTAAACAGGTTGCCAGCGGCGGCCAATGACCTTGCAACAAAATGTGATGATAACCGTCGGCCAGGGCAGAAAAAGGGTTAGCTGGCAACACCCAGGCAAAGGTTTCGGGCACTGAGGTTGTTTGATACAAAACGGGTGAAAAAAACAGCAAAAAGGGAAACAACGCCTCGACCAGCAAACCAATATCTCGCAATGCCGCCGAAAGGCAGGCAAAACTCAAGGCTAAATAATAGGTCAACCAAAGTTGCAGCAAAAACCACCCGCCAACATACAGCAAACCGATGATCTGGCCTTGCGCCAGAAACAACCCGGCCAACCACACCAGCTCCACCAACAACGCCATGCGCAAGCCCGCCGTCAGCACTGATCGTGCTGGAATCAATTCAAAGGGCAGCTGCGTCTTCTTCAATAAATCGGCATCACGGCTTAACGACAAGGCACCATCGATCACGCCTTCGGCGAACGCCATCCAGCCGATCAACCCGCTCATCAGATACAATGCATACATGCCGGTGCCAGTTTCAATGCCGATGCGCGCCGACAGTACCCGGTCGAAAACAAAATAATACGCCGCCGCCATCGCCAAAGGTTTCAGATACAGCCACACGCCACCGAGACTGGCCCCGGCAAAGCCGGACATCAGGGCGCGTTGCACCATGCCAACCAACAACACCCGATGTCGCCATAACTGGTGCGCTAGCAGTGCTCTCAGCAGCACAAGCCCGAACCCGGGCCAATATCGAATCAACACAAGCCTGTACTCACGGCGTTTGCAACCCTGAATAAAATTCATCAAACAGCACCTGCAGCGACGACTTATGTAGCTGCCGCTTGCCCGAAGCGCGGATGTTATTCAAATACTGCTCTTGCCTGTTCTTTTGATAAGCCTTCAGGGCTTTTTGCAACACATCGTCGCGAACAGCCTCATATTCCGGCATCACTCCAGGCTTGATTGCATCCAAACGAATCAAATGATAGCCAAACTGCGTTTTGACCGGCTGTGAAAGCTGCCCCGGCTCTTTCAATGCAAACGCCACATCTGCAAAAGACGGAACATAACGGCTTTTTGGCCCAAAACCGAGATCACCACCTTTTTGGGCGCTGTTTGGGTCAGCACTTCTGCTTTTCGCCAACGCTTCAAATTGTTCAGGCGTTTGTCTGAGCTGCTGGTATAACGCCTTAGCCTCAGTTAATGCCTCAGCGTCATCGCTCCCCTCGACACGAATCAGGATGTGCGATAAACGCCGCTGTTCAGGCTGACTAAACTCGGCTTGATGCAATAGAAAATACTCCTTCGCCAGAATGTCTTGCTGCCCTGCATCAGGAAGTACTTGTGCCAATTGCGTCATCACCAATTGACCTAATTCCAACTCTCTGGCGCGTTGTAATGCAAACTGCCCTTCTGGAGTCAAATCCAGCGTCTGACTTAAGCTGTCGGCCGCGATCAGTTTTCGCGTCAGCATGTTTTGGCTCAACTGCTGCAAAGTTTCCAGCGTCGGCTTTTGCCGGATGCCACGGGTGTTCTGTAAATAGGCGACTTCTTGGCGCACTTCATCGATGGTTACCACTTGATCACCCGACCGGGCGACAATCGTCAAATCATCTGCCGATGCCACATGAAACCACAGCAAAGCTATCAAACTTATCCAAAGCGACATTTTCACCTCCCAGTTACAAAAAAAAACCCCGCGCAAGCGCGGGGTTTTAATGTATTGCTGTCTTATCAGTCAGACAGTTTCGCGAGTTCCCCTATGCAGGAAGATTTCGCGTATCAGCGTTAACCGCCGAATCCACCGACTATTCCAGTTGCAATACATGCGCCTTGATTGTTAGCATCGTCACCTGCACCGGCTAAGCAGTCATCCAGGTTAGCAAATTGCGTTGCATCAAATGCGCCACCGTTGTTATTGCCGCCATTGTTTACCTGGCCTACAACATCAAATTTAGCACGGCTTGGGAATACTCCACCACGCTCAGTGCCAGTAACGGTATCGATAACTGCGGTAAAGCCAATAACAGGCAAGCCGTTGAAGACAACATTGTCACCAGATGTCAACTGGTGTTGACCGGCGTTAGTCAGGTCAATTTGCGCCCAACCATCGGCAAATTCCAGAGGCACGTCTGCTTTGGTCGCAATGGCATCTAATGCTTCTGAAGCACTATCAGTATTGTTCAAAGCCAATACGTTGACTTCAAAGCACAGAGTGAAAGCCGGTGCCGGTAAGCCAGGAGAAACGCCTACACCTGGGTCAACAGCATTTTTAGCTTCTTCACGATTCCAGAAGTCGAAACCGACATCATGACAAGCCTGACCTGATTGAACAGTTTCGGTTCTGGTAAAAGGCGCCACGGCAGACACGTCAGAAACATGCAGGTAACGAGTTGGGAAGGTAATCAGCCAGTCCGAGCCAAACGTATCACTAGTGATGTAATCAGTTTGCAGGGTGTTGGCGACTAGAGAAGCCGATACTGCGTCACGCTTATCGAATTTAGCGTTTGGCGAACCATTGGCGTTGAAAATACCGGTTTTAACAGCAGGAACACCTGCCAGATCAATGGTGTATTGATCCGCACGCGCACCAGCCGCGACTTCTGCCGTGGTTGGGGTGCTCAAGTCAGGCAAGTCAAAGTTCAACGTACCTGCCTGCGCAGGAACGGTCGTACCGTTATCCGCAGTACGGTAGTTAGCGATCGGACGACCTAAGCTGTCAAGACCACCCGCAATCAAAGCATTACCGCCTGCGGCAACATCGACAACACCCGTGAATGGCTGGGCATTCTGAGGCCACCAGATCGGGTTAGCCGAGAATTGGTTCAATGCTGTAGCGTTGTATGGGAAGTAGGTTCCGGAGGCAATATTGAAAATAGCTGCCTGGCCGTACAAACCACCGGTTGGATTATTAAAGCTCTGAGTAATATTAGCGGAGGTGACTGAACCTTGATCCAGGATAGCGCCAACACGGTCACCACTGGCCAAACGACCACCGGTAAAAGTTACAGGCACGGAGCAATCAGCAGGCACACCATTTTGGTGAGTGACTGCGGTAGTGATTGCACCCGGGGGCAGCTCAGCCATCTCGATAATTTCGATATGACCTTCAGACAGACGGTTGGCCACAACAGTAGCGCGATCAGCCGCCGCCGCTTGGTAATCGCTGTCGATACGTGCAGAACTGAACGCTGCCGCTTCCAGAGCAGAACGCTGAGGAACGGTGCAAGAGGTATCGTTGTTGGTGCTCAGCTTGACATTATTGCCGTCACGAAATAAAGAGCCAACCCATACATCTTCAGGCGACAGATAAAGCGTAAAGTCGAATACATCTTCACTACCTACGCCTTCGCGAAAACGGACTTTAACCGCTTTTGCTTGATCAGTCGTGTTAGTCACCGAAACGAATGTGGTATTGCCGTTGTTGACATTGTAGTACGGATACAACAGGGCTTGACCTGTGCTGTCCAGACTAACATTAACTGCCTGTGAAGTTACAGGCCCCAAAGTGCATGCAGCTGCTACAGAAGCAGCAATCATGGTTTTTTTCATCATCGTACGTTTATCCTCTATGATGTTGACGAAAGAAAAACTTGAACAGGCAAACGGCAAAGAACCCAAGGACTTACCGCCCGCACTAAAGTTTCCGCTTTAAGTATAGACTTAATATCCTGTTGTTACCAGAAAAACCCAAGAAATTGTAACCCATTCAAAACTGAAAAATCGGGTTTGAAAACCGCCGTTATATCAAGCTATTTTCGGGGTGCCAGCCACCATTGACTATCCAGGAAAATCCATCGATCAGAACGCTGATCCGGGCGCCTTAACTCTACTGAGTAGGGAGGCATGGGCTGAATAGTATAGTCCATGCGTACCTTTCCTTCGCAGATTTCTGGCTGACAATCCCAAGACTCAATACTGGCCTGGTGAAATTTGACTTTACCTCGAAAGCGCTTGGCATAAGCCTCGGCACCCACTTTTTGTCTGAAGCCTGGCGATAAGTACTGATAAGCACCAACATAATCCTGTGCAATCATCAAATCCCAGTATTCTTGGGCACGCCTTGAGACCACAGCCTCGGCATTATTATTGGTTGGTACATTGGCACAGCCGGCCACACCTAGAACCAAAGCAACAAAGCCTGATTGGCTGGCTCTCTTTGTACATTGGCATATCCAGCGACCTGGACATCTTGTCCGCATCTTAAACGCATCCTTGAAAGCAGTATAATCAATCATCTGTAAAATGTGAAGCGTACTTACAACATTCTGTTAAATATTTACAACAACAGCCCAAAAACCAAGGCATTCCTGATGTGCAACGGCGGCAATGCCGTAACCTGCCACGGCACCCAAACCGGAAAATTCTTGACTATAAGGTCAAAGCCGTTGGTGATCAAGCCCGCTCACCTGAGCCATCTGCCTGACCATGCCATCGCACCAGCACTTCGCCCCGACCCAGCTCGGCCATGTCGCCGGCATAGCGGCGGACGCGGTTAAAAGCGTTCTCTGTTTGGGAAAAACGACCCGGCAATGCTTGGAAAGAGGTAAACAGCATCGGCAAAAAGCTTAAGGTATGCGCGCCGCAGTCGTTGAAATTACCGGTCAGTTCAGGCGACTGCCAAAGTAGCAAGGTGCCCCGACGCATGGCGAAGCCGGGATACGCGCCAACCTTACCCATGACGGCAATAGTGCCGGCAATCATGCGTGCCCCCAGGTAAGCGCCGGCGTCACCTTCGATCAGTATCCGACCCCGGCGCAGGTGGTCACCGGCGCGATCACCGACATTGCCTTTAACCAGCACGGTACCGCCTTTCATACCGGCTTTGTTGCCCGGCAGAGCCGCACCGAGAAAATCACCGGCATTGCCGTCAATCACGATCAAACCGTTTTTCAGCTCGCAGGCCGCATACAGACCGACATCGCCGGATACCTGGATTTCACCACCTTGCATGTGTTGGCCCAGATAAGCGCCGGCATCGCCGTTGACGATGATTTTGCCCTGACTCATGCCCTGGCCGATAAAATCCAGCCGGTCATGCCCGGTGACAACCATATTAAGCGCATCGTCGCCGGCCACGTCAAACCACGCCGCTACCGGCTGTTCGGTGTTACCGCAGCGCAAAGGCAATGCGTTGATCTGCTCAATGCTTAAACCCTGGAGCCGATCGGGCGTCAATGGCGACACATCCAACCGCTGCCGGGGTGTTTGTTTGAGGGTGAAAGTTAACGCGCTCATGCCATGATCTCGTGCAGGTGAAAATGATACGGGCCCAGCTTACCGCCGTAATTACCAGCGCTGATGCGGCGGATGCCGGCTTGCGCGCCCAGTTTGCAGACCGCGTCGATACCGGCGCGCATGGCACGGTCAATGGCCTCTTTGCTCAGGCCGTCGATGACAATTTCCATCACCGATTCAATCTCAGGCGACAGCTCGGTGTTGCTCATGCCTTTCAGCGTTGGGCAGAAGGCATCGTTGGTGGACGCGCCCAGAGCCTTGTATTTGGAGCCAACTTTGGAGCCGGAACGCACCACGCCACCGGGAAACGGCATGATTACATCGGGCAATTTACGCATCGCGGCAATGGCCGCTTCGCAGGCGGCCAGAGCCGCCGGTTGCGAGGTGGCCAAAACCAGAAAATTACCGCCGCCGACCGCTTCGACCTGGCCGGTGGTAGCTTCGGTAAGAAACTCACCATCCATCACCGGCACCCGCCAGTAGCGGCGGCCATTGATGACTTTCGATACCTGAAAGCCATCGCCGAAAAAGCGTAAGTTTTTACCCAGCGGGATTTGCTTTTCCGATTCAATACCGGCAAATAAGGCGGAGGTGGGCGCAGTCAGCACACATTGCCCGGCTCGGGTTTCCAGTTGTTTGGCCAGTCCTTTACCGCCCATGGCGAACAGCAATACCGAAATGCCGGGGCGGCCGTCTGGGGTTTCCTCTGGCGGCACCAGGCGCTCAATGCCCGCCTCGCAGCCGCAGGCGATCACCGAGGTGGCAAAGCCGGTCATGGCCGCAGCGGCGTTCATTGCCCAGGTTTCATTCTGAGCAGTGATGATGGCGCGCGTGGCTTTCATCGGGAACGCTTCAGCAAAGGTGTCGTCGATCGAGACGCCGTTAATCATCATAACGTTGAGTCGTGGTTAAGGTTGTGTTCGCGTCAACGCACTGCGTCGTTGACCAAGCGCAATACTATAACATGCCCAATCATTTTGCCTGAAACATACCTCACATCGGCAAAGACTTAAAGGCGCCTGGGTATTCGGCACGGGCTTTGCCAGCAGAACATTAGTCAATCAATGGTTCGAACCCAGTCGCAGCGCTGCTTGACAATCTCCGCACTTTGCCGCTTGCCAATGCCTTTGGCAATCATCGCCACCACCCGGTCATCGGAGTCATAATTGACATGGGCGTCCAGCGGGTTGGCCATGGTGCCGAGACCAAAAGCATCAAAAATCTTGGCCACATTGATGTTGATATTGGTGACATCAAAACAAAGTCGCGAATCCAGATAACGATCGACAAAACTTTGCGGCACCGCATAACTGAGCAAATCATTAGGATCACTGAAGGCAATCAACTGGGTTTTTTTAACCATGTGCTGGCCATACAGTTCGCCTTCAGGATAACAATAAGCCGCACGCTGATCATGCACATCCGGCAATTTACGTCCCAATTGCAGCATCGGCAACTGATTGGACATCATGTAAATAGTAATATTTTTCTGGCGCAGAATATCCAGCATCGCCTGAGGCCGGCTCAGCTCGGGGCGCAACGTGCTGTCCAGAAAAAAGGTCGCGAACCGCTGCAGGCCATCGATGGTGATGCGACTGCCTAAACTGTGCGAAACAAACGCATATTGATCGTTACGCAGATTATTCACAGCTTCCAGATCATCAAAGGTACAAGCTTGTTTAGCCTCGTTTGGCAACTGCGCCCAAGTGCCATTGATCATCCAGCAGAATGATTGCACGAACGCGATGAGAATGTCCTCGCGCCGCTCACCCAGATAAATAATCGGATCAGGCCCCGTGTCGTTGGAAAACTTTTTCATCAAGTCATTGACTTCAGCCCGACGGAAGGAATAAGCGCCCGAATTGTCATAAGACAGGACTTTTTTGTCCGGCTCGGTAATCGCCGACCAAGTCAGCTCATAAAACAGCAGCTCCTGATTTTGCTGCTTGTCCAGCAGCCGGTGAATCTGCAATTCACCCAAGTCCTTATCCGTGTTCAGCGGGTCGGTAAGATGCACGGTTTTGAACTGCGTAGCGCGGGCATCCAACGCCAGCTCCTGCGCCAACTTTTCACGAAAACGGGTTGAATAACCGGGTAAGTGACTGCCCACACCATGCACCATCAACAACTTCATTTTACCGTCTTCGGTGTTTAGATGCGGCCTGACGCCGGCAAACGACTTACCGACAACCTCGCAAGCCCGGGTGTCCTTAGCTTCTTGTTTCTCCAGAAAGGCCTCGGCCACGCCTCTGCCAAAACTGGCGCAACCCGATAAACTCAACAGCCCGACCAGAGCCAGCCCTACCAACACACGTTGATTCATAATGACCTCACAAGACCACAAGTCAATTCAAAGCACGCATCATAACAAACCTGCCACACAAGCCGCGCACGAGAGCTTACAAGGTCACCACACCCCTTCACGGACACCGGTGCTTAATTTCAAAAAACGACGGGGATAACAAGCCGCATCAAGTCATCTGTCGGCAACCGGCGGGTCGGGAATAATAACCTGCAATTGCGTACCCCGAGCTGTCGAGGTCAGCTGCAACGAACCATTCAACGATTGAATACGCTCCTGCATGCCGCGCAAGCCAAAACCTGTATGATGATGCAAACAGGCGCCACCTTTGCCATCATCCTCGATGACCAGGCGCCAGCCATCTTGCCGCTGACTTAGGCTGATCGTGGCATTACGAGCTGCGGCATGGCGAATGATATTGGTCACGCCCTCCTGCACCACCCGATACAAATGAATCGCGGTAACCTCAGGAAAGTCAACAACCGCATCAGCACAATGCAATTGCCAATCAATGCTTGGCTCACGTTCCGACCAATACGCCAACAAATCCTCCAGCGCCGCCCTAAGCCCCAACTCCGACAACACCAAAGGATGCAGCTGCCGCATCAAACCCCGGGTAACCGTCAGCAAATGCTCCAGAATAGCATCAATATTCTGGCTAATCGCCTGAATCTGTTCGGGTGCCTGCCTGGCGGTGGCGGTCATGACACGCAACGCGGTCAGTGACTGCCCCAGCTCATCATGCAGCTCCTTGGCCAGATGCCTGCGCTCTTCTTCTTGTATTTTCAAGCCCTGCCGGGTTAGCTGGCGATTTTCCTGCTGTTTACTGGCAATCACCTCGGTCAGATGATCGATTGCGGTCGCGATTTGTTGATATTCCTGAATGGAAAACTCCGGCAAACGGGCATGATAGTCGCCGGTTTCCATGCGTTTTAAGGCGGCGACAATGACCTCAATAGCCCCTAACGTGCGCTTGAACACGCCTTGCACAACCAACATCATCAGCGCCAGCAACAAGCCCAGCACCATAAAAAAAATCACCGTCTCTTGCCAGACCTCGTCGATTTCATCGAATGGATTGGCGCGCACCAATAATGTGAGCGCACGCCCTTCGGCGTCAGTCAGGGCATAGCGCAAAGTAGGATAGGTATCGGTGACCCAGGCAACAAACCAGTCAGGTGCGTGTTTTTGGTGGTTACTGGCTGCTGCCAGACCGAATGTCTGGCTGCTTTGCCCTTTAGCGTCTGTAAATTCGAATACCAAATGGCGAATCGGAGTAAACTGACGCGGCCATTCAGCTGCCAGACTGTCACTCAAACCACTATCGATCAACTGCTTGGCCAGCGCCAGGGACGACTGAACTTCACGTTTCACGGCCACACGGGCGTAGCCGATGGCCAGAAAAGCCGCCAATACCATCATCAACGCGGCACTGGCTGCTATCGAACGCTGAATCTGGCCACGTAAGGTCATGCAAACAGATTGAAATCGCTGTCTAAAATAGCGCGCGCATCGTCCGCTTCCGGCTCCGGCATGTCCTCCGCCATAATCACCTCTTGCTGGCCCATAGCCTGTTGACGCGACTGTTGTTGGCCGGATGATTGCGAATCCGCGCCGGAGCGCGCACCGGCCTGATCGGTGTTAGTCAGCTGCACATCGGTTACAGTCTGCCCCTGAAACAACTCACGCAACTTGGGCATGGCCGCCTCGACCGCCTCATAAACCTCACTGTGTGACGTTTCAAAAGCAATCGCCAACTGCTCATTTTGCCAATCGATGCGCACCGACACCGGCCCTAAGTGCTCAGGATTCAGTTTCAACTCGGCCGAAGTCAATTGATTGGCCTGCATGAAACTGATTTGCTCAGCCAGCTCGCCAGACCAGCGCGGATGCCCTAACGGAGTTGTCAACGTCAAGCTGGCAGATTGCGTTGCCGGTGTAGCCGGATTGAGCATGGCCTGGCCAAGCGGCTCTGCAACAGACTCTGCGCCCAGACTAACCGACTCGGCACTCAAGCGTGACAGCGTATCTGGCTGGAATTTGAAGGCCTGTTTTTTAGCGTTCAGGGCAGTCATGCTCCATGACTCGGACGGCAGCTCGCCTGTCTGCGTAGCCGCATCACTCAAAGCAGGCTCGGCAGCATCACCCGCCATTCGTGCACGCAAAGCAACCATTTGCTCAAACCAATCGGTATCCGCCGGGGCGACATCGCCCTTCTGACCGGCCAAAAGCGCCTGCTGACCCGCAACATCGGCCTGCACCGGCGCCTCGGTCAAACGCGACGCCTGCATGATCGCGGGCATCTCGCCAGATGCCCGCCCCTGATGAGCCACCGGACCGCGCAAGCCGGTACGCAGCTCATCCATGGCCTCGGATAAAGCCGGCGCCAGATCCTGAGACTGCGTTGCCAACCAGGCGCGCGCCTGACCGAAAAGCTGGCGCACCTCCTCGCCGCCGGCACCCTTGGCCAGCCACGCCTGCACCTGCTCCTCTGCATCATCCGCCTTGACCAGTGGCGCCAACACTGCCGCCAAATCATCAACAGTACCGACCTCAGCATCGGCCAGCAACGTTTTTAGCTGGGCGGTCACAGCGGGCGCTGAAGGCATGGCCTGATCCCGTACCGCCACAGGATCATTAGCAACCGGCATCATGGATGCCATCAGCGGGGATAACAGCGCATTAGCCGAAGCTTCATCCGTTGCATCAGTCTCGGACACCCCGGCCAACGCCGTTTCAATTTTGGCCAGCACATCCTCTAGGGCGCGCGTGGTTTCCGGCAAATCAATCAGGCCAGGCATCGGCAAAAATTGACCGTCTTCGGCAACTTGTTGCCCTATTGGCCCCATTTGTCCCGCCCGTTGAGCTGCCGCCGATGGCGGCATTGCTTCGCCCAGTAATTGGGCAAACACGGCATCGAAAGGCGTATCAGACGCCTCAGCGGAAGCCTGTGCGGTGGGAATGCTGGCTGATAATCCGGACAACGAGCCTAACAGTGCAGAAACAGACATAACTGACTCCTGGGTTAGCAACAGTGGTATGGACTTGGCGATGCGCCAAACCAAACAAGTTGCATTTAACCAGCATTTTTCGGGCCATTTTTAATGCGGAAGTTGATCGCGCTGCGGTCATCAAGCTCTTTCTGTAAACGGTCTTCCTGCGTTTTCAGCACTTTCGCCTGAGCTTTATCAGCCATTTCCGTCAAAGCCTTACTCTTGAAGTGTAACTGCCGCCAGTGCTCACCCGCCTCCTCACACTGCCGAGTCAACTTGTGCAGTTGTTTTTCCTGACCTTGAATGGCAACTTCCAGCTTATCGATGAACAAACGAAACTCAATCAACTGGCCGGCGCGAGCGCCTTGAGCGGCAAACGTTTGCATTTTTTGCAAATAATCCTGCCAATACTGCTGTAATTGGCTGATTTGCTGTTGCTGTTGTTCGCGCTGCTGTTGCAACCGCCCTAAAGCCTCCAAGGCTTCCTGGGCCTGGTCGCGGTATAACTGCGCTAAAAAATTCAATCGCTGCGGCTGGCTCATCAGAGATGGCTCCTGGGGGGCTGTCAATACACGCTCATGGACATAAGCTGACGGCATGTGCGCAAGAAACGCTGATGGAAACCGGCAAAGACTTCAAGAAAGACTTAAGAAATGTTGCGTGGCTTAACGCAAAAGACAATGGCGCGCCCGAGAGGATTCGAACCTCTGGCCTCGGCCTCCGGAGGGCCGCGCTCTATCCAGCTGAGCTACGGGCGCTTTGTGAATCGCGCATTATACCCGACCCAAGGCTGATTTGTTAGCCAAAAAATCGCACCTGGCATGAACGCCGCCGCATCCCGCAGCCGCCATGCGTCATGTTTGGTAGCCAGACAGCTGCCAAAGACACCTAAATCAACCATCGAAATCCATATTCCAATTGAACCGGGGCATATCAGAAAGCACTTAACAGACACTGCGAACACGTCATTACACGCATGAATGCAGCCTCCATGTCGCACCTACGGCGACTAAGCGTTGCTGCCTATGCATCAGGTAATCGTTTTTCTGTTTGGGAATAATTGCCTCAATACTGGCAAACTTGTTTAGCGCCCCTGATAACTACTATAATCAAAGCTTTTTTCAATGCGCGTGGCGGCCTTTTTTCAGCAAACCGACATTATAAAACTATGACCGAGTCAATCATGCCAACCTACCGCCGCTTGCCGGTGCGCTTTCAACGTGGCGAAGGCGTGTGGTTATACGATGAAAATAACCACGCTTATCTGGATGCCCTGTCTGGCATTGCCGTGTGCAATCTCGGTCACGCCCATCCCCGGGTAGCCGACGCCCTGGCCGATCAGGCACGACGCTTGATTCACACCTCCAATCTCTATCAAATCGACCTTCAAGAGCAACTGGCCGAACGCTTGGCGACGCTAACTGGCATGAGCAACGCATTCTTTTGCAATTCCGGCGCCGAAGCCAATGAAGCGGCCATCAAACTGGCGCGTCGCTTCGGCCATGTTTATAAAGGCCTTGCGCAACCGCTGATTCTGGTCATGGAAAAAAGCTTTCATGGCCGCACACTGGCAACGCTAAGCGCCACCGGCAACAGCCGCATTCAGGAACATTTCGGCCCGCTGTTGCCCGGTTTCATCCGCGTGCCTTAT